>CAYLKW010000026.1:0-19220 GCA_964384245.1 uncultured bacterium
TCTACGATCCCGGGATGTGGGAGCTGCGTGAGGTGCTGGAGGTCCCGGTCGTCGGGATCGCGGAGGCGAGCCTCATGCTGGGCGGCTTCCTCACCCCGCGCCTGGCCGTGCTGATCGGGGACTGGAAGTGGCTGCCGAAGATGGAGCAGAACGCGCGCCACACCGGGATGGCGCACCGCATCTGCGCCTGGAGGTCCATCGAGCTATCGGTCCAGGCGATCCAGGACGATCCGGAGGCCTGCTACCGGGCGATCCACAGGGAAGCGCTCCTTGCCCGCGACGAGGATCGCGCCGGCGCGATCATACTGGGGTGCGCGGCCCTGGCAGGGACCGCATCGCGGCTGCAGGACGCCCTGGGTGTGCCGGTGCTGGACCCTGTCGTGGCCGGGTACCTGGTGGCGTGCGCGCTGGCTACCTCAGGCGCGGGTCGAACGCGTCCCGCAGGCCGTCGCCCAGCAGGTTGAACCCTATTACCGTCATGAAGATCGCCACGCCGGGCAGCGTGGAGACCCACCACGCCTCGCGCAGGTAGGCCCTTCCCTCGGCGACGATCGCACCCCACTCCGGGGACGGTGGCTGCGCGCCCAGGCCCAGGAAGCTGAGGCCCACCCCCGAGAGGATCGCGCCGGCCAGGCGCAGCGTGGTGAGCACAACGATCGGGGCCAGCACGTTGGGGAAGATGTGCGCGCGCACGATGTGCGCGTCGCCGCCTCCGGTTGCACGCGCCGCGTCCACGAACTCCTGCTCCCGCACGGAGAGCACGTTGCCGCGCACCAGCCGCACCAGTCCGGGGATGCCGCCGATCCCAATGGCAATCATGACGTTTTGCAGACCTGGGCCGAGGACGGCCACGATCGCGATCGCCACCAGCAGGCCGGGAAACGCCAGCCACAAGTCCACGATCCGCATCACGACGTCGTCAAACCGTCCCCCCCGGTACCCGGAGATGAGCCCGAGCGGGATGCCTATCGCGTCCGATATGGCGATGGCGATCAACCCCACCGAGAGCGAGAGCCGGCCGCCGTAGAGCACGCGGCTGAACAGGTCCCGGCCGAACGAGTCGGTGCCCAGTGGGTGCCGCACCGACGGCGGCGCAAAGCGCTGGTCGAACTGCACCTGTATTGGATCGTCGTCGGTCAGCCACGGCGCCAGCGCCGAGGCCGCGATGAACAGCAGCACGATGATCGCGCCGGCCGCGGCGCCGCGGTTGCGGCGCATCCGGCTGAATCCGATCGCCCAGTGCGATCGCCCGGCGTCCATCATCCGTACCGGATACGGGGATCCAGCAAGCCGTAGAGCAGATCCACCAGCAGGTTCATGAAGACGAAGATCACCGCCGCCACCAGCACCACCGCCTGGATCACGGGAATGTCACGGGTGAAGATCGCGTCCACCGCCAGCCGGCCTATCCCGGGCCACCCGAACACGGTCTCGACGATAACCGCGCCGCCCAGCAGACTGGCAAACTGCATCCCGACGATCGAGACCACCGGTATCATCGCGTTCTTGAGCGCGTGCCGGTACACGAGCCGGCGGGGGCCCACGCCCTTGGCGCGCGCAGTCCGGATGTAGTCCTGGCGCAGCACCTCCAGCATGGACGAGCGGGTCAGGCGGGCGATGATGGCGGAGGAACTGGTGCCCAGCGTGACCGCGGGCAGGATCAGGTGCAGCCAACTGTCCGCGCCGGCCGGGGGCAGCCACCGCAGGTGGAGGGAGAACACGAGGATGAGCACCAGGCCAAGCCAGAAGTTCGGCAGGGAAACGCCCGCCAGCGCGACCACCATGGTGCCGTAGTCGAGCGCCGACTGGTGGTGCATCGCCGCGATCGCGCCCAGCACGACTCCCAGCGCCACCGCGACGAGCGTGGCCGCCACCGCCATGCGCACCGTGTAGGGAATCCGGAACGCCACCTCCTGCGCCACCGGCCGGCGCGTATGGATGGACCGTCCGAAGTCCCCCTGCACGGCGCGCACGACGAACGAGGCGTACTGAACGTGGATCGGCCGGTCCAGGCCAAGCTGCCGGCGCATCCGCTCCACCTGCTCCGTGGATCCGGCGTCCGCCAGCATGACGCGCACCGGATCCCCCGGGACCAGATGGACCAGCAGGAACACCAGGAACGAGATCCCCAGAAGAACGGGGATCAAGTGCAGCAGCCGCCTGGTCACGTAGCGAAGCACGGCTCAGTTCACTCGATCCCGCCTCGGACTGCCTGCCGCCCGATCACCTACCGCGTCCGGTACGCGTCCAACAACAGCAGGTTCCCGAACTTATCGTAGTAGACGTCCTGAACGTACGATTGATTGAAGTTGACCGAAAGCTCCGACGCCAGCGGCACCCAGGGCACTTCCGCCAGCAGAATCCGCTGGAGCTGCTTGTAGACCTCGAGCCGCTTGGCCGTATCCACCGTTGTCTGACCGTCCTCGAGCAGTTTGTCCACCTGAGCGTTGACGTAGTGCACGCGGTTGGTCGTCGCCAGCCGGCTGCTGTGGAAGAAGTAGTAGAGGATGTCGGCGTCCGGCCACCCGTACGAGATCAGAATCGCGTCGTGCTCGCCGCGCTGGGTTGAGGCCAGGAGCGTCGCGGGCTCCATCTGCTCGATGTTTAGCTTGATGCCGGCCGTCCGTAGCTGCGACTGCAGGACAACGGCCACGCGTACATTGGTCATGCGGGCGTAGGTCCAGACCGTGAACTCCACCTGCCTGCCGTCCTTCATCATCGCCCCGCCCGGCCCCGGCCGGTAGCCGGCCTCGGCCAGCAGTGCCCTGGCGCGATCGGGGTCGTGGTTGAGCGCGAACTGCTTCACGCCATCCCAGTAGCCCCAGATCGTCGGCGCGATCGGACTCATCATCGGCACCGCCAGGCCCTCCAGCGCGATGCGCGCGACCTCGTCGGTGTTGATCGCGTGCCCGATGGCCCGGCGCACGCGCACGTCGTTGATGGGCGGCTTCTTGACGTTCAGGCCCAGGTAGGTGCCGCTCGTGGTGGGGATCTGGATGAACGGGAACTTGCCCTCGCGCATCATGCGCCTGGCATCGCGGGCAGGTGCGCCAGGCAGGATGTCAATGTCGCCCCGCTCGAACGCGATCACCCTCGTGGACTCGTCGGGTACGATCCGGATGATGAGCTGATCAAAGTTGGGCGCGCCGCGGTTCTTGTAGTGCGCGGGTCCCCAAGCGTAGTCGGGATTCCGCTCATAGACGATCCGGTCGTTTGGAATCCACTGCTTGAACCGGAACGGTCCGGTTCCGACCGGGTTCTGCCCGTAGTCGGCGCCCATCTTCGCGATGGCCGTCGGGGAAAGGATCGCCAGGAACGAGATGCGCAGCGACGAGAAGATCGGCGCGTACGGCTTGGAGAAGATCAGCCGCACGGTGAGGTCGTCCACCACATCGGTTCGCGTCAACGTGCCGACCCAGGAGGCGCCCGGCGCGTTCGTCTCCTTGCTCACCAGGCGGTCGAACGTGGTCTTGACCGCGGCCGCGTTGAACGGGGTGCCGTCGTGGAACTTCACCCCCCGCTTGAGCTTGAAGGTGATTGCAGTACCGTCCTGGGAGATCTCCCAGGACTCGGCCAGCCCGGGGATGAACTCGCCGGTGCGCCGGTCCACGGTCACCAGGGTTTCGTACATCACCGCGTGCGTGATGTTGACCGACGGCGTGCGGTGCGGGTCGAGCGAGGGAGGATCCGAGCCGATCACCATCGTGAGCGTGCCCCCGCGCGCCGGGCCCGCGCCGCCGCTGCCGGCACCCATGGCCAGCAGGGCCACCACTACCAGAAGAACCGGGAGCGCTTTCCACCGCGTCATCTGCATGCCTCCTTCTCGTGTGCGACTACCGAACAACCAGTACCGGACAGTGCGCCTCGTGGATCACACGCGTGCTGACGGATCCCAGCAGCGCCACGCCAATCCTGCCCAGCCCGCGCGAGCCCATTACGATCAGGTCGCATCCGCGGGCGCGCGCCACGTCCAGGATGGCGTGAGCAGCAGGGCCTTCCAGCACCGACTCCTCGTAGGCGACACCCTCTTCCTCCAGGAACTTTGCCGCCTCCCTAACAAGCGCCTCGCTCGCCGCCAGCCGCTTCGTCATGAGCTCCTCCAGGTAGGGCGACCCTAGATCCCTGGGCAGGGGCTCGAAGGCTGCCAGCACGACCACGGTCGCGCCGTAGCGGCGGGCGATGCCGGCGGCGATGGTCAGCGCCTTGCGAGCGTGCTCGGACCCGTCCGTAGGGTAGAGAATCGTCGTGAACACGGTCTTCTCCTTTCAGAAGAGTCTTGAGACCACGTAAGCAACAAGGGCCAGCACCGCAATCCCGACCCAAAGCCACGTCCGGCCGCTCCGGCCGCGGGTCCTACGGGGCCGGAGGTCGGGTGTCTCGGCGCACGCCGCGCAGTAATTGCCCATGCTGAGCCGGACCACGCAACTTCCGCACAACGCCTTGCCACACCCCGAACAGTAGGCCAGCGCCAGTCGGTCGGTATGCTGGGTGCAGGGGATGCCGGTCACCCGCCCGCCCCTGTCACGCCGGCCAGGAAGGCGGTCATGGCCGCGTTGAACGCGGCGGCGTCCTCGATGAACGGCAAGTGGCCGATCCCTGGCATTATGAGCACCTGCGCGCCCGGGATCGTCCGGCCCGCGATGTCCGCCTGGTCCGGCTGGATGACACGATCGCGGGTACCCCAGACGATCAGGGTGGGCGCCGTTATGCGCGCGGCGACCGCCCTGGCCTGCTCCACGATTCCCGGCCGTATGCCCCGCAGCGTTACCGAAGCCCGGAGTGTCTTCAAGAAGGTCTCGGCCGTCACCAGGCGGGCGGCGTTGCGCTGGGTGACCTCGACCAGGACCTCGGGGATGCGGCGCTGGTCCGCGAAGGCGTCGCGGAGCCCCAGGCGCGGATACCGCCGGATGAGCGCGAGCACCGCCTCGCCTACCCAGCGCGCCGTCATCAGGCGGAAGGTCAGGATCACCCCTGTTCCGAACCCGGCTGGGCCGGCCAGCACCAGCGCGCTGCACCGGTCCGGCGCGGTCCCGGCCGTCAGCGTGGCGATCGCGCCGCCCAGCGACGAGCCGATGATCACCGCCTTCTGGACTCCCACGGCGTCCATGAACGCCAGGGTGGCGCGGGCCGCGCCCTCGGGCGTGGTGGTTTCGGCGATCGGATCCGACAGCCCGAACCCAGGGAAATCAAGCGCGATCGTGGTGTAACGCTCGCGCAGCGCCGGAGTTGTCCACTGCCAGAACTCCAGGGAGGCCCCGATGCCGTGGATCAGGACGGCGGGCGGACCGCTGCCCTCGACGCGGTAACGGACGCGCGCGCCCATCACCTCAACGAACCGGTCGGCTTCCATCTCTGACCTCCTTTGCCAGCCAGGCGCCTGAGGCGCGCCAGGTTCTTGGCGTCCGGACCCGCGTTGTCGAAACCGGGCGTCTCGATGATGCCAGGCAGGGCACGGAGACGCGGGTGCGCCAGGATCGCCCGAAACCCGCGCGACCCGATCAGGCCTTCGCCGATGTTCGCGTGGCGATCGCGGCGCGATCCCAGGGCGCCCACCGAGTCGTTCAGGTGGAGCACGCGCACGCGGTCCCAGCCCACGGCCCGGTCCGCTGCTCCGACCATCTCCTCGACCCCATCGGGCGTCCTCAGGTTCCAGCCCGACGCGAACAGGTGCGCGGTATCCAGGCAAACGCCAACCCTGGGGTGGCCGTGAACTCCGTCCAGCACCGCGGCCAGATCGTCAAGCGTTGCGCCCAGCGTGCCGCCGGACCCGGCGCTGTTCTCAAGGAGCACCATGGCACGCTCGCTGGCGCCAAGGATCTGCCGTACCGCGGTGGCTATCCGGCGCAGCGCCGCGCCCCTCGGCGAGGACAGGCGGCTGCCGAGGTGCGTGATGGCACCCAGGCCCTCCAGCCGCTCGACGCCGCGCAGCGTGGCCAGCAGCGAGGCGATGGACCTTCGGCGGAGATTGCGGTCCGGCGTGCCCGGATTCACCAGGTAGGCGGCGTGCGCGACCAACGGGTCGAGGCCAGCGGCGCGTCGCTTATGGATGAACCGCTCGATCGCGTCATCGGGGAAGGCGCTCTGCCGCCACTGCCGCGGCGATCCGTAGAAGATCTGCAGGCAGTCGCAGCCGATCGCCACCGCCCGGTCAACCGCCGAGTCCAGTGATCCACTAATGGACACGTGCGCTCCCAGACGCATGGCCGCTCCGTTCTTCTCTGGGCGTGCGGCGGCTCCCTCTAGAACCGCCACACGGCAAACACTACCGCCAGCAGCGTCGCGCCCAGCAGCAGCGCCAGCGGAGCGCCGACCCGCGAGTAGTCGCCGAACCGGTATCCGCCGGGCACCATGACCATCATGCTGACGGGATGGCTGATCGGCGTCAGCAGGGTGACCGAGGTTGCCGCCGCAACCGTGATCATGAAGGGGGCCGGGTTGACGCCCAGCTTGGTGGCGGCGCTGAGCGCAATCGGCGCCATCAGTATCGTCGTGGGGATGGCAGGCACGAACTGCCCGACGACAAAGGTGGCCAGGCAAGTCGCCGCAAGGACCGTGAAGGGCGCGTCCCCGGCCAGCGGCAGCACTGCGCCCGCGACCGCTGATGCGGCCCCGGTCGTGTGCAGTGCGGCCCCCAGCGGGAGCAGGCTGCCAACTACGATGACAGTGGTCCAGTCCACTACCTGGGGCGCCTCAGATACCTTCACGCAGCCGCCAATGACCACGATGCCCGCCGCCAGCACCGCGGCCAGGCTCACCTGCACGACGCCCGTGGCGCCGGACAGGATCACCACTCCCAATGCGAGCAGCGCGTACGGGACCTGCGTGCTGCGGAGGGGCGGTGACTCATCGAGCGAGACGAAATCCGAATCCTGCCCGATGGACCGGAGCCGCTCGTGCGGCCCCTGGAGCAGCAAGGCGTCGCCGAGACTCTTGCCGGCCAGGTCTGAGCGGGGAGCTATCACCACCTCGGCAAGGCCCACCGTGTCGGATTCCAACACGCCGCGGTCCTGGGCCGGTTCGGGTTCAACGGCGAGGGGACCGAGACGCCGGAGCCGTTCCACCTCCTCGGGGCGCGCGCCGGCCAGCAGAATGTCTCCCGGCAGCAGAAGCTCATTGGGCCCCGGCGCCCATGTGTTACTCTTGCCGCGCATGATCGCCAGCACGGTCATCCCAAATGACTCGCCCAGTGAGGCCTGCGCGATCGTCTTTCCTTCCAGCGCGCCCCCGCGCTCGACGCGAATCCGAAAGAGACGCTCGGGGAGCCGGTAGGTCTCCAGCAGATCCCGACGGGGACCTGTCGGCGGCATCGCCCCCTCGGGCATCCGTGCCGGAAGGAGCCTGCGTCCCAGCGTGGCCATGAAAATGATGCTTGCCGCCAGCATCGCGATGCCGACCGGGAAGAACGAGAAGAACGAGAGCGGCGCATATCCCGCCTGAACGAGTAGCCCGCTCACGAGCAGGTTCGAGACCTTGCCTATGAGTGTGAGGGAACCTCCCTGCCGGGCGGCGATCGCCAGCGGCATCAGCAGACGGGAAGGACTGATCCCGGTCTGACGGCAGAGGGCGAGTGCCACGGGCAATAGTATCGCCGCGGCGCCGACCAGGTTCATGAACCCTGATAGCACGCCGGCTATCGCCATCAATGCCACGATGAGCGCTACCTCGCGCGATCCCACGGCGCGGAGGAGCAGGCGCGCGGAGAGCGCCGCCACCCCGGTGCGCTCCAGGGCCGCGCTGACGATAAGGAGGCAGGCAATGGTGATAACGACCGGGTCGCCGAATCCGGCGAACGCCGCGGCGGGAGTGGCCACCCCGCTCAGGCCGAGGGCCAGCACGACCGACATGGCGACGATCTCGGGGCGCAAGCGTCCCCAGGCAAAGGCCACCAGGGCTCCGATGAGGATGCCAAGGACGATCCAGCCGTCGGGAGTCGTCATCTCTGCGTACTGTTTCCGTCCTCGGTGTTGCGATGCCTGCCACGAGTCGCACCTGGAATTCCGCTCCCCCATTTCCTATGATGGTAGGGTTATGAGCGAACCATCCCGCATGCGCCGGCTCTCCGCGGATCTCGCCCTGCTGGCCGTTGCGGCGGCCTGGGGCCTGACCTTCCCGCTCGGCAAGATAGTACTGGAGACCCTGACACCGTTCGCATACATGGCGGTTCGGTTCACCATCGCGGCGATGGTGCTCGTCCCCTTGATGCTCCGCCGTGCCGTGGCGACAGCCAGACGCGACTGGATGGCAGCAGCTGCTTTGGGCGTGGTGCTGTTCCTGGGATTTGCCCTCCAAAAGATCGGGCTGAGAATAACCACCGCTTCAAAGGCCGGATTCATTACCGGGCTATCAGTGGTCATGGTGCCGGTGATCTGGGCGGTGTGGATGCGGCGGGTCCCGCACCAGCGCGTGATGACGGGCATCGCCGCGGCCACGGTGGGACTTGCGCTGCTGACCCTTAACGGTTCGCTTGCCGTCAACGTTGGCGATCTGCTGGTCCTGGCGTGCGCGGTGTGCTTCGCGATGCACATTGCCATTATGGGAAGATTGGCGCCTGTCCTCGACACGATAACCCTGACCACGGTGCAGGTGGTGGTAGCCGCCGTACTGAGCGTGCTGGCCGCGCTGATGGAGGGATCTCTTCCGGGGGTGGCTACCTCGAGCGCCCTGGTGTGGGGGATGATCCTGTTCATGACTGCTGCCGGAACGCTGGCGGCGCTGTTGATACAGGCGTGGGCCCAGCGTTTCACCACCCCCGCCCACACCGGGTTGATGTTCGCCTTCGAGCCGGTTGCGGCCGCGATCGCTGCGTTCTTCATCCTGGACGAGGTCCTGGTTGGTCACCAGGCGTGGGGCGCCGCGCTGATCTTCGTTGGGATCGTGATCGCCGAACTCAATCAGGGCCGGGCTGAGATCCCGGTGGAGGTCAGACGATGAGCAAGAGCCCAGGCTTTCAGACGCGCGCGATTCACGGCGGTACGGTTCGCGACCCTCTTAAGTCGGTGAGCCCGCCGATCTACCAAACCACAACTTTTCAGTTCGACTCCATGGCCGAGGGCGCCCGACTGGGGGCAGATGAGGGCAGCGGCTGGTACTACACGCGCTGGGGCAATCCCACGACGCGGCTCTTCGAGGAGCTGATGGCCGAACTCGAAGGCGGTGAGGACGCGCTGGCCACGGCGTCGGGCATGGGGGCTATCTCCACCGCGGCGCTGGCGGTGCTCCAGCCCGGCGCGCACGTCGTCTGCCCGCGCGCGGTGTACCAGGCCACCTTCACCCTATTCCGTGAAGTGACCCCGCAGCACGGGGTCGAGGTCACGTTCATTGACGCGGTTGACCCGGATGCCTACGAGCGGGCCGTGCGACCCAACACGAAGCTGCTGTACATCGAGACGCCCAACAATCCACTGATGCAGGTTACCGATATCGAGGCCATTACAAACATGGCGCGACGGATCGGCGCGGTTACGATTGCCGACAACACCTTCGCGTCCCCGTTCAATCAGACGCCCATCGCGCAGGGGGCGGACCTGGTCGTGCACAGCGCGACGAAGTACCTGGGCGGTCACCACGACGTCACCGCGGGAGTGATCGTGGGCCGGCGCGAGCTGATCAAGCGGGCCACGCGCATGCTCCGGACTCTCGGTCCAGTGCTCGATCCGTTCGCGGCGTGGCTGCTGGTGCGCGGGCTGCGGACGCTGGGGCTGCGGGTAGAGCGGCACAACCACAACGCGGCGCGGCTGGCCGCCTTTCTGGCAAGCCACCCGCGGGTGGAGAAGGTTCACTACCCGGGGATGCCGTCACATCCCGACCACGCCGTTGCCGTCAGGCAGATGCGCGGATTCGGCGGGATGCTCTCGTTCGAAGCACGGGGGGGCTTTGAGGCCGGCGTGCGCACGGTCGAGAGTCTGCGGATCGCCAGCCTGGCCGTCAGTCTGGGCGGCCACGAGACCCTTGTTACGCATCCGGCGTCCACGAGCAGCGTGGGGATTCCTCGGGAAGATCGGGAGAGGTCCGGGATAACCGACGGCCTGATCCGCGTCTCGGTCGGGCTGGAAGATGTGGAGGACCTGATCGCGGACTTCGATCAGGCCCTGCGCGCCGCGTAGGCCGCGGCCTAGGCTCCCTGCCAGGCCAGCAGGATCCTTGTCGCTTCCTCCAACGACGCCGCCTCCGCATCGGGCCTGATGTGGCGGTGGTTGACGTTGTCAGGGTTGGGCGTCATCGTCACGTAGAGCGTGCGCATCCCGACCCCTTGCCCTCCGCCGATGTCGGCTTCCAGCGTGTCTCCGACCATCGCGGCGCGCGCCGGCTCAACGCCCCATCGGTCGAGCACGGAGTGGAAGATCGCGGGGTCGGGTTTCACGCGTCCGAACCCCGCGGACGTTACGATCGGGTCGAGGTACCGGCGGAAACCCATCCGCTCGACGATCTCCTCGATCAGCCAGTGGGAAGAGGCATTCGAAACTATTCCCAGCCTGATGCCGGCCTTGCTCAACCGCTCCAGCATCTCCACTGCGCCCGGGAATGCCCGGTACCCGTTCAGTTCGGGGCCAAAGAAGACGCGCTCTGCTTCCTCGACGAACCCATCGTCAGGCGTCTCAAGGCCCATCTGAGCCACCGCCCGGCGGATCGCCTCCTGCGTGGTGTACTGCCGGCCGGTGGTCCAGGTCATCTCCCACATCCAGCGTCGGGCTTCGCGGACCGCTGTTCCCAACTCCGATGGCCGGCCCGACGATCGCAGCCACGATACCAGGTGCTCGGTGTTGTCATGCTCCGTCGTGGAAGGGTATATCAACGTGCCGCCGATGTCGAAGATCACCGCGGTCAGCGAGGAAGTGGTTGGGCGAAGTTGGCTGGTCATGCCGGGATGATACAACACGCGCAGGCGTCAGTCGAGAAACAGGGGGACCAGTTCGAACCTGTTCACGTCCAGCAGTCCGCGATCGGTGAGTTTCAGGGCCGGGATTACCGACAGAGACATGAACGACAGCGTCATGAATGGGTCCGCCAGGGGCACCCCGAGGCGCTGGGCGGCCGCCAGCAATGCCCGCTGCCCTTCGGCGACCCTGGTGAGCGGTTCGTCTGACATGAGACCGGCTATGGGCAGGGGCAGCGACGTGATCTCCCCGCCATCAACTGCCACGAGCCCGCCCTGCATCTCGAGAACGCGCTCCACCGCCGCGCGCATGGCTTCGTCGGAGGCGCCCAGGACGATCAGGTTGTGCGCGTCGTGGGCGATGGTCGAGGCCAGCGCTCCGCGCTTCAACCCGAAGCCGCGCACGAATCCCATGCCGACCCGGCCGCTTCCAGTGTGCCGCTCGATCACCGCAATCTTGATGAGATCCCTTTCGGGATCGGTGACCGCCTCGCCGTTGACGATGGTGATCTCTGTCTCACCGGCTCCTGTTACTAGCTGATCCGGAACAAGCTCGATCACGCGCACGCGGCGGCTGCGCGCGGGTATGCCGAAGCGGAGGCTGCTGCGCAGCACGTTGATCGAGCCGCGAAGCATCGGCAGCTTCTCAGGCCGCTGGTAGGGCAGCATCTCGCCGTCCTGGGCCACGAGGCGGCCGTGACGGTACACCAGCCGGGGGCGCGGCGACCGGAGGTCGTCGAAGACGATCAGGTCTGCGAGCCTGCCCGGCGCGACGGCGCCACGGTCGCGCAGCCCGAAACACTCGGCAGGATTCAGGCTGGCGATCTGGAGGGCCAGCAAGGGATCGAGTCCCAACCCGATCGCCTGTCGCACCATCGAGTCAATGTGCCCCTCCGCGAGCAGGTGCTTCGGGTTGCGGTCATCGGTCACGAAGACGCAGCGCCACGCGTTCCCGGGTGTGACCAGCGGCAGCAGGTCCTGGAGGTTGCGCGCGGCGGTGGCCTCGCGCAACATGATGACCAGTCCCCGCTGCATCTTTTCCCGGGCCTCGTCCACGGTCGTGCACTCGTGATCCGATCCGATCCCGGCCGCCGCGAGAGCGTTTAGGTCCATGCCCCTGATCCCTGGCGCGTGCCCGTCAATTGGCCGGCTCCCGGCCGAGCGGATCTTGGCCACCACGTCCTCGCTGGAGGCCAGCAGGCCCGGAGAGTTCATCACCTCGGCCAGCCCGAGGACCCACTTGTCCTGCATCAGCACCTCGACGTCGTAGGCGGATAACTCAGCGCCCGCGCTCTCCATCGGGCTGGCAGGGACGCAAGAGGGGGCCATCAGGTACACGCTGAGCGGGTTGTACTTGGCCGCCTGCAGCATGTAGCGGATGCCGCTCATGCCCAGCACGTTGGCGATCTCGTGCGGGTCGGCGATCACGGTTGTGGTTCCCCTGGGCACCACCGCGCGCGCGAACTCCGGGACGCTCACCATCGCGCTCTCGATGTGCACGTGCCCGTCAATGAAGCCAGGAGCCAGGTACGATCCCCCCAGGTCGCGAACCACACGGGCCTGGTACGCACCGCGGTCCGGACCCGCGGCGATCCCGGCAATCCGCTCGCCAAGGATGGCCACGTCGGCGTACAGCACATCGTGGTCGAACAGGTCGAGGACGCGCGCGTTGGTCAGTAGAAGGTCGGCGGGCTCTCTGCCCCGGGCGACCTGGATGAGCCGTGCGAGGTCCATTGGATCAAGGTTCCCCAGGCCGGTTTGGGGTTCCTGCGCACGGCCGCCCTGCAGGAAAGCGGTCCAGCATTTGTTGAACCGTTGAACAGGGATGGACATTCTGCTTCCGCGCACGCTCGACGAGGCACTTGGGATGAAGTCAGATCATCCCGAGGCCACCCCCATTGCCGGCGGGACCGACCTGATGGTCGAGATGAACCTCGGCCACCGCAGGCCCCCCATTGCTCTGGACGTTCACCGGCTCCCCGAACTGCGGCAGTGGCATTGCACGGACGGCACGCTCTTCCTCGGCGCCGGGATGACGTACGTCCGGATCATCAGGGAGATGCCCGGGTTCACCGCGCTGGCGCAGGCGGCGCGTTCAGTGGGTTCGCCGCAGATCCGCAACCGGGGCACGATCGGCGGCAATCTGGGCACGGCCTCACCGGCAGGCGACACGCTGCCCGTACTGGCTGCCTGCGACGCCGAGGTGGTGCTGGCCGCATCCGGCGGCCGCACCAGGACGCTCCCATGGCACCAGTTCCTGGCCGGTCCCAAGAAGACCGCGATCGAGCCCGACGAGCTGATCCTCGGTGCGCGCTGGCGCGTCACGCGCGGTCCAGGCTCGTTCTCCAAGGTCGGCAGGCGCAACGCGATGGTGATCGCGATCGCCAGTCTCTGCCTGGTGATGGACGAGGACCGGCGCGCGGTGCGGGTCGCGCTCGGATCGGTCGGCCCCACAGTTCTACGGGTCCCCCAGGCAGAGGCCTTCGCCGCGGGCGCACTCGCCGAGGCAGGCGTCTGGGACGACCCTGCTGCGCCGCTGCCTCCGGAGGTGATCGAAGCCTTCGGCGAACGCGTGGCCGCATCTGCCAGGCCGATTGACGACGTCCGCGGCACCGCGGCCTACCGGCGGCATGCCTGCGGGGTGCTGGCGCGCCGGGCACTACGCTGGGCGCTCGATGATCGGCAGGCCGGGTCAGCAGGCCACGGAAGGCCCGCGGAACGATAGGGAGTGCGATGCTGGTTCGTCTTCGAGTTAACGGTGAGTGGCACACGGCTGATGCGGAGCCACAGACCAGTTTGCTCTACGTGCTGCGCGAGCACCTGGGACTGCTCGGCACGAAGAACGGGTGCGAGCAGGGAGAGTGCGGCGCGTGCTCGATCTGGCTGGACGGTGAGCTCGTGTGCTCCTGCCTGGTGCTGGCGGCGCAGGCGCACGAGCGCGAGGTGCGCACCGTGGAGGCGCTGGCCGGGCCCGAAGGGTTGCACCCCGTACAGGAGGCGTTCCTCGAGGCGGGCGCGGTGCAGTGCGGTTTCTGCACGCCCGGGCTCGTGGTGGCAGCCGCCGACCTGCTGGCGCGCAACCCTGCGCCGGATGAGGCGGAGGTGCGGGAGGCGCTCTCAGGCAACCTGTGCCGGTGCACCGGTTACGTGAAGATCCTCGACGCGGTGCGGCTGGCATCCGAGCGCCTGCGCGAGCGGACCGCATGAGCCGGGTATTGATCGAGAACTGCGATGTCGTCGTCACGATGGACGACGGCGGGACCGAGATCCCGGGTGGGTCGCTCCTGCTTGAAGATGGGGTGATCGCCTGGGTTGGATCAGGAGCCCCGCCGCAGACCCCCTCGGGCAGAGCTGCCGGTGACGGCGAGCACCTAGAGCGCGTGGACGGCCGCGGCACGGTTGCGCTACCCGGCCTGATCAACGCGCACCACCATCTGTACCAGACGCTGACGCGCGTGCGGGCACTTGACCAGGGTCTCTTCGGCTGGCTGCGCGCGCTGTATCCGATCTGGGCCGGCGTGGATGAGGAGTGGGTGTTTGCCGCCTCGCGCGTGGGCCTGGCCGAGCTGGCGCTCTCAGGTTGCTCGACCACCACCGATCACCACTACGTCTTTCCGAAGACCAGCGACGGCCTGGACCTGCTGGAGGCGGAGATATCCGCTGCGCGCGAGATCGGCCTGCGGTTCCATCCCTGCCGGGGCTCGATGGATCTCGGCGAGTCCGCGGGCGGGCTACCGCCGGACTCGATAGTGCAGGAGACGGAGATCATCCTGACGCAGACCGAGGAGGCCGTGCGCCGGTTCCACGACCCTGCGCCCGGGGCGATGCTGCGCATCGCGGTGGCGCCCTGTTCGCCGTTCTCCGTGACCGAGCGGCTGATGCGGGAGTCCGCGGCGCTGGCCCGCCGTCTGGGCGTCCGCCTGCACACTCACATCGCCGAGACCCTCGACGAGGACGCCTACTGCCGCGCCACATATGGACGGCGGCCGGTGGAGCTGCTTGAAGACCTGGGATGGTTGGGCTCCGACGTCTGGCTGGCCCACTGCGTGCACCTCTCCGACAGCAACGTTCACCAGATCGCCCACAGCGCGACCGGCGTGGCATGGTGCCCGACCTCGAACCTGCGATTAGGATCGGGCATAGCGCCGGTGCGACTGCTGCTCGACGCGGGCGCGCGCGTGGGTCTGGGCGTGGACGGATCGGCGTCCAACGACGGCGGGCATCTTTTGGCCGAGGCGCGCATGGGCATGCTGGCCGCCCGCTTCGGTGGCGCGGGCGCGATGAGCGCCCGGGAGGCTCTACGCGTGGCCACGCGGGGCGGCGCGGACTGCCTGGGCCGCGATGACGTCGGTTCGTTGCAGGCCGGGAAGCGCGCGGACGTGGCGCTGTTCGGGGTCGAGGGATTGGAGCACGCCGGTGCAGATGCCGATCCCGTTGCCGCGGTGGTGCACTGCAGCCCGCAGCGCGTGCGGCACCTGTTCGTGGAGGGACGGGCCGTGGTGCGGAACGCGCGCCTGGTGGGCGCGGATGAATCCGCGATCGCCTCGGAAGGCCGCTGCGCCGCACTTCGGATTGCCGATCGTGCCAGGGGGAACGCTTCGCCATGAGCATCGGAACCCTGACAAAGACACGGGGCGGAGTGGGCGAGAGCGTGCGACGGGTGGACGGTATCCCGAAGGTCAAGGGCGCGTTCCAGTTCGGGAGCGACCTCTGGGCCGAGGAGATGCTGTGGGGGCATACCCTGCGCAGCCCGCACCCGCACGCGCTGATCCACTCGATCAACGTCACCGGCGCGGTGGCCTTCCCCGGCGTGCACGCGGTGCTGCTGGCGGGTGACGTGCCCGGGAAGAAATGTTTTGGACTGGAGTTCGCCGACCAGCCGGTGCTGGCAGAGGACCGTGTCAGGTATGCTGGCGAGCCGGTGGCGATACTGGCGGCGGTGGATCCCGAGACGGCCCGACAGGCGGCCGCGCAGATCGTGGTGGACTATGAGGTCCTGCCCGCGGTCACCGACATGGAGGCGGCCCTGCGGCCCGACGCGCCGCGGCTGCACGAGTACGGCAACGTCCTGCGGCACGTTCGCATAGTGCACGGCGATCCCGACGCCGCGGCAGACGTCTGGGTTGAGGGATACTACGAGACCGCGATGCAGGACCAGGCGTTCCTGGGCCCTGAGTCCGGCATGGCGATCCCCTCCGCCGACGGCGGGGTGGATCTCTTCGTTGCCACGCAGTGGCTGCACGTGGACCGCGAACAGGTGGCGCCCTGCCTGAACCTGCCGGCGGAGAAGGTGCGGTTGCACCTCTCGGGCGTGGGGGGCGCGTTCGGCGCGCGCGAGGACGTCAGCATGCACGTCCACGCCTGCATGCTGGCGCTGCGCACCGGGAAGCCCGTGAAGATGGTCTACGGCCGGGAGGAGTCGTTCTTCGGCCACGTTCACCGGCACCCGTCCCGAATCTGGATGCGTCACGGCGCCACGCGCGACGGCAGGCTCGTGACCGTGCGCGCCCGGCTCCTGCTGGACGGCGGCGCGTACTCCTCGTCCGGGTCGGCGGTCATCGGCAACGCCTCCACGTTCGCGGCCGGTCCCTACGAGGTGCCCAACGCGCTCATAGAGGGCACGCGGGTCTTCACCAACAATCCGCCGTGCGGGGCGATGCGCGGCTTCGGGGCGGTGCAGGTCTGCTTCGCGTACGAGGCGCAGATGGACAAACTTGCCAAGGCGATGGGGATGGACCCGGTCGCGCTGCGCCTCCGGAACGCGCTCAAGACGGGTTCGGTCCTGCCGACGGGCCAGGTCATCCAGGGCAGCGCGCCGGTGCGCGAGGTGATCGAGCGCTGCGCCGCGATCCCGATGCCGGAGAAAGGGGGCCGGCGCGACCGCCTCTCGTACCCAGGCGGCGCCGGCAACGTCTCTCACGGGGAGGCGCTGCGCCGCGGGGTCGGGTTCGCCGTCGGCTACAAGAACATCGCCTACAGCGATGGCTTCGATGATTCCTCGGAGGCGCGCGTGAAGCTCTTCACCGGGCCGTTGGGGCCGATTGCCGAGGTGCACTCCGCCGCGGCCGAAGTAGGGCAGGGAGTGCACACGGTGCTGGTCCAGATCGCGCGCACTGAGTTGGGCCTGGAGCACGTGGTGCTGCACCCCACGGACACGCGCGTGGGCTCGGCCGGTTCTACCTCGGCATCGCGCCAGACCATGATGTCGGGCGGGGCGGTGCAACTGGCCTGCCAGGCGATCAGGGAAGAGCTGTTCGATCGCGTGCGCCGGCGTGCGCGGAGGGATGGTGCCATCGGGACGCCTGTCGAAGCCCTGGGGCTGGAAGGCGGTATGGTGACATCAGGCGGCGTCCCGGTGGGGCATATCGAGGCGTACCTCGACGAGCCGATTGAGCGCACGCGCATCTACCACCACCGGCCCACGCGGGCGATGGATGCCCAGGGGCAAGGCGACCCGCACGTCAGCTTCGCCTTCGCGGCGCAGCGCGCGGTGGTCGAGGTGGACGAGGAGTTGGGGCTCGTCAGGGTGGTGCAGATTGCTACGGCGCAGGACGTCGGCCGTGCGATCAACCCCCAGGCCGTCTACGGACAGATCGAGGGCGGCACGGCCATGGGGCTGGGGTTCGCCCTGATGGAAGAGGTCCAGGTGCGGGAAGGCCGCATCCTCAACGCCTCGTACACCGACTATCTGATTCCCACGATCCTGGACATGCCGTCAGTGGAGGCGGTGCTGGTCGAGGAGCCAGAGCCCGGCGCGCCGTACGGCGTCAAGGGCGTCGGCGAGCCGCCCACCGTGGTCTCGACCGCGGCAATCGTGGCCGCGTTGCGCGACGCCACGGGCAGGGCGCTGAACCGCGTGCCGGTCCGGCCCGACGACCTGATCGGCCTCTCGCCTCCGGCCGCCTCAGCCGGGGAGCCTCCTGTGCCCGACGTGCCCGGCCCGAAGGCGGTCCCACATTACTGGGGGCTGACCCACGGGCAGGGGACGCTGATGGAGCCCGAGTAGGCCCTAGTTCCAGGAGGATTCCGTGTCCGTTCACGAGCACCCCGCCGAGCTGCTGCGGCGGCTGATCCAGTTCGACACCACCAACCCCCCGGGCCGCGAAGCCGCCTGCGTCGGCTACATCAACGACCTGCTGACCGCTGCCGGGTTCGAGACCACGCTGCTCGCCCGCGACCCGGAGCGTCCCAACCTGATTGCGCGCCTGGCCGGGGAAGGCACCGCGCCGCCGCTACTGCTCTACGGGCACGTGGACGTCGTAACCACCGCGGGACAGGTCTGGCAGCACCCGCCGTTCGAGGGCCGGCTTGTGGACGGGTTCGTCTGGGGCCGCGGCGCCCTGGACATGAAGGGCGGCGTGGCAATGCTGCTTTCCGCCTTCCTGCGCGCCCGGGCCGAGGGCCTGCGGCCAGCCGGAGACATCGTACTGGCGATCCTGAGCGACGAGGAAGCCAATGGCGACGATGGCGCCAGGTTCCTGGTGGAGCGCCACGCAGGACTGTTCGACGGGATCCGCTACGCCATCGGCGAGTTCGGCGGGTTCACGATGCCGGTCGGCGGCCGTACTTTCTATCCCATCCAGGTCGCCGAGAAGGAGACCTGCTGGGTGAGAGCGACCATACGCGGGCCCGGCGGGCACGGCGCGCTGCCGATGCGCGGCGGCGCCATGGCAGGGCTCGGACGCATACTGAGGACACTGGACCGGCGCTACCTGCCCGTGCGCGTGACCCCGGTGGTCCGGCAGATGATAGAGGCGATTGCAGGCGCGCTGCGGCCGCCGTCCAGTTGGATCCTGCGCTCGCTGCTGGACCCGCGTCGCGCGGACGGCGCGCTCGCGCTGATGGGCGAGCGCGGCCGGACGTTCTCCCCGCTGCTGCGCAACACCGTCAACGCCACGATCGTGCGCGGCGGCGAGAAGCTCAACGTGATCCCCAGCGAGATCACACTCGATATGGACGGCCGGCTGCTGCCGGGGTGCGGTCCGGATGACCTGATCGCCGAGCTGCGATCAATCCTGGGCGCCGGCGTTGCTCTGATTGAGGTCGTCGAGATGGGCGTGGTCCGCCACGACCCCGGTCCGGCGTCACCCGACATGGGGATGTTCGATCTGCTGGCCGGGATTCTGCGCGACGAGGATCCTGCAGGCATCCCGGTGCCGTATCTGATGCCCGGCGCAACCGACGGGCGGTTCTTCTCGCGGCTGGGAATCCAAACCTACGGTTTCCTGCCGATGCGCCTGCCCGAGGGGATGAACTTCTCGCGATTAGTGCACGCGGCCGACGAACGCATTCCGGTCGAGGCGGTCGAGTTCGGCGCGCGGGCGATTCTAGAGGCGCTCAGGAGGTT
>CAYLKW010000027.1:0-18514 GCA_964384245.1 uncultured bacterium
CTCGGTCTCGCGCGCAACCCAGGTGCTGGTCGCCAGCTACCGGATCGAGTTCCCGGATCCATCCGCTGCCCTGTCCCTGGCGTGGTCGCCTGATGATGGACGGATGGCCTTCGGCACGAACACCGGAACTCACGCTGGACCGGTCTGGCTCGTCCGGTTCCGGGCCCGGTAGGGACGGGCCTGATCCGCGCCGGGGTTGACATCACCGGCAGACCCCAGAATAATGAGGAACGATTCCGCGTTACTACTTATGGACTGCCACGGAGAACGGTTCGCCTGCGCCGTTGGAGGGACCAGATGCCGATCTACGAATACCGCTGTACGCGGTGCCAGCACGACTTCGAGAGCTTCCAGCCCGTGGGTGAACGCGCGCCCGGTTGTCCGCAGTGTGGCGGGGATGCCCGGAGGGTCTACTCTTCGGTCGGTTTGATCTTCAAAGGCAGCGGGTTTCACAGCACTGACTACCGGAAGAGTTCGCCGTCCGGCAACGGCGACACCGCGCCGAAGGGTTCTGCCAGCACCTCTGGGACCACGCCGCCATCTACGCCGGCCGCTTCCGAGAAGTCCTAGGGAAAGACCTTCCCGGCTTCACTCGGGCCCGGGCAACTTCTGCGGCCATCGCCCTCCTGGCGGTGGTCGCGTATGCTGTACCCGTCTATGCCGCGGCTGACCGTTCGCTGACGGTCGCCAGCATTGGCTACGACGGCCGAGTGCGGCTCGGCGCCTGGGCGCCTGTTTGGATTGATTTGGCAGCCCCGCCTGGCGGCGTGGATGGAATGCTGCGGGTGGACACCTCTGGCCCCTCGGGCCAGGCCGGCACGAGCTTTGCCGTGCCGGTGCGGGCAGCCCCGGGCGCCCGAGTGAGGGTGTTCGTGCCCGTGATCTTCTACGATGCGCGTTCACCCGGCACCGTGCATCTGCACGACCGGGTGGGGCGGGTGGAGTCGCTTGTTCTACCGCGTCTGAAGCCCATGGACGAGATCGTGGCGGTTCTCTCTACCGAACCCATGGGCATCGAGGGCGTCGCCGTGCGCCTGGCCGGCCTCGGCGTGGCCTACGTCGCACCGGAGGCGCTGTCGCCGGTGTGGCAGGCTTACCAGGCGGTTCGGCTACTTGTGATCCGGGATCTGGACGAGCGCAGGGTCACCGATCAGCAGCGCCGGGCGATCCTCCAGTGGGTGTGGTCAGGAGGCCGGCTGCTGGCAATGCCGTCAGGAGACGACGTGCAGCACCTGCGCGGTCCGACGCTGGAACCCTTGCTTACGCGCACTGCCGACGGAGGCGCAGGGCTGGGCAGGATCACTGTGTGGATGCACGACGCCGCCCTGCCTGAGCACCGCGGCCGGCCCATACAGGAACGGGCATGGGAGCAAGTGCTGGCAGGCGACCTCAAGGCCGTGGCGCCGGGCCTTGAAGCCACGGTGCCGTTGGATCGCGGGGTCCCGCCGCGCGCCCAGGCAGCGGTCGGAGTCCTGGTCCTGGCATACTTACTGGTGCTGCGCAGGATCAGCCGGTTTCTCGCCGGGCTCCGGCCTGCGGGCGTGATTGCGACCACCCTGGTGCTGGTGGTTGCTACCGGCGCAGCGGTATGGGCGGCCGAGCTCACCCTCCGCGCGGCGTCCGGCGTGGTTGCTTCCAGCATGCTCGAGGCGTTGCCAGGAACCGGCCACGGCCTGCTCGCGGTAGCCGCCAGGCCATCCTATGCGAACGGTCAGGGCAGCGCCGTGGTGGCAGGGCCGGACCTGCTGCTGCGGCCGTCCGCGCCTGCCCGGCTTCGCGTGGTACACTCTGAGCGAAACTCGATTGAGGGCAGCGCCAGCGGCGTGCTGCTCGCCGGCACCGCGATCGTACCGCTGCCGGTTTCCGGGACGTATGCGGCGAAGCCAGGGGGGGCTGAGGTCACCGTGGCCAACCGCTCGGGTCACCGCATTGAGCCGGCCTGGGTGTACTCGGCCGGCAGGGCCCAGCCAATACCAGCGGTGGGTCCCCGAGCGCGGATTGCGCTCGATGAGCGGCAGTGGCAGGTTCCAGGAAGGATCCAGCACACGGCCCCAAACCCTGCCCTCCTGGCATGGGTGTTCGCGCGCCTGGAGGCCGGTGATATACTGAGAGGAGAGCCGACCTGGTTGCTCGGCTGGATCCGCGACCCTACGGCTGGACTCCTGTGGGGCAACCGGCCGGAGCCGCCGCTGCAGCTCGTACTCATACCTCTCACCGTGCCGTGAGCAGCGGCCGAGGTGCGGCGATGCCAGGCATCAACGCCGTGGCCCGAGGAGATCTGCGCATCCGGCTGGGCACCCCCATGGGCATTTGGACACAGACCGTGCTTCTGGCGGCCTCTGGCGCGCTGGTGCTGCTGACGCTTCCCGCGGAGTCCGGCGCCTTCGGCCTGCGCGACGCCGAACTCATCTCCCTGTTGCTGACGGTTCAGATGCTGGCCGTTACGTATGTGTCCTCGGCCGTCGCTTCCTCCGAGTTGGCCCTGGAGGGAGAGAAGGGGATACCGGACCTGACGGTGTCCGCGTTCTCCGCGCGGGCCATAGCGGCCGGCAAGTGGCAATCCAGCGCCGTCTACGCACTCTACCTGGTCGCTATACTGCTCCCACTGGTGGTGCTGGGTACTGCCTTGCGCGGCGGCCAGATGGCAACGGTCGCTTGGGCTGGGGCGCTGACCGTGGCCGTTGCCACGGCAGCAGGGGTCTGGGGAGCATGGCTGGGCGGACGCTTCACCTCGGAGTTCGCGCGCAGCGTTGTGCACTGGGGGGCCCTGGCCGCGCTGTTCGGCGGGGCGGCGGCTCTGCCCGAGCCGTTGTGGGCGGCCAGCCCAATCCGGATGGTTGACCTCGTCGTGCACAGCGGGTGGCACTGGTGGATGGGCGTTGCAGGTGCGGTCTACCTGGCTGTCTCGGTCCTGGGTGTCCGCTTGATCGCCGGTCAGGTGGATGCGATGCGGGCCGACGGCCGTGGCGGGTAGGGCGCCACGATGGCAGCTTTGACTGAGAAGCGGGGTGCCCTGGAGCGCGACCAGGTCCTCGAGACCGTTGCGGCCGCCTGCTGGCGCCTGGCCGCGCGCCGCGCCTGGCTGTGGGGCGGGCGGGTTGCCCTGATTTGGATTCTGGCAGTGCTGGCGCTCGTGCTCGCGCGCGCCGTGATCCCGATCACCCTGCCCTACGCCCTGCTGTGTGGGCTGGGGCTGGCTGCCGGCGTGATCACCTTCCTGCTGCTGTTCGCCACGTGGCGCGTGGCGCCCCTGCTGGCCGCGCAGATCCTGGACCACCGGTTCGAAGGTCGCGACCGAATGGCAACAGCGGTTGAGGTGCTGGCCGGGACGCACCCGTCCACGGCGCTGTCACCAGCGGTGGTGGCCGATGCCGCGCGCTGGGCAGCCGTCCAGGCACCCCAGGGTCGCGTGGGGTGGTTGCCCGGCCGTCCGATGTGGGCCGCCGTGGGGTTGGCCGCGGTTACCGTCGCGGCCGGTTGGATCCTCACCGGGATCTCGGTGCCTGGGACGCCCGCGCGCCAGGTGGCGCAGATCATTCGTCAGGAGGGCCGCCGCATCGAGCGGGCGGCCGGTGCGATGGACGACCAGGCGCGTCTCGACCGCGCCCGGGCCGCGCGGCGCATGGCCGGTCCGCTCCGGCGCCTGGGTGAGGACCTCCAGCGCGAGCGGCTGGATCGCCACGAGGCGCTGTCGCGCATCGAGTCGCTGGGCCGTCAGATCGAGGCGTCCCGCCGGCAGGTGAGGGCAAGGCGCGAGCAGTCCAGTGAGAAGCCGGCCACGCCCGATTCCGGCTTGCCGCAGCAGCTCTTCCGCCAGCGCGCAGCCCTGGAACGGACGATCAAGCAGTTTCAGGAGATCGCCGAGCGCTTGGCGCAGAATCCCTCGACAGAGGAACGCCGTTCCCTGATGCGCCAACTCGAGGCCCTTTCTCAGGGTGGGAACGAGGGGGAGGTTCCGACCCGCGGGCGCGAGCAGGCCGCGCAGGCCAGGCGGCAGGCGGAAGCCGGGAACGCAGCAGGAGCCAGACAGGCGCTGCGGCAGGGCGCGCTGGACATGGAAGAACTCCGGGCGATGCTGGCCGACGAAGAGGGACTAACGCAGGCGCAGCGTGACCTGCGCAGATCAGCGGACCGGATAGCGCGTGGAGGAAGCGGCGCGCCAACTCAATCGGAGCAGCCGCCTCAGGCCACGGTGCAGCCAGGCGGCGCGGCGCCAGGACGGCGGCAGCTCCAGCAGGGGGAGGGACCGGCTGAGCAGGAGCCGCCTCCTGGCCCCAACCAAGGGACCACCGCCGGTCAGGGCACGGCCCAGGACAGGCTGGGAGATCGCACTCCTCGACTGGAGGGCGAACGCCCGCAGACCCGCATCCGCGGGATGCAGGGCGAGGGCCGCGCCGCGACCTCGGATCTGCTGGGGCCCGGCAAGCAAGGGCAGGTGCGGGTGGCGCCTGGGCGCGCGGGCGAGGCGGCGCGCGCCGAGGCCGACCGCTACATGTCGCGCATGCGCATCCCGCCGGAATACCGTGAGATAGTGCGCAGGTACTTCGAGGCGCTGGCCGGGTTACACTAGACCGCCGCGCGAGGGGGAGGAGACGATCCGTTGATGGATGCCGCCGCTTTTCGGACCATCTTTGGTGCTATCCGCCGCGAGATTCAGCGCGTCATGGTCGGGCACGAAACGCTGATCGAGCACGTGCTGTACGCGATGTTCGCCAGCGGCCACGTGCTGCTGGAAGGCGTCCCTGGGTTGGGCAAGACGCTGCTGGTCAAGACGCTGGCCCAGTGTCTTGACCTGCGGTACTCGCGGATCCAGTTCACGCCCGACCTGATGCCCGCGGACATCATTGGCACGAACGTGGTCGTGCAGGACGCCGACGGCCGGCGTTACTTCCAGTTCCAGCGGGGGCCTATCTTCGCCCAGATCGTGCTGGCCGACGAGATCAACCGCGCCACCCCCAAGACACAGTCGGCGCTGCTGGAAGCGATGCAGGAGCGCACCGTGACGGCGCCGGGCGGCCCCTACGTGCTGGAGGAGCCGTTCCTGGTACTGGCCACTCAGAATCCGATCGAGATGGAAGGGACCTACCCCTTACCCGAGGCGCAGATTGACCGCTTCATGTTCAAGCTCAAGGTGGAATCCCCCACGTTGCGCGAGCTACTGGAAATCATGGAACGGACAGCAGGCTCGGTGCAGCCGGTCCCGAGCGTTGTGGCAACCGGATCTGATATCAAGGCGATGCAGGCGCTAGCGCGCGAGGTGCCGGCGGCGGATCACGTTCGCCTGCTGGCCGCCAGGATTGTGCGTGCCACCCACGCCGGCGATGAGGCGGCAGGTTCGCTTGCCCGCCGCTACGTTCGCTACGGCAGCAGCCCGAGGGGAGCGCAGGCGCTGCTGTTGGCGGCCAGGGTGCGCGCCCTTGCCGAGGGCAGGGTCAACGTCAGCACGGAGGACGTCCAGGCCGTTGCGCCGGGCGCACTGCGACACCGGCTCATCCTGAACTTCGAGGGAGAGGCCGAAGGGGTGGATCCCGACGAGGTGATCCGCAGCATCCTGGCCGAGGTCCCGCCGACCCCGGCCGCCTCATGGTGCACATGACCGCGACGCCGCTGCTGCTCGAGCCGGAGTTCCTGGCGCGGCTGGAGCGCCTGACGCTGCGCTCGCGCCGCCTGTACCGGAGCGGAATCCGAGGCGAGCGACGCAGCGCGACGATGGGCCGCGGCGTCGAGTTTGCCGACTATCGGCCCTACCAGGTCGGCGACGACTTCCGGTACGTGGACTGGAACATCTACTCGCGCCTGGACCGTCTCTTCGTCAAGCTCTTTAGCGAGGATGAGGACGTCAGCGTGCACCTGTTCGTGGACTCCAGTGGCTCAATGGGATGGGGGCGGCCCTCCAAGCTGGACTACGCGGTCAAGACCGCGGCCGCGCTCGGCTACATCGGGCTGGCCAATCTGGACCGCGTGGGCGCGGTGGCTTTCAGCGACCGTGCGGTCCGCACCCTGGCGCCACGCCGGGGCAGGTCAGGTGTTCTCGCCCTTTTTCGATTTCTGGGTGAGATAGCCCCGTCCGGCACGAGCAATCTGACGGCGGCGCTGGAGGAATACGCGGTCCGCACCCGGCGGCGCGGGATTCTGATCGTGATCTCGGACCTGATGTTCCCTGGCGGGGTGGAGGCCGGACTGCGCCTGGCTAGATACCACCGCTTCGAACCCTTCCTCGTCCAACTGCTCTCCGACGACGAGCTGGCCCCGGTGCTCGAAGGCGACCTGCGGCTTGTGGACAGCGAGACCGGCTCCGCGGTGGAGGTCACCGCGGATGCCGCGGCGCTTGGGGCCTACGCGCGCGCGCGGGACCGGTACTTCGGTGAGATCGAGCGGACCGCTCTGTCCCTGGGGGTGGAGTACCTGCGCGCGGCCACCTCGATTCCGTTCCAGGACCTGGTACTCCGCTACCTCCGCAGGGGAGGGCTCATCGCCTGATGGTGCTCGGCGCGCCCGCAGCGCTCTGGTGGCTGGTTCTGGTCCCTCTCGTGGTCCTGCTCTACATGCTGCGGGCAAGGCGGGAGCCCCGCGTGGTTTCCAGCACGCTGCTGTGGGAGCGGGCAGCGCGCGATCTGGCGGCGCGGATGCCTGTGCGCCGGTTTGAGCGCAATCTGCTCCTGCTGCTTCAGGTGCTGGCGATCGCACTCCTGGCGCTGGCGCTTGCCCGGCCCTCCATCGCGCTTCCCGGCCTGTCCGGCAACGGGGTGGTCCTGGTGGTGGACACCAGCGCCAGCATGCAGGCGACTGACGTCCAGCCCAGCCGTCTGGCCGCGGCGCAGAAGGAGGCCCGGGTGTTGCTGGCCGGGCTCTCTCCGCGCCAGCCGGTCGCGCTCCTCACCGCAGGCGCACGCCCTGTGCTGCTCGTCGAGTTCACAACCGATCGTACCGCGCTGGCCAGGGCGCTGGGCAGCCTGCGCGCGTCCGACGCCGGGGACTCGATCGCTGAGGCGCTGACGCTGGCCCGGGGCCTGCGTGCGCACGGACGGGCTGCGGCGGTGCACTTGTTCAGCGATCGGCCTCCGCCCGACCCACGCGTGCGCTGGCACCGGGTCGGAAGTGGCGCGCCCAACGCGGCGGTGACCGCGGTGCACGCGCGCACCGACGCGCTGGGCCGCACCCGGCTTCTGGCGAGGGTCGAGGCTTTCGGCGGGAGTTTCCCTGATCGAGCGCTGGTGGTGGCCTTGGGCGGGCGGACCGTGGCCCGCCGAACCCTCAACCTGGATCCGGACACTCCACAGACCGTGGTCTTCGACCTGGGAGAGACAAGCGGGGAGGTTACGGTTTCGCTGGAGGGTCACGACGCGCTCGCCGCGGACGACCGGGCCGTGGCAGCAGCCGGCCGTGAATGGCTGCCACGCGTGCTCGTGGTCGGGGCGGAAGACCCGGTGCTGGACGCGGTACTGCGGGCGGTGCCCCTCGCAGGGGCCTCGCGCACCGACAGGGTTGAACCCTCGGAGTGGGGAGGGTCCGACGTGGTGGTGCTCGACGGGGTGCCGCCGCTCGAACTGGCCCCGGGCGCCTATCTGCTGATAGGCACGGTGGGCGTCAACCTGCCGGTGCGCATCGAGGGCAGCGCCGCCGAGCAGGTGGTCCGCACGGTGTCGGTCACCCATCGGGTCACGCGGATGGCCGATCTGCTGGGCGTCCGCGTGGCTGAAGCCATGGCGCTCCGGCCCCAGGCTGGCACCGTGTTGGCCGAGGGCGACGTGCCCTTGTTGTGGGTCTATGAGGGGCGGGGCATCCGTGCCGTGGTGCTTCCGTTCTCGCTGGCAGCGAGCGATCTTCCGGCTCAGGCCGCTTTTCCGGTGTTGATTGCCAACGCCCTGGACTGGCTTGCGGGCGGCGATCTGGTCCTGGCGCCGGGAACTGCCCCGGCGGCGCTGGCCGGTCCCTGGCGTCAGGCATGGCTGCATGATCCAGCGGGCGGCGCCCGGCAGGTGGTTGCCCAGGGCGGCGCTTTTGTGCTGCCGCCGTTCGACCGCGTGGGCGCCTACCGCCTCCGAACCGACGGATGGGAAAGGCGCTGGGTGGTGCCTGCGGTGGATCGGCGTGAGTCGGACCTCGAGGTCGCGCCTTCCCCTGGCAGCATCACCGCGGCACCTGGGCAGTTGCCGGCCCACATCCTGCTGGCGCCATGGCTGCTCGGGATCACCTTGGCCCTGATCGTAGGGGAGTGGTGGCTGTGGACCCGCAGCCTGCCGCCCCGGCCGCGCCGGCGGAGGAACCTGGCAGTAATCCGGATGGGCGTGGTCGCGCTTCTGGTGCTGGGCCTTGCCGGGGTCGAGATTGCCTCCGCGGTGGGAGACCTGACGGTGATCATGGCTGCCGACCGCTCCGACAGCATCGGGCCAGCGGGTGCGCGGCGGATGCGCGCGTTCCTGGACGAGGTGCGGTCCCGGGCGGGTCCTGGTCTGCGCGTGGGACTGGTGACCTTTGGATCCGACGCCGAACTGGAAGAGACGCCGTCAGAGCAGCCCAGGCTGGCACTTGCCGCGCGGCCGCGCACCGATGGCACCAACATCGCAGCGGCCATCCAGCGCGCCATCCCAGCCTTCCCCGCAGGGGCCGCGCGCCGGCTGGTGCTGCTTACCGACGGCCAAGCCAACGCAGGAGATCTGGGACCGGCTCTGGCAGCGGTTCGCGCCAGCGGCATCGAACTGGTTGTGGCGCCGATGGCGTCCGATCCTGCTCCCGATGTCCTGGTCGAGGAGGTCACGGTGCCGGCCCTGACATCAGTGGGTGAGCGAGTGCCGATCACCGTGACCCTGCGCGCATCCGCGCCTGCCGAGACCGAGCTGCGCGTCCGGGCCAACGGCACCCTGCTGCTTGCGCAGGATCTCAACCTGCGCGCGGGCCGCACCAGCGTGGACCTGGAGGTTCTGGCAGCACAGCCCGGGCTGCTTCGGATAGACGCGACGATCGAGGCATCCCCTGATGCCGAACCAGGCAACAACCGGGCGTTCGCGCTCGGGCTGGTTTCGGGAGGGCCGTCGGTCATCTATGCCGGCACACCCGCGGGCCCGCTGGCAGTCCTGCTGGAGTCGCAGCGGCTCTCCGTGCGCAGGATCGCGCCTGCCCAACTTCCAGGGTCCGCTGCAGGGTACCACGGGACCGCGGCCGTGGTGCTCGACGATGTGCCGGCCTACCTGCTCTCTCCCCAGCAGATGGCCGCGCTGCGCGACTTCGTCCGGATCGGCGGCGGCGGGCTGGTGGCGGTGGGCGGCACCCGGAGTTTCGGCATCGGCGGGTATGCCGGGACCGCGCTGGAAGAAGCACTTCCTGTCAGCATGGACGTGCGGCACCGCCTGGCGATACCGACCATGGCCGTGGTCCTGGTGCTCGATGCTTCCGGGAGCATGGGCGGGTTTGGTAACGAGCTGGCCAAGGTGGAACTGGCCAAGGAGACCGCCCAGTCGGTGGTGGACCTGTTGGGAGAGCGCGACTTGGTCGGTGTTCTGGCGTTTGACCAGACACCCCGCTGGCTCGTGCAACCCACGGCCGCCTCGCAGCGCGCGCACATCCTGGAAGCGGTGAGCCGCATCCGCGCCGGAGGAGGCACCAACCTGTATCCTGCGCTCGCGGCAGCGCGGGAGGCGCTGCAGAGGGCAGAAGCCAGGGTCAAGCACATCATAGTGCTGTCGGACGGGCAGACCGATCCAGGCGACTTCCGCAGCCTTGCCACCGCGCTGGTCTCCGAGCGGATCACGGTGAGCACGGTCGCCATAGGAAGAGACGCCGACGTCGAGATCATGCGCAGCATAGCCGGATGGGGCCGCGGCCGGGCGTACGTTGCCCATGATGCCTACAGCATTCCCAGGATCCTCGCGGCAGAGGCGCTCCTGGCAACGCGATCGTACGTGGTGGAGGAACGCTTCACCCCACGTGTCGCGGGCGCCTCCGCGCTGATTGCGGACCTGGGACCGATGCCGCCGCTGCTGGGCTACCTTGCTACGGTGCCCAAGCCGTCGGCGGAGGTGATCCTGTCTTCGCACCAGGACGATCCGATCCAGGCGGCATGGAACTACGGCGTCGGACGGGCCGTGGCGATCACGACCGACGCGCGGTTCCGGTGGACCGCTCCCTGGAGCGGGTGGGGCGGCGCGGCGCGGTTCTGGTCCCAGGCGGTGCGGTGGGCGATGAGCCGCCAGACCGGGTCGCTGGACGTTCACGCCGAGACGGTCGGTGATCGGGTGCGCATCGTGCTCGACGCGCGCGCCACCGACGGCACTCCCCGCATGGGCTGGGAGGCCGCGGTTTCGCTTGCCGGCGCGCGTGGCGATGCCGGGGCGGCTTCCCTTGTGCAGACCCGGCCGGGTTGGTACGAGGCCGAACTGCCGCTTCCGCCGCCAGGGGCGTACCTCGTCAGGGTGGCCGCGTCCGAGGGCGGCCGCCCGGCGGGCAGGTCCGCGCTCCCGCTGGCAGTGCCGTACTCGCCCGAGCTCCGGCAGGTTGGGTTGAACAGGGCGGTGATAGCGCACATGGTGGAGGCGGCAGGCGCGCGCGTCGTCGCGACCCCTGCCGAGGCCGTGGCTCCTCCGAAATCTCCCGAGCGCAGGGCGAGGCCACTGTGGCCCCTGTTCGGCGCGCTGGCTCTGGTAGGGTTTGCGAGCGAGGTAGCGCTCCGCCGCCTCCCGGCGATCGAACAGAACCTGGGACGCCTGGCAGCGATGGCAGCGGCCGTTGTAAGGAAAGCACCGGTCCCCGACGACGCGGAGTATGCCGCAGCCGACAGGTGGCGCATCGAGGACGAGGCCGAGGCGGCGGCGCGTGCTACCTCTATGGAGGCGGCCGCCCGCCTCTACATAGCCCGGCTGCGTCGCCAGCGCACCCAATGGGACGGGTCTGAGGACGACCAGACCACGGGGTCGAGGCCAGGAGATCATTGATGCCGGCGCTTCCCACGATGTACGCGGCCCACCGACGCCTGCCCGGCACGCGGATTCCCCACGTTAGGGAGGCGACCCTCCAGGCGCTGGCGCGCCTGGAACTGGAACCGCGGGTCAGGGGGAAGCGCATCGCGCTGACCGCGGGCAGCCGGGGGATCGCCCAAATCGCGGTCGTGCTGCGGGCCGCGGTGGACCACCTGCGTCGCTGCGGGGCCGATCCGCTGATTGTGGCCGCCATGGGCAGTCACGGCGGGGGCACGAGCGATGGGCAGCGCCGGTTGCTCGCGCATCTGGGCATTGTCCAGGAAACAGTGGGCGCGCCCATTTCGACGCGCATGGAGACGCAGATCATCGGGCGCACGCCGGAGGGGCTGCCCGTCTTCTGCGACCGCGTCGCAGCCGGGTGCGACGGGATTCTCGTGGTCAACCGCATCAAGCCCCACACCGTATTCTTCGAGCCGTTCGGCAGCGGTCTCATGAAGATGCTCGCCGTGGGTCTGGGAAAGGTGGAGGGCGCGACGCAGATCCACCGGCAGGGGGCGACCGCGCTTCCAGGCGTGATCCGCGCGATGGCACAGGTGCACCTCGATCGCGGGATGGTGGTGGGAGGGATCGCCGTCGTCGAGAACGCCCGCGACGAGCCGGCGATCGTCGAGGGGGTTCTGCCGGACGATCTGATCGAGAGGGAGATGACGCTGTTTCAACAAGCGCGAGGGTTCTTGCCGCGCCTGCCCGTCGAGGAGGTGGACGTCCTCGTGGTGGACCAGGTCGGCAAGAACTTCGCCGGCACCGGGATGGATCCCAATGTCATCGGTCGGATGCGCATCCCCGGGCTGCCGGAACCCGCTTCTCCCCGGATCGGGCGCATCGTGGCCCTGCGCCTTTCGCCCGAGTCCGAGGGCAATGCCCAGGGCATCGGCCTCGCTGACCTTACGACGCAGCGCCTGGTGGAAGCCATTGACCGGCGGGTTACCAACCTGAACGCGATCACCAGCACCTTCCTGAACAGGTCGTTCATCCCTATCACGCTTCCATCCGACCTTGACGCCGTCGCCACCGCGTTTGCAACGCTGGGCATCGTCGAGCCCCGGAAGGCCAGGGTAATGCGGATCGCGAACACCCTGCACCTGGAGCGCATGCTGGTGTCCCAGGCCGTGGCCGAGGAGATGCGCGGGCAGGAAGGGGTCGAGATCGGCGCGGGCCAGGAGTGGTCGTTCGACCCGGATGGGTGGCTGACGGACCTAACATGACCGCTTCTGAAGCAGCCTCACTGCTGAGGACTGCCGGGCGAGCGATCGTCTTCACCGGCGCAGGCGTGAGCACCGAGTCAGGCCTTCCCGATTTCCGGTCGGCGTCCGGCCTGTGGGCCGGAGTGGACCCAATTGCCGTTGCCTCACGAGGGACGCTCGAGCGGCGGCCCGAGGTGTTCTACGACTTCTACCGCGAGCGGCTCAGTCACCTGGCCGGCGCGTCCCCCAACGCGGGCCACCGTGCTCTCGCGGCGATGGAGCGCGCGGGATGGGTGAATACCGTGGTCACGCAGAACGTGGACGGCCTCCACCAGGCAGCAGGATCCCGCCGCGTGATCGAGCTGCACGGTAACCTGCGGGAATTCACGTGCATGGGGTGTGGGAACATGCGGCGCGCGGAGCAGTTGCGCGCGGCGATGGCGGCCGGTGGCCTCCCGCGTTGCTCATCGTGCGGCGGTCTGCTCCGGCCCAACGTGGTCCTCTTCGACGAGCTGCTGCCGCAGGAGCCGTGGGAGGCCGCGGTGCAGGCTGCCCGCGCCAGCCGTCTCATGCTCATTGTGGGCTCATCGCTCCAGGTTACGCCCGCGGCTTACCTGCCCCTGGAGACACTGGAGGGCGGTGGACGGCTCATCATCGTCAACCGCGAGCCGACGCCGTACGACGACCGGGCCGCGATTACCATCAGGGCCAGCGCCGGGGGCGTGCTCGCGGAGATGGCGGCCTTGCTCGGGCAGGATGACGCTGGAGGTGCACAGAAGTAGTGCCCCACGCAGAGCCAACCCTGCGAGGTTGACGGCCCGGCGGTGCCGGGCCGATCTTTGTCCGGGCACGGCATGTGCAGCATGTGTAGGAGGAGGCGTGAAGCCGGATGGGCGAGGCTGAGATCGGCGTGATCGGAGGCTCGGGATTCTACTCGCTGCTCGAAGGCGCGCGGGAGGTGGAGGTCGAGACCCCATACGGGCGGCCCAGCGACGTGGTCACCCTGGGCGAGGTCGCGGGCCGCAAGGTGGCGTTTCTGCCCCGGCACGGCCGGCGACACCAGTTGCCACCGCATGCGATCAACTACCGTGCGAACATAGCTGCGATGAAGCAGCTTGGGGTGATCCGCGTGATCGGCCCGGCGGCCGCGGGCAGCCTCCAGCCGCACGTCCGGCCAGGCGAGTTCGTAATCTGCGACCAGCTCGTGGACCGAACCAGCGGGCGCCGCGACACTTTCTTCGATGGGCCGGAAACGGTACACGTCAGCCTGGCCGATCCCTACTGCCCGCAGCTCCGGGGCGTGGCCCAGGAGGTGTCCGGCCGGCTTGGCTTGCCTGCGCACCCTACGGGAACCGTGGTCGTCATACAGGGCCCGCGGTTCTCCACCCGGGCTGAGAGCCGCTGGTTTCGCGCGGCCGGATGGGAGGTCATCAACATGACCCAGTACCCAGAGGCCGTGCTGGCCCGAGAGGCCGAGCTGTGCTACCTGAACGTCTCGCTGATCACTGACTACGACGTGGGCGTGGAAGGAGATCCGCAGGCCTCACCCGTCAGCGCGGAGGAGGTGCTTCGCAACTTCCAGGCCAACCTTCCCAGGTTGAGGGAGTTGATCCTGGGCGTGATCGCCGTGGTGCCCGGAGAGCGGACATGCCGCTGCGGGTCCGCGCTGGCCGGCGCCCGTTCATAGCTGGCCTCACCAGACTAGATGTCGGAGGGAGATCCATGAGCAGCGTTCGTTCGCAGGACGACAGGTCGGGAAGGTGGTTGGGGCTGGGGGTGTTCTTGTTGGGTATCCTCTTCCTGGTGATTGTCTTCACGCTGGGTTACCGGGACCTCACCGGGGCCGGCGTCATCGGGCAGCTTGCGGGGCCAACCCCTGCGGTGGACGCGGGCGAGGCGCTGCGGACGCTGGCACTGAAGGGAGTGTTGCTGTTTCTGATGGCGTACGTCGGATCAGCCGTGGCTGGACGCGGCATCGGCCTGTACTCCGCCTCCAGGGATACCCATGAGCAGTAACGCGCCGCGCGCCATAGACCTGCGCAGCGACACCGTGACTCATCCCACCGAGGCGATGAGGGAGGCGATGGCGCGCGCCGAGGTTGGCGACGACGTCTACCGTGAGGACCCGACGATCAACGCGCTGGAGGCGCTGGCCGCCGACCGCACGGGCAAGGCCGCGGCCATCTTCGTTCCCAGCGGGACCATGGCCAACCTGCTGGCGGTCATGGCCCATACCCAGAAGGGCGACGAGGTGATCGCGGACTCAGAGGCCCACATCCTACACTACGAGGGCGGGGCGCTTGCCACCCTGGCCGGAACCATGCCTCGTGCCCTGCTGACGGATTGGGGGTGCATCGGCGGCGCGCAGCTCGAAGCCGCGCTGCGACCGCCGAACGTGCACTACCCTCCCACGCGGCTGGTCTGCCTGGAGAACACCCACAATCGTCACGGCGGCGTGGTGGTATCGCTGGAGCAGATCGAGGAACTGGCCGCCTCCGCCCACGGGCACGGCATACCCGTGCACATGGATGGGGCGCGGCTGTTCAACGCCGCCGTGGCGCTGGGAGTGCCGGCGGCGACGCTGGCGGCGCCGGTTGACTCGGTGGCGTTCTGCCTCTCCAAGGCGCTCTCTGCGCCGGTGGGGTCGCTGCTCTGCGGGGAATCCGGGTTCGTGGACCGCGCCAGGCGGTTCCGCAAGATGCTCGGGGGTGGGATGCGGCAGGCCGGGGTGCTGGCCGCAGCCGGGATCGTGGCCCTGGAGCAGATGGTGGACCGTCTCGCCGACGACCACCGGATTGCGCGCACGCTGGCCGAGGCCCTTGCCGTCATCCCCGGTCTCGAGATCGATCTGGCCCGCGTGCAGACCAACATCGTGCGCACCGATCTCGTCGGGCACGATGCCGGCGCGGTTGCGGAGCGTCTGCTCGACTACGGCGTACTGGTCGGTGCCTCGGGTCCGCGCCGGATTCGGCTCGTGACAAACCGGCATATCGTGCTCGATGACGTGCCGGTCGTGGTCCGGGCGTTCCAGGCGGTAATGGCCGGCTAGAACCTTCTGAACATCCCGATGCCGAAGGTCGGCTGGGAGAACACGCCCTGTGCCCGCAGGGTGATGCCGTAATCCGGCCGGAGGTAGTAGCGGGCGTAGAGGTTCATGCTGATGTTGTTGATGTTGTAGAGGTCCACGGCATAGGAGATGCTGGGCGACGCGCGGTAGTCCAGGCCGACGCCCAGGTGTGAGTCAATCAGCCCGTAGCGGAACAACGTCCGCTCGTCCAGCTTGCTGCCCACCTGCAGTCCGATGCGGTTCGCCCCTCCGACCTCCCGCCACGTGAACATGTAGGTACGCGGAGCGTCCGGCAGGAGCGCGAAGCTCACGTCGTGTCCCAGGCGCGTTCCGTCGTGCCAGAACGCGTACTCGAGCCGGTAGGCGCTGCGCAAGTCCGGGAGTTCCAGCCGTTCGGGCAAGACCCGCCCGACCCGCTCGACCACGCGGTCGGCGCGGCCGATCACCGCGCGGGCCTCGCCCACCGCCAGCCGGGCGTCGGTGATCGCACCCCGGGCCTCGGCCAGCGAGGAGCGCACCGCGCGGACCTCCTGCTCGTTCACCACACCGGAGAGATCGCTCACCATCTTCTCAATTCCCTGGGCCGCCTTCTGGATAGAGGATGCGGCCGCCCGAACCTGCTCCGCGGTGCGCCCGTCCGCGGCCACCTGCTTGACCAGCGTGCGAACCTCTCCGGCAGCCCCTGCCAGCTCCGCCGCCATGCCGCGCAACTGCCTGGCGATCTCCGGAACCTCGCCGGCCACCGTGCGGTCGAGCGTCCGCGTCGTGCGCTCCACGTGGTCGGCCGCGCGCGCCATGCGAGCCGACGCGTCGCGCGCGTTGCGCACTGTCTCGCGCAGCCCTTCGGCGAGGTCCGGATCGCCTATGAGCCGGTTGACGCTTGACAGCGCCTCCTCGGCGCGCTTCGCCACCGACACCACGCGTTCGAACAGCTCGTCGGTCGTCAAGGGCTCGGTGCCCACCACCACCGACCCTGGGGCCAGGGCTGGGGCGCCGGGCGGGCCCGGGACAACCGCTACCAGACGGTCACCCAGCAGCCCTGCGGAGGTGATCGAGAAGCGCGAGCCCTCGGGGATGGAGACCCCACGGCGCACGCTGAGAACGACGTCCGCCTTCTTCTCAGGCGTGAGGCCGAGGTGCTTCACGCGGCCGATCTCGATTCCTGCCATGTGCACCGGGGCCCCCAGGGTCAGTCCGCCCGCGTTGGCCACGCGCAGGTGCAGGGTGTAGCTCGGATCGCGTATCGCGAATCCCCCGCGCAGGAACACGATGGAGCCGATCAACGCCGCGATCCCGAGCAGCGTGACGATCCCCGCTTTCACTTCCACGCTCATTTGGGCCTCACCTCGATGGCACGGGTGTCCAGGAACCGTCGGACGAACGGGTTCGTGCTTGCCAGGATCTCCTCCGGCGTGCCGGACGCGGTCAGGCGCCCGGAGTCCATGACCACCAGATGGTCGGCCAGGTGAAACGCGCTGTCCAGACTGTGGGTGACGACCACCGAGCTCACCCCCAGCTCCGCACGCAGCCGCAGGACAAGGTCGTCCACCGTGTGCGCGGTCAGCGGGTCGAGCCCGCTGGTAGGTTCATCATACAGGATGAGAGGGGGGTCAAGCGCCAGGGCGCGGGCGATGCCGACGCGCTTGCGCATGCCTCCCGACAACGCCGCCGGCACGAGGTTCTCGGTGCCGGCCATCTCCACCAGAGAGAGCAGATCGCGCACCCTGCGGGTGATCTTCTCCTCGGAAAGGAGGCGGTGCCTCCGCAGGGGGAACGAGACATTCTGCGCTACGGTGAGCGAATCAAACAGGGCGGCTGATTGAAAGACGACGCCGATTCGTATCCGCAGCGCGTCGAGCTCGTGGTCTGACAGGGCGTGCACCGGCTGCCCGAAGACCAGGACCTCGCCCCTGTCGGGTTTGACGAGGCCCACGAGGTGCTTGAGCAAGACGCTCTTTCCACAGCCGCTGGGGCCCATGATCACCTGGATCTCGCCGCGGCGGACCTCCAGGGAGAAGCCGGCCAGCGCAACGGTCGAGCCGAACGACTTCCAGAGATCCGACGCGACGATGACCGCTTCGCCCGGCGTGCCCGAGGATCGAGGTTCTATCACCGCTCCCATGTCCATGGTTCCATGCCGCCGCCTGGCCTAGAAGAAGATCAGGTCCAGGAAGTAGTTGAAGACGAGGATCAGGACGATTGCCACGACGACCGCGCCCGTTGTCGCGCGCCCCACGCCGTCCGCGCCGCCGGTGGCGTGTAGGCCCCGGTAGCAGCCCACCGAGGCGATGATCAGCCCAAAGAACACCGCTTTGATCAAGCCGACCACGAGATCGTACGGCCAGAGAAACCGCTGGAGCGATGACAGGAAGGCGCCGCCGCTGATCCCGGCGGCGGTGGCCACGGCGTATCCCCCGGCCCCGCCCACGACGTTTGCGAAGACGGTCAGGATAGGCAGCGCCAGGGCCGCCGCGATCAGGCGCGGGACCACCAGGTAGCGCACCGGATCGGTGGCCAGGACGCGCAGGGCATCAACCTGCTCGGTGACGGCCATCGTGCCGATCTCCGCTGCTATGCCCGCACCCACCCGTCCGGCCGCGGTGATCGCGGTGAAGACCGGCGCGGCCTCGCGCGCTATGGAGAGACCCACCAGCCCGCCTACGAAGCCCTGACCGCCGAAGGCCGCCAGTTGCCGCGCCGTCTGATAGGCCAGGACCATGCCCGCGAAGGCGCCGGTGATCAGAACGACCGGCATGGATTCGACGCCGATGCGGTTGAGCTGGACCATCGTCTCACGGATCTCCAGCCGTCCGCGGAGTACCCAGCGGAGCGCCGCGGCAAGCATCAGGGCGGCCTGGCCTAGTTCGGACAGGCCGTGGAGGACCGCTCTCCCCAGCGCGGCGATCGCCGAATGCGAGCTCCGGGCATCTGAGGGGTTCTCCCGCATACCCCTAGTTCGTTCGGTGTCCTGGCGCGCGTTTCCCCTCCGAAGCAGGGCCTTGCGCAGGGAAGGGAGGTACTGGTGGTGTAATGAGCGCTGGGGCTGCTCCCGAATTTCCACTCGAAACGGGACACCCTCCCTTCGGGACCCGACCAAGCTGAAGGCGCATCCCTTCTGGCGCGCGCCCATCGCGCACGGCCCCTACAGGCTCGTCGAGTGGGGTGCGGGCAGCCACATCAGCCTCGAGGCCAATGACAAGTTCCCCCTCGGGGCGCCCAGGATCAAGGAACTGGTCTTCCGCTTCATCCTCGACAACGTCGTCTTGCAGGCCAACCAGATAGCGGGGGGC
>CAYLKW010000028.1:0-1303 GCA_964384245.1 uncultured bacterium
CCCTGCGCGTCGAGATGCGCTAGTAGCGCCCAGGCGAACTCCTCGGTGCGATCGAGCACCCCGGGGTCGACGCGCTCGAAGGTATCGCTGGGCCGGTGCCAGTCCGGCAGCACGCCCTGCGGGGTGAAGTTGATGATCGCCAGCGATCGGCAACCCGCGGCCGAAAGCGGCGAGTGCTCGCTGAACAGCCCGCGGTAGTAGTGCTCGTAGGCGCCGAGATCCGGGCGGGAGGCGGCCACCTGGCGCGCAGCGGCCAGCAGGGCGGGATGCGCGCGCAGCGGAAACAACAGGTGCTCCGCAGTGATCATGCACGGGCCTGTCCCGGCCCCGGCGATGTTGTCGAGAACCAGCCAGTCGGCGGCCCGCAGTTCGGGGTGCTCCTCCAGCAGGCGCACCGGGCCGGTGGCGCCCGTCTCCTCGGCGCCGGAGGCGAGCAGCCAGACCTCGGTGTGGGCCAGGGGCGAGGCCCCAAGCCGGGCGGCGAGGGCCAGGACCGCGGCCGCGCCCGAGGCGTTGTCGTTGGCGCCGGGCACAAACCGGCTGAACTCGGGCTGCAGGGTGACGGCGAATACCACGGCAATGATCGCCGCCGGGAGCAGTGTCAGACGCGGCCCGACCATCTCGGGCCGGAAGGATCCCAACACAAACAGGCCTGCCAGCAGGGCAAACGCGATCACGCCCAGCGTGGTCAGCAGCTGGAACAGGCGGAACGCCAGGGGCGAGGCCATCGCGATGGGAGTGCGGTGCGTGTCCACGTGTCCGCTGACGACGACCGTGCGCCTGCGCTCGCCGCGCGGGGGCGCCACCGCGTACACGTTCCGCGATTCACCCTTGGGCGTCAACCATGCCAGCGGATTGGGGCGAAAGGCGAGCTGCAGCAGGATCGAGACCGTCACGGTCAAGGCGATGGCTGCCGCAACCAGTCTTGCGGCATCCAGCCCTGCCAGGGTCAGGCCGTTGGCCAGGCCCGGAGCGACGTGGAACTTGAACATCCCTACCAGCATCAGCCCGGCGCCGATCGAGAAGGGCGCCCATCCCGAGCGCGCGGCCTGAAACGACTGCTCGCGCACCGAGTAGCCAAGATCGCGCAGCACCTGCGCGCAGTAGTCCGAGGCGCGGCGCTCCTGCTCTGTGCAGGACCCCCTGGGACCGATGGTAACCGACAGGTGCTCGATGTGCCTGAGCGCGTCGCGGCTCACGATGTGGGCCTCCACCAAGTGACTATCTCGCGCACCACTACCACAGCCGGCACCGCGAAGAACATCCCCACCAGCCCGAAGAGCTGCCCCAAGGCCAGCAGCGC
>CAYLKW010000028.1:1403-4733 GCA_964384245.1 uncultured bacterium
GCCAGCAGCGCCACGCCGTAGGTGGCGAAGCCGCCGATGTAGGGGATGGCCTCGGCCACGCCAGCGAATACGCCGATCGCCAGCGGGCCCGGCACACCGGCCAGCGCCAATCCGGCAGCAGTCAGGACGCCAACGATCGAACTGACGACTACCTGGGCCCACAGTCCCCACCGCAGGGTTGTCGTGAGCGTGGCCAGCAGCGCCTCCACGCGCGCGCGGCCGGGTGCGGACACCAGTGAGAGGACGGACGCCCGCGCCTGCCGGTAGTCCAGGAGCACGAAGTAAACCGCGAAGGGCACCAGCAGCAGGAGGTACGCCTGGCCGATACTCCGGACGGCCAGGTTGACGGTCCGCGTGACCGCGACGTTCGCGGCGGTAATCGCCGCTTCTCCGGCGCGCTCCCAGGCGGTGCGCAGCAGTTGCGGAAAGGTGGGTTCGGCCACGCGGGCCTGCCAGCCGGACAGGAACTCCGTGACCGCGGCGATCCCCTGCGGCGCCAGGGCCTGCAGCACCTGCGCTTGATGGATGACCCAGGGGATGACGCTCATCAGCCCCAGCACGAGCACCGCGGCCAGGCCCAGCAGCGTGAGCCCTGCCGCGGCTCCGCGCGAGAGGCGCGCGCGCGTCTCCAGCCAGTCCACCACCGGGAAGACCGGGAAGGTGATGACGGCCACGACGATGGCCGTGGCCACCAGGGTGCCAAAGCGGCCGAGCACCCAGGCGGCGGCAAGCAGGCCGGCCGCCCAGAGGGCGGGGCGGAGCCACGAACGGTCCACGGTCCGCAGATTCAGCGCGGGCGGTCTTCTAGCGCCTCGGCTCCAGCCAGACGTTCCAGAGGTAGTGAGACGGCAGGCCCGAGTATCCCCTTATCTCAGGCCGGTGGACGTGCATGAAGAACCCATCGCCGAGTTTCACGGTGGGCACCTCGTTCCAGAAGAGCGCCTGCGCGCGGCGCCAGAGGTCCATCCGGACCTTGGGATCGCTGTGCCGGCGCATCAACGTCAGCATCGCCTGCATGTCGCGGCTCTCGTACCAGCCGGCGAAGGCCGTGCTCAGCACCAGCAGGAAGGTGGGATCGGGCACGGCCGTAAACGTCGTGATCATGACCTCCCATCCCTCGGTGCGGGCGCGGCGCGCAAGGACCGTGGCCCAGTCCATGAACTGCAGGTCTACGGTGAACCCGGCCCGCTCGAGCATCGGCTTGGCGGCGGTGGCGGAGTTCGCGGCCCAGAGCGATTCGGCGGTGACGAGGAAGCGGATCGGCTCGCCGCGATAGCCGGATTCGGCCAACAGCCGGCGGGCCTGGTCAGGGTTCTTCTGGTTGTAGAACTCCTTGCCTGAATCGGACCACATGTAGTGTTCCTTGGGCATCAGGCTGGAGTCCAGGCGATAGAACATCTGGTGGCCGAAAGACACCTTCATGATTGCCTCGGCGTCCAGCGCGGCCAGCAGGGCCTGGCGGACCTTCACGTTGGTGGTTGGGCCGGTGCGCTTGTTCAGCACGAACGCCAGGAAGCTGGGCACCGGGCCGCGGAACGGCGCGGCGTTCGGCTCACGGCGGAGCCGCTCGTAGTCGTCGGCCGATACCAGCTCGGCGAACTGGTACTCGTTGCGCTGCACACCCGCCACCCTTACCGCAGCGTCGGGGACCGGAACGAAGGTGATCCCGTCCAGGTAGGCCGTCCGGCGGCCGCTCATGCCATCGGGCTGCTCGGTGCGCGCGGCGTAGCGGTCGAAGCGCTCGAGGCGCAGGTGCCGGTCGGGCATGTGCTCGGCGAGCCGAAATGGTCCAGTACCAATGAACTTTCGCAGTGGCCCTGTGCCGGTCTCGTCCACGACCTCCTTGGGGTAGATCGCCGCGAACTGCGTCCACCAGGCCAGGTCCGCGGGAAGCAGGGAGTAGGGATCCTTCAACTTGAACACGACCGTGAGTGGGTCGGGCGCGGTGAGCGACTCAACGTTGGCGAAGAGCGCCCGGCCGCGGACCGCCATACGACCCCAACGGGTGAGTGAGGCCACGACGTCGTCGGCGGTCAGGTCGCGGCCGTGGTGAAACGGCACTCCCTTGCGGAGCGTGATGGTATGGGTCCTACGGTCCGGAGAGTGAGTGTACCGGTCCGCGAGCATCGGTACCGGCTCGAGCTTGCTGTTGATCGTGAACAGGGTCTCGAACACGTGGTGCATCGTGTACGAGACAACCAGCGCAGTGGTGGCGTGCGGGTCGAGCGTCCCCCCCTCGCTCTGGAGCGCGAACGTCAGGATGCCCCCTCGGCGGGGCTGCTGCGCATCGGTGGAGGCGAACGGGGTGAGCAGGACAGCCAGGGCGGCGAGCACCGCGATCGTTCTGCTGAACATGGGCCTTCCCCCTGTTGCTGAAACGAATGGTCAAGCGCGCTTATCGCGAAGCATACCGGCAGCAGGCCGCCGGCGTCAACGACGGAGGTACGCCGCGCCGCGGCCACGAACCCGTACCCGTGACGCAGGAGGTGGCAGTCACTACCAACCGGTGAGGTGAATCGTGCTCCTTCAGGGCAGACGGGCGTTGATAATGGGCGTGGCCAACAACCGCAGCATCGCGTGGGGAATCGCGCGGGCGTTTCACCGCGAGGGCGCGACCCTGGCGTTCACCTACCAGGGAGAGCGGCTCAAGGACAACCTGGTCGGCCTGCTCGCTGAGATCGGCGGCGCCGCGGGGTATCCGATCTTCCCCTGCGACGTCACGTCTGACGATGAGGTCGCTTCCGCCTTCGCCGGGCTGGCGGAACGCTGGGGAGCCCTCGATATCCTGGTGCACTGCGTGGCGTTCGCGGACCGCGAGGATCTGCTCCGGCCGTTCTCGGGCATCTCGCGCAAGGGATACGCCCTGGCGCTGGAAGTCAGCGCGTACTCGCTGATCCGGTGCGCGGGCGCTGCCAGGCCGCTGCTGGAAGCGGCCGGCGGCGGCAGCATCATGACCCTGACCTACAACGCTGTGGACCGCGTCGTGCCATCGTACAACGTCATGGCCGTGGCCAAGGCGGCGCTGGAGTGCGAGGTACGCTACCTGGCCGCGGAGCTTGGGCCGATCAACGTGCGCGTGAACGCGATCTCGGCCGGCCCCTTGCGCACGCTGGCAGCCAGCGCGGTCCGGGGACTCTCGGGGTTCCGCGACGCCGTGGAGGGAATCGCGCCGCTGCGGCGCAACGTCACCCTGGAGGAAGTCGCCGGCGTGGCGACGTTCCTTGCCAGCGACCTGTCGCGCTCGGTCACGGGTAACACGATCTTCGCCGACAGCGGGTTTCACGTCATGGGCGTAGCCGGGCAGTTGGAGGTCGCCAGGAAGCCCGAGGG
>CAYLKW010000028.1:4833-18487 GCA_964384245.1 uncultured bacterium
CGTTGTTGAGGGCGTGGGTGACGATCACCGGCACGAGACTCCGGGTGCGCTCGTAGAGGAAGGCCAGCAGCACCCCGAGCACCAGGATGGGCAGCCCGTGCACGAGCTGCAGGTGCACTACCGAGAAGAACGCGGCGCTGGCCAGCGCCGCGGGGATTACTCCCCACCTGTCGCGCAGCCCGCCGTAGACGAACCCTCGGAAGAACACCTCTTCGCCTATCGGCACGATCACGACCAGGAGTATCAGGAACCACACCGTGGCCGCGCCGCCCGGAAGCACATCCAGTACCGGGCGCAGTGGGTCCAGCAGGTGCTCGGCCTCTGCGCGCGCCGCGGCCTGCGCCGGGCCTTCCACGAGCCCCAGCAGGAAGATCGCCAGGTCCTCGCCCACCAGCGCCAGCGGAATCACCACCACCGCGGCGGCAAAGCCCAGCAGCACGCCCCGCGGCCAGCCGCCGGCTGCCAGGCCCAGCCGCGCAGGCGGCAGGGCATACCGGCCCATGACAACATAGGCCGAGAGGCCGACGAACAGCGCGTTCTGCGCGAGGGTGACCGTGGAAAGGTCCAGCAGCGATAGGGGCAGCGTAATGCCGGCCATCATCGCCGCAAGCGGCAGTGTAACCACGAACAGCACGGTGATCGCCATCATCTCACTGATGCCCCAGGTGTCCGCACGGCGGATCGGGCGGAACGCGAGCAGGTAGATGGGCAGGGCGGCAGAGGCCAGCAGCAGCACCAGGACAGCGGTGGCCATAGCCGATTCAGGCAGGGGATAGACTGCCGCGGGGAACATAGTGTGAAAGAGCGTTCGGCAAGGCGCCCTGGGCATCCTCTGGGGGCAAGGAGGGCCGGTCGCGACGCCGAAGTACACGGAGCCGAGGTGCAACGCCGTGTCGCACGTTTCCGTCTACCGCCGGTGGCGGCCCAAGTCGTTCGAAGAGATCATAGGCCAGGAACGCATCACGCGCACCCTGCAGAACGCCATCAAGGCAGGGCGCACCAGCCACGCCTACCTGTTCGCCGGGCATCGCGGCACCGGCAAGACCACGACCGCCCGCATCCTGGCCAAGGCGCTGAACTGTGTGCACGGCCCCACGCCGACGCCCTGCAACGCGTGCAGCCAGTGCGAGGCGATCACGCGCGGTTTCAGCATGGACGTAATCGAGATCGACGGCGCCAGCAACACGAGCGTGGACGACGTGCGCGACCTCAAGGAGAAGATCGTGCTCGCGCCGACGGAGGGGCGGCACAAGATCTACATCATTGACGAGGTCCACATGCTCTCCACCAGCGCCTTCAACGCGCTGCTCAAGACGCTGGAGGAACCCCCGGCCCACGCGGTCTTCGTGCTGGTGACAACCGAGCCGCACCGGATCCCCGCGACGGTCCTCTCGCGCTGCCAGCGGTTCGACTTCAGGCGCGTCTCGTTCAGCGAGATCTCGGCGCGGCTGCGCACCATCGCCGACCGGGAGGGAATTGCGATTGACGACGCGGCGCTGGCGCAGGTTGTCCGCAGCGCCGACGGCTCGGTGCGCGACGGCGAGTCGGTCCTGGACCAGTTGAGCGCGTACACCGGCGGCCAGGTAGACCGCGATCTGGTCATCAGCGTGCTGGGGTTGATAGACGACGACGTCGCGGCGGCGTTCGCGGACGCTACGCTGGACCGGGACATGGCCACGGCGATGCGCCTGGCCCAAGAGACCGCCGACTCGGGTAAGGACATCCGCCAGGTGCTCCGTACCCTGCTGGAGCAGTTCCGCGACCTCCTGATCGTGAAGACCTGCGGCCAGGCCGCCTCCGAGATCCTCGACGCGCCGGCGGAGCGTCTTGCCCGGATCGCGTCCCAGGCAGAACGCGCAAGCGTCCCGGATCTGCTGCGGGCGGTGCGCGTGCTCAACGAGGCGGTCAGCGATGCGCGGTGGAGCACGCAGCCCCGGCTGGCGCTGGAGGTAGCGCTGATTCGGCTGGCCCGCCCTGAGATGGATCCCTCGCTGGAAGGCATCACGGCCCGGCTCGAGCGGCTGGAAACCGGAATCGCCGCTACCCCACCGGGGGCACCCGCCGCCCCACCGGCCACACCGCACCCAGCCACACCGCACCCCGCGCCGCCACTTCCCGCCACACCCTCCCGCGCCGCGCCCGCCGGAAGCATCACCATTGATGACGTGCGACGCCAGTGGGCACGGGTGCTGGAAGACATCAAGCGCGTCAAGATGCTCTGCCACGCCCTGCTGATCGAGGGGACTCCGATCGAGGTCACCGGGACTACCCTGGTCGTGGGGCTGCGGTCGGGCTACAACTTCCACCTGGACAACCTGCACCGCGCCGAGAATCGCGAGGTCATAGAGGGTGCCCTATCGCGCGTGCTGTCCCAGCCCCTTCGCTTCCGGGCCTGCCTGCACGACGCGCCGGCCGCCGGGGGTGATGCGGCGCCCGAGCATCCCTCCGCGGCGAGGGCTTCGCTGGTGGACCGTGCCAGGGAGCTGTTCGCCGCCGACATCGTGGAGGAGGACAACCGTTGAACACAGCCAACATGGGCAAGATGATGAAGCAGATGCAGAAGCTCCAGGCCGAGATGGCACGGGTCCAGGAGGAGCTTGCCTCCGCCCGGATCGAGGCCCGTGCCGGCGGAGGCGTTGTGCGGGCGGTGGCCAACGGCCACGGCGAGCTGGTCGAGATTGAGATTGACCCCTCGGTGGTGGACCCCTCGGACGTCGGCCTGCTGGCGGACCTCGTGCTGGCAGCCGTGAACGAGGCCCAGCGCAACGCCCGCAGCATGGCCGAGAGCCGCATGGGCGCGCTCACCGGAGGACTCCAGATCCCAGGGATGCCCTAGCGCTGATGGACTACCCGGCTCCCCTTGCCCGGCTCATTGACGAGCTCTCCAAGATGCCGACAGTAGGTCCCAAGACGGCCCAACGGCTGGCGTTTTACGTCATGCGGTTGACCGCGGAGGAGGCGCAGTCGCTCGCCGACTCGATCCTGGGCGTCAAGGCCGGCATGCGGGACTGCTCGGTCTGCTTCGGCATCACCGACACCGACCCGTGCGCGATCTGCTCCAACCCGGCCCGCAGCGGCACGGCGCTGTGCGTTGTCGAGGACCCGCGCGACGTCATCGCGCTGGAGCGCACGAGGGGGTTCCGCGGGCGCTACCACGTGCTGGGGGGTGCGATCTCGCCGCTGGACGGCGTCGGGCCCGACGATCTGAAGATCCCGGCGCTGCTGTCCCGGGTGCAGGCGGGTGGGGTGACCGAGGTCATCGTCGCCACCAACCCGCGCGTCGAGGGTGAGGCCACGGCAATCTACCTGGCGCGCTTGCTCAAGCCGCTGGGCGTGAGGGTCACGCGGATCGCCCACGGCCTGCCGGTGGGCGGAGATCTCGAGTACGCCGACGAGGTTACCCTGGCGCTTGCGCTCGAAGGCCGGCGCGAGCTGTAGATGCCGGACGATCAGGCAGAGCAGCCCGCCCCAAAGTTCGCCGCGCTTCGATCGAGACCGTTCGCCATCTTCTGGGCCGGCCTGCTGGTATCTCACACGGGCACATGGATGCAGTCGGTGGGGCAGGGATGGCTGCTCTACCAGCTCACCAACACCCCGGTCTGGCTGGGTGCATCAAGCCTGGCCTTTGCCCTGCCGATGGTGGTCCTGCCGCTCTTCGGGGGGGCGCTGGCCGACCGAATCCAGCGGCTCAAGCTCATCCGGGGCATGCAGCTCGCCATGGCGTTTGCCGCGGCCGCGCTGGCTGGGCTCACCTACCTCGGCGCGGTCACGGCCTGGCACCTGGCCGCGTTCAGCCTGATCCAGGGCATTGTGCTGGCGTTCGAGGGCCCGGCGCGACACGCTACGATTCCCGATCTGGTGGATCGCAGGCACCTGTTGGGCGCCGTCTCGATGTTCCAGTCAACCTACCAGTTGGGCGGGTTCTTCGGGCCGGCGCTCGCCGGGATCATCCTCGGGGTGCTGGGCAGCGACCGCATCTACGCGCTCTTCGCGCTGAACTCCCTCACGTTCCTGATCAACGTGGCCGCCCTCTCATGCATCCGCGGGGTTCCGCATCACGCCAGGACCGACTCCCCGCTGTTAGGATCGGTGACCGACGGCCTCCGCTTCGTGTGGAGCCAGCCGGCGCTGCGCTCCCTGCTCGTCATGATCACGGTCGCAGGGGTCTTCGGCCGCTCCTACATCGCGCTCATGCCGGTCTTCGCCCGGGATATCCTCCACACCGACGCCCGGGGGCTGGGCTACCTCACCGCGGCGCCAGGGATCGGCGTGGTCGTCGGGGCCACCGTGCTGGCCGCGAGCGGCGCCACCGGTCACCGGGGAAGGACGATCATCCGGGCGGCTTTGGTTTTCGCCGTGCTGCTCGCCGCGTTTGCCTCCTCACGGTGGATCGCGCTCTCGATCCCGCTGCTGGTAGTGCTGGGTGTCACCACGATCACACTCATCGCGACGATGTCCACCACGATGCAGGTTGCGGCAACCGACGCGATCCGCGGCCGCGTGATGAGCGTGTGGGCGATCGCCAACGTCGGGTTGCCCTCCCTGGGAGCGATGGTGACGGCGAGCGCCGCCGCGGTCATGGGCGCACCACTGGCCGTGGCCGCCGGCGCCGGGCTTGTGGCAATCACGGCCGCCGGGCTGCGCCGGAGGATCCTGAAGGTCGGCTAGCCCTTGAGCGCTCCGGCCATCAGCCCGCGAAGGAAGTACCGGCCGAGGAAGACGTAGACCAACAGCGGTGGCAGCGCCGCCAGCAGCGCCCCTGCCATCTGCACGTTCCACTCCACGATCTGGCTGCCCGCCAGGTTGCGTAGCGCCACCTGCACCGGCTGCTGTGCGGGATTGCTGGTAACGATCACCGCAAACAGGAACTCGTTCCAGATCTGCGTGACCTGCCAGATCATCACCACCACGAACGCGGGCATCGAGAGGGGAAGGATGACGTTCCGGTAGACGCCGACCAGCCCGGCACCGTCAATCCGCGCCGCTTCCACGATCTCCGTGGGCACGGTGGCGTAGTAGTTGCGGAAGATCAGCGTCGTGATCGGGATACCGTAGACCACGTGCACCAGCACCAGGCCCGTGATCGAGCCGTAGAGCGGCACCGGCAGCAGCCCGCCCAGCCACTGCAGGAACTGAACCAGCGGGATGAGCACGCTCTGATAAGGGATGAACATCCCAAAGAGCAGCAGGGGGAAGACAATGTCAGCCCCCGCGAACTTCCACTTCGCCAGCACGTAACCGTTGACCGATCCCAACGCCGCCGAGACCAGCGCCGCCGGCACTACCAGGACCACGCTGTTGCGCAGGTTAGGGGCCAGCTCCCGGAGCGCCTTGCCGAATCCCTCCAGCGTCACCTCCTGCGGCGGCGCCCACATCCTGCTGAGGCTGACCTCTCGGAACGACTTGAGCCCGTTGTTGACCAGTACGTACACCGGCATCAGGTAGAAGGCCGCGAAGAAAGCCAGGACCGCGTACAGCAGCACTCGCGTGGCGCGGGGTCGCCTGCGGCCCATCTAGGCCTCCGCCTCCGTACGCGTGCTATATATCAGGTACGGAATGATCACCACCGCGACCATGACCAGCATGATGATGGAGATCGCCGCGCCCTCGGCGAACCGGTTGCCCCGGAACGTCGTCTCGAACATGAAGATCCCGGGCACGTCGGTGGAGAACGCCGGGCCGCTGCCGGTCATCGCAAAGACCAGGTCGAAGATCTTGAGCGAGATGTGCCCCAGGACGATCGCCGCGCTGAGCGTGATCGGGTGCAGCAGCGGGATGATCACGTGCCGGTAGAGCTGCAGGTCGCTCGCGCCGTCCACACGCGCCGCCTCTCGCAGCTCGTCCGAGATGCCCCGCAGCCCGGCCAGGTACATCGCCATCGTGAAACCCGACATCTGCCACAGCGCCGCGATGACCACGGAATAGATGGCGATCCTAGGCTCGGTGTACCAGGGGGACTTGAGCACCCCCAGCCCCACAGACTCCAGCAACAGGTTGACGCCCGTGCTCGGGTTGAGCAGCCACTGCCAGACCGTGCCGCCGACGATGAACGATATTGACATGGGAAACAGGAAGGCGTTGCGGAAGAACGCCTCTCCGCGGATCTGCCGGTCTAGCAGGACCGCCAGCAACAGCCCGATCCCCAGGCAGCCTGCCAAGAACGTCAGCGTGAACGCCAGGGTGTTGCCCAGGTCAATCTGGAACCGGGGCGTCTGGAAGAGATCGGCGAAGTTGCGCAGTCCGGCAAACGAGAGGTCGGGGACGAAGCTGTTCCAGTTGCTCATCGCGACGTAAACGGTCCACCCGATGAAGCCGTAGACGAAGACGCCCACGGCTACCACCGACGGCAGAAGGATCAGCGCCGACAGTACCCTGTCCCGCCGGATGCGCATTGAAATGGAGGGAGTGAGCCCTCCTACCTCACTCCCTCACTCCCTCACCGATTCTACTTGCACATCTTGTTGGCCACGCACGCCTTCTGCAGGGCCGCCTGTGCCACCTTGACGTTCTTGTTGGTTACGAACAGGTTCAGGATGTCGTTGAAGGCGGTGGCAAACCCTTCAGGCGCCGCGGAGCCGTGGACCTCGCTGGGCAGGAGCGCGTTCTTCGTGAAGTCCACCGCCGATGACCGGAGGTAGACGTCGAACTTCTTCGGGTCGCAGTCCGTGCGCCCGCAGATCGAACCCTTCAGCGGGTTGAAGGCCTCCTGGCCCTCCTTGGACCCAGCCACCCTCAACCAGGCGAGGGCCTGCTCGCGGTTCGGGGCCTTCTTGGGAAGCCCAAACGTGTCGGTGACCACGACGAACAGCCCCGCCGTGCCGGGCGCGGGCGCGAACCCGTAGTCCACGTTCGGCTTCCAGCCCTTCGCGGTGAAGTATCCCGCCGCCCAGTCGCCCATCACGTTCATGGCGGCCTTGCGGTCAATCAGCATCTGCGCCGCCTGATCCCAGACAAAGGCGGCGTGGTCGCGGTTCACGTAGTTCAGGACCTTGGCAAACGTGTCCAGGGCGCGCTTGACGCCGTCGCCCTCCCAGCTCGTCTTGCCCGTCCAGAGGCCCCGATACCCCTCGGCTCCCAGCGCCGCGGCGAGGATGTCCTCGAACAGGTGTGCGGCCTCCCACTTGTTCTTGTCGCCCAGCGACAGCGGCGTGATGCCCTTGCCCTTCAACGTCTCCGCGACCTTGAAGAACTCGTCCCACGTCGCCGGCGCCTTGAGCTTGTTCTCGTCGAAGATCTTCTTGTTGAACCAGAGGACGTTGCCGCGGTGCACGTTGACCGGCACCGAATACTGCTCGCCCTGGTGGCTGACGATGTCCACCAGGTCCTTGGGGAAGGCATTGAGCCATCCCTCGCTCTTGTAGAGCGGGGCCAGGGATTCCATGAAGCCGGTCTTCACCCAGGTGTCAACCAGCTCGGCTCCACCGTGAACCTGGAAGCTATCCGGAGGCTTGCCGCCCAGCATGCGCGTCTTCAGGACGGCCTTGGCGTCGGTCCCGGCGCCGCCCGCTACGGTCGCGTTGATGATCTCAACACCGGGGAAGCGCTTCTTGTAGACCTCGAACATCGCTTTGAGCCCGTCGGCCTCACCGCCGGCGGTCCACCAGCTGAAGATCTCCAGCTTCTTCGCCGCCCCTGCCTGGAGCCCGGTCCCCGGCGCGAGGCCGAGCACCGCAACCACCAGGAGGAGGGCAAGCGCTGTCTTGGCCAAGCGAGGTCTCTCCGTCATGGATCTGCCTCCTCAATCGGAATCCCCCGCGACTTGCCTGGCCGCCTGCCGGCCGCTCGACCACCCCCTTCCCGCGTGTGGCGCCGCGGTCGGAGCGTTCTGCGCCGGCCGCCGGTGCCCCTGCTGGCTGGGTAACCGGCTTGTTCAACCGGAAACGCCGGGAGTATACTGGGACGGAGGCGAGCGACGTGGAGTTCGTTAGCCCCACCCTGGGGCCGCTCTCATTTGAGCAGATGTTCCGCCACCTGGTCGGCTACATGAAGAGCGAGCCCGACCAGAACTACCATTTGATAATCGGCACCGATTCGCTGGTCGCAGACGACACCACGTTCGTTACCGCGGTGGTCGTCCACCGGGTGGGCCACGGCGGCCGGTACTTCTACCGGAAGTTCCGCAACCGCAAGATCGAGAGCCTCCGGCAGCGCATCATGTTCGAGACGTCGCTGAGCCTGGAGGCCGCCCACCTATTGACCACGGAGCTCGGCCGCAACGGCTACTCCAGTCTGCCCGTGGAGATCCACCTGGACGTCGGCCCCAACGGCGAGACGAAGCGGATCATCCGCGAGGTCGTGGGCATGGTCTCGGGATCGGGCTATGCCGCGGTCATCAAGCCCGACGCCTACGGCGCCACGAAGGTCGCCGACAAGCACTCGAAGTAGCCCCCCAGGCACAAGCGAGCGGCCCGTGGGCAATCAGGGGAGGGCAGACGATGCGCCTTGGCGTAACGGTTGCGTACGCGCGCGTCCGGTACGGCGATGAACCGACGCTCAGGCAGTACGAGGAGTTCGCCGGCTGGGCGGCGGAGATGGGTTTCGCTGGTATCGAGCTGGCGGCGTTTAGCTCGGAGCACTTCTCCCGTGACTTCACAGACCCCACTGCCGTGCGGTCCTTTGGAGCCCGCTGCCGGGCGCTGGGCATTGCGGTCAGCGCTTTCGAGGCCGGGTGGCTGCGCCACCTGGCCGTGAGCGAGGACCCCGGCGTCCGCCGCCAGGCAGTGGAAGGGCTGGCACGATCGCTGGAGACCGCCCAGGCGCTGGGGACCGACCTGGTATACCTGCACTCCGCCCCCCACCCGTCGTGGACGATCGAGTTCCGCCGGCTCTACGACGAGTTCACCCCGCCGATCAGCGTGGAGATCCCGCAGGGATTCGCCTGGGACTCCGCGTGGGCGCAGTACCGGAGCACGGTGGAGGAGATGGCAGAGATGGCCGAGGAGGAGGGCGTGCGCGTGGCCCTCGAGATCCGGCCTTTCGAGATGGTCAGTAACGCCGACGGCATGTGCCGCCTCATCGAAGCGGTCGGATCGCCCGCGCTCGGGGTGGTGTTCGACACTGGGCACTTCCTGGTGCAGAAGGAGTTGTTGCCCGTCGCGATCGAGAAGCTGGCAGGACGGATCTTCCTCGTGCACCTCGCCGACAACGACGGAGTCCAGGACCACCACTGGGCGCCCGGCAAGGGCGCCGTGCCCTGGAAGAGCGTGCTGCGCGCGCTCGCCAAGGTGGGGTACGCGGGGTTCGCCAACATTGACGTCGCCGGCGCCCACGACGACATCGGCGCGGAGATCAGGTTCGGGCGGGACTTCGTGCTGCAGTGGATGGCGGCGTAGCCGCCCTTCCACCCACACGATCCCGGGAGAGAGCGTCCATTGCAGCCGGGGGGTGCTCGATGAAGCGCCTGTCACCGGGGCTGCTTGTACTTGCGTTGTTGCTCGGCGGGGATGGGATCATGCGGGCGGGCATGAGCCCTGTGACTGTCCCGCCGACGGCCTAGGGAGCCTCCCGCCGGTTGAGCGAGAGGGTCTGGCACGACCACGGCTACAAACAGATCGAAGAGGGCATCACCGTTGCCCATCTCAAGGGCAGCGAGGACCAGATCCGGGAGCAGTACGAAATCCTCCTGCGAAGCGAGATCGCCGCCTTCAACGAGATTGTCCGTCGCAATCGCGCACTGCGCGGCCTGGCAGGCAGGGGCTGCACAAACATCGCGGCCTCGGCGCCATGGACCGCTACAGGGTCGTCTACATCATGGAGCCGGCGGGCAAGATCCCGTACGCCTCGATTGGCTGATCGCCGATGCCAAGGTCCCCGATGCCGTCGTGGTCGAGATGACCTCGAAGAAGGTCACCGTGAGAACGGCGGCTCCCGAGGGTACCTTGACCAGGCCGTCAAGAGGATCAGCGAGGCCATCCCCACCGATCCGAGGAGCGGTAGGTATCGTTTCTCTCTGGCAACCGCCTACATGCATGCTGGAAGGCACCCCGAAGCCATTCGGGCGTTTCAGGAGGCGCTGAAGGGCCAGAAGTGGGGGGTTCTGGTTAGCCGAACAGCCGGCGTACGAACTGCAGCCCCTGTCGGGCGGCCGCCTCGAGGTCCGGGACCAGCAACATCTCCAGACCGATAGCCCCGGCGTAGCCTGTTTCGCGCAGCGCGCCCGCGATCGGATGGAAGTCGAGATGCCCCCAGCCAGGCGCCCGGCGATTGCTGTCGGCGAAGTGCACATGGGCGATGTACGCCCCTGCGCGCCTGACCGCGTCCCCCACGGAAACCTCCTCTATGTTCATGTGGAACGTGTCCAATTGGAGAAGCACCGAGGGCAGGCTCACCGACCGGAGAAGGACGAGGCCCTCATCCACGGTGTGGATGAAATCGGTCTCGTAGCGGTTGCCCGGCTCGATGGTGAGGGTCAGGCCGAGCTCGCCTGCGTACAACCCGCACTCCCGAACGCAATCCGCCAGGTTCGCCCACGCCTCCTCACGCGAGGCTCCCCCCTGTAACTTCCCACGGATGATGCCGATGGAAATGAATGGGGCCCCTGCGAGGAGGGCGGAGTCGAGGCACCGGCACGCGGCGCGCACGGCCTGCCGGCGGACCTCGGGGTCCGGGTGCGTGAAGGTCAGCCCTTGCTCGACGGCAACATAGCCGGTGGCGAGCCCTGCCACGGAGAGGCCGTGGCGCCCGGCCAGGGCGCGCAGCATCTCGGGGTCGGGGTCACGGGCATCGCGCGGCATCACCTCGACGGCATCGTAGCCGCATCCGGCCGCTACCGCGATGGCCTCGGCAAGACTGACCGTAGAGGCGGCAGCCCAGAATCGCGATCCGGGCGCGGTCAGGTAGAGAGATGCTTTCACCGATAACCGTGGCGGCAGCTACCCATGCCGCAGCTCGGTCTGCCATCCCATGTAGGGCACCAGCACCTCGGGCAGCCGCACGCTACCATCGGCCTGCTGACCGTTCTCCAAGACGGCAATCATGGCACGGCCGGTGGCCGCCAGGGTGCCGTTCAGCGTGTGCACGAACTCCGTGCCGCCGCGTGGGCCCTCCCGGAACTTGGTCCCCAGCCTGCGGGCCTGGAAAGCCCCGGCGTTGCTGCACGAGTGCGTCTCGCTGTACCCGCCGCGGCCCGGCATCCAGGTCTCGATGTCATAGGTCTTTGCCATGCCCAGCCCTAGGTCGCCCCCGCACAGCAGCACAACGCGGTGAGGCAGCCCCAGCGCCTGCACGAAGCGCTCCTCGAGCCCTACCAGGTACTCGTGCTCCTCTGCGGACCGGTCAGGATGCACGTACGAGAACATCTCTATCTTGAAGAACTGATGCACCCGGTACAGGCCGCGCACGTCGCGGCCGTGGGATCCGGCCTCGCGGCGGAAGCACCACGACACGCCGGCATACCGGAGCGGCAGCGCCGCGGCGTCGAGCATCTCGTCCATGTGATAGGCCGCCAGCGGCTGCTCGCTTGTTCCGATGAGCGCCAGGTCTTCATCCTCGATCTTGTAGGTCTGCTGGGTATCGAGTGTCGCGCCGCCCCACGCTCCGGTGATCACACCGCTGCGCACCAGCATCGGTGTCCCTAGCAGCGTGAAGCCTTCGCCCGTGAGAAGATCCATTGCCATGCGCGCCAGCGCCGCCTCCAGCAGGACGCCGTCGCCGCGCATGTAGTAGAAGCGCGATCCCGAAGCCCGGGCGCCGCGCTCGAAATCGAGGATCCCAAGATCGGTCCCTATCTCAACGTGGTCGCGTGGGGTGAAGTCGAACTCGGGCGGCGTCCCCCACGTACGAACCACCACGTTGGCCGATGAATCGGTGCCCTCGGGCACGGTCTCATCGGGCTGGTTGGGCAGCGAGCGCATCAGGCCGTCAAGCTCGGACTCCACGCTCGCCAGTCGCGGTTCGAGATCCTTGATCCGGGCCGAGAGTGTCCTCATCTCCGTGATGCGCGCCTCCCGGGCTTTGCCCTTGAGATCAGGAATCTCGGCGGACGCCCGGTTCTGATCGGCGCGCAGCGACTCGATCTCCGCCAGGAGTGCGCGGCGGCGCCGGTCGATCTCAAGGGCCGCGTCAACCGGGCCGGGGTCGCGCCCCCGCTTCCGCAGCCCGGCCCTGAACCTCTCGGGGTCCTCACGGATCTGCTTCAGGTCCAACATGGATGTCCCTCCGTGGCAAGGATCTCGGCGGCTGCTGCCTCGGCGCCCCGGCAGGCGGGGCCGCCTACCAGTGGTAGCACGGCCTCCAGCGCGCGCAGACCAGCGAGCACCGCATCGTCCGGTACCCATCCCAGGTGCCCAAACCGGAAGATCTTCCCCCTCATCCGCCCGGGGCCACCCGCGAGCACCACGCCATACTCTGTGCGCAGTCTGGTAAGCAGCTCCTTCGAATCAACGCCCTCCGGCACCCACACCGCGGTGACCGCCTCGCTGGCGTCTTCCTCCCTGGGAACCAGCTTCAGGCCCAGCGCGCGGACTCCGGCCCGGACGGCCCTGGCGGTGCGGCGGTGGCGCGCCCACCGGGCCTCCAGCCCCTCGGCCTCGACCATCCGTAACCCGGCGTGCAGCGCGCCCACCACGCTGATCGCCGGGGTATGCGGGGTGAACGCTTCCTGGTCTCCGAGCTCGGCGCGCATCCGCTCGAACGACCAGTAGTACCGGGGCAGACGCGCGGCCCTCACCGCCTCCCATGCGCGAGTGGAAACGCCGACCAGCGCCACCCCAGGTGGTGCCATGAGCGCCTTCTGCGACGCGGTGATTACAACGTCAACCCCCCACGCATCGGTGCGCAGTTCAATCGCTCCCGCGGAGCTGACCGCGTCCGCAACCACCAGGGCCGGCCACTCGCGCACCACCGACGCGATCGCTGCCAGGTCGTTGCGCACGCCGGTCGAGGTCTCGCTGTGCGCCACCAGGACCGCCCGCGCGTCCGGGGTATCCCGGAGCGCCCGGCGCACCGCCTCGGGGTCGGCGGCCTGTCCCCAGGGCACCTCCACTCGATTCACCTTGACGGCAAACGCCTCGGCTATCTCAGCGAAACGCTCGCCGAACGAACCGCCGCACACCGCCACCACCGTGTCCCCTGGCGAGCACAGATTCACAATCGCCGCCTCCATCCCGCCGGTGCCCGAGGCCGAGAAGGGCAAGATGGTGCTGCGCGTCAGCAGGACGCGCCTCATTGCCTCCAGCGTCTCGGCCAGCAGCCGCGCGAACTCCGGGGTGCGGTGGCCGACCATCTGTTTTGCAGAGGCCGCCAGCACCTCGTCGGGAAGCGGGGTGGGGCCGGGGATGAGCAGGTACTGCCGCACGATCAACCTCCTGGACCGGCGCAAGAACCGGCAAGCAACAGAAAGCCCCGTCTCATCAGAGACGGGGCGGGTTCCCGCGGTGCCACTCTGGTTCCAGGGCGCCGAGGCGCCCGGACACTCATGGCGCTGTACCGGGCGCACCCGGGGGCTTGGGCCGGCCTCCGATATATCTCTTCAGGAAGCCGGCGTTTGCCCGCTGCTCAGGAGGGGATTCGACCGCGGTCCCGACCGGCTCGCACCATCCGCCGGCTCTCTCGATCAGACGGACCCGCGTCTACTGATCTCCGTCATCGCCTTCTGGAGCGTGTTTGCCTCATGGTAGCACCAGACCCCTGGTCGGACAAGCCCGACCTACGAGGC
>CAYLKW010000029.1:0-3379 GCA_964384245.1 uncultured bacterium
GCGGGCTATGCCTCAATCAGTGTCCGACCTACCGGCTGACGCACCTGGAGGCCGCCTCGCCGCGCGGGCGGATCTACCTGATCGAGGCCGCCTCGCAGGGCAGGCTCGACCTGACCGCGGGCGTGGCCGACCACCTGTACCTGTGCCTGGCGTGCCGCGCGTGCGAAACCGCGTGCCCTTCGGGCGTGCAGTACGGGCGGGTAGCAGAGGCCGCGCGCGAGGTCCTGGGCCCGCCGGGGCGCCCGTTTCAGCGTGCCGTGGTGCGCTTTTCCCTGCGGCACCTGATGCCGCATCCCGGGCGGTTGCGTGCTATGGCGGCGATGATCCGGCTCTACCAGCGCAGCGGCCTGGCAACCCTGGCCCTGCGACTGCTTCCCCGGCGCCTGCGCCGGCCTGCCGCGCTACTGCCCCAGGCATCCGCGCGTTTCTACGCGCCCGAGGCCGAGGTGCTGCCCGCATTCGGCGAGCGGCGCGCGCGCGTGGCGTTTCTCACGGGCTGCGCGATGAGTCTCTTCTTTGCCGAGGTCAACCAGGCGACGCTGCGCGTGTTGCGGCGAAACGGGTGCGAGGTCGTGCTCCCGCGGAACCAGGCGTGCTGCGGCGCATTGAACATCCACAACGGTGAGGTCGCCAGCGCCCGGGCGATGGCCAGGAGGAACGTGGACGCCTTCCCATCCGACGTGGACGCGATCCTCACGAACGCCGCGGGCTGCGGCGCCGCGATGAAAGAGTATGGACACCTGCTCGGCGACGACCCGAACTACCGGGAGCGGGCCGAACGCTTCAGCACGCTGGTACGGGACACGGGCGAGTTCCTGGCCGCGCTGGGCCTGCGCAACTCCCTCAGCGCCACCGATCGGGTGGTGACCTACCAGGACCCCTGCCACCTGGCCCACGGGCAGGGGGTGCGCGCGCAGCCCCGAGCGCTGTTGAACGCGGTCCCCGGCACCACGCTCCGGGAGATGGCCGCGTCCGACCGCTGCTGCGGCAGCGCAGGCATCTACAACTTCCTTCAACCCGAGACCTCCGAGGCGCTGCTGGCTGAGAAGATGGAAGCGATCCGCGCCACCGGCGCGTCGGTGGTCGTTGCGCCCAACCCCGGCTGCATGATGCAGCTTCGGTACGGCGCCCGTCGGTTTGGCGTGTCGGTGCGCGTGGCCCACCTGATGGATCTCCTGGACGAGGCAGGCGCATGATCGGCGATCCCATTTCGCTGGCTCCAAGGCTGGAGGCCTTGTTGGGAGGGGAGTGGGTCACGGTCGGCGACACCTCCCGGTGGGCCGTAGACGGGGTAGTCCCCGGGATTGCCGTACGGCCGGGCGACGCCGAGCAGGTGGGCGCGGTCCTGCGGCTCTGCGGCGAGGCCGCTGCCGCGGTTGTGCCCTGGGGCGGGGGCACCGCGATCGAGGTCGGGAATCCTCCTCGCGCAGCGCACGTGATGCTGCTGACCGACCGGCTGTCTGGACTCGTCGAGCACGACGCCGCGAACCTGACCGTGACGGTAGGGGCAGGAGTGACGCTGGGAGCACTGGATGGCGTGATCTCCGGGCAAGGGCAGTTCTTCCCGCTGGAGCCGCCGTTTTCCGAGCGCGCCACCGCCGGAGGCGCGGTGGCGGTCAACTTGAACGGTCCCCGTCGTGCGCACTGCGGTTCGGCGCGCGATCTGGTCATCGGCGCCAGGGCCGCGCAGGCGGACGGCACGCTCATCAAGGCAGGAGGCAAGACCGTCAAGAACGTCGCGGGCTACGACATGTGCAAGCTGTTCATCGGCTCGCTGGGCACGCTGGGCGTTCTGACCGAGTTGACGCTGCGGCTCCTCCCGGTGCCCGAGACCTCGCGCACGGTGGCGGTCTGGGGCGCTGACCCCTCTGACCTTCTGCGTCTGTCCGGCCGCGTGCTGGCGTCGCCGCTGCTGCCGGCGGCGATCACGGTAGTGGACGCGGTCGCAGGCGGCGCGCTCGGCCGCAACGCCGCGGGCCTATTCATGCGCGCGACCGGCTTCGAGGCCGCGGTGGCCCGGCAGGTACGTGACGTCACCGCGTGGGCTGCGCAGGCGGCTCTTGACCCCGAGACGGTGGAAGGCGAGGCCGAGGGTGCGCTTTGGCAGGCGATCCGTGACTTCGCCTGGGTAAGAGACGGCATCGCGATCCGCGTCACCGTACCCTCAGGCGACGTCCCGGCAGTGTTCGGCCGCCTGCGCTCGACCTTGCCCACCTCAACGGGTGTTGTGGCGCACGCGGCGAGCGGAACCATCTGGATCCACGCTGATCCTGCAGGCTTCACCGCGACTGCGCTGGACGCGGTGAGGGAGATCTCGGCGGGTTACTCCGGGAACGTGCTCGTGGCGCGCGCGCCGCGCGCTCTGAAAGCCTCGGGCGACGTCTGGGCGCCAGGGCCTCCACCCAGGACGCTCGAGATCATGCGAGCGATCAAGCAAGTCTTTGATCCCGTTGGCATCCTCAACCCCGGCCGGTTTGTGGCAGGGATCTGATGCCGCGTCTGACCCTCGGGCTCGCCCTTCACAACCACCAGCCCGTGGGCAACTTCCACTCGGTCTTCGCGCAGGCCCACGACGCGGCATACGAGCCGATGGTCGGCGCGCTCGAGCGGCACCCTGCGGTGCGCGTGGCGTTGCACTACTCGGGACCGCTGCTGGACTGGCTGCTCAAGGAGCATCCGGACCTGATCGTGCGCATCCGCGCACTCGTCGCCCGCGGCCAGGTGGAGATCATGACCGGCGGGTACTACGAGCCGATCCTGCCGATCATCCCGGATCGCGACAAGCGCGGCCAAATCCTCAAAATGACCGCGGCGGTGCGCGATCGCTTCGGTTACGAGGCCACCGGGCTGTGGCTGGCTGAGCGCGTCTGGGAACCCCACCTGCCCAAGGCGCTGGCCGCATCCGGCATTTCCTACACCATCGTGGACGACGCGCACTTCCAGCACGTGGGTCTGACCGCCGTGGATCTGGCCGGAGACTTCATCACCGAGGAAGACGGCGCGCCGCTGCGCATCTTCCCCAGCGCCAAGGCGCTCCGGTACCGCATCCCCTGGGCCACGGTCGAGACGCTGATGGCCTGGCTGCGCGGCCAGGCATCCGGCGACGATCGGATTCTGGTCATGGGGGACGACGGCGAGAAGTTCGGGTTGTGGCCAGGCACGCGCGCGCTGTGCTGGGGGGGCGGTTGGATCGAGGCATTCTTCTCGGCGCTGGAGGATGCCCGCGACTGGCTGGCGATGGCCCCACCGGGCGAGTGGATCCGGCAGCACCCGCCGCAGGGCCGAATCTACCTGCCGACCGACTCCTACGACGAGATGACCGGGTGGGCGCTGCCCTCCGAAGGAGCCGCGCGGCTGCCCGTGCTCAGGGGAGCCCTGG
>CAYLKW010000029.1:3389-18106 GCA_964384245.1 uncultured bacterium
CCGCGCTGCGGCACGAGATGGAGGCCGCGGGCCGAGCCGACGTGCTGCCCTTCCTGCGGGGCGGCTACTGGCGCCACTTCATGGTGAAGTATCCCGAGATCAACACGCTGCACAAGACGATGCTGCGGGTCAGCCGCAAGGTGTGGCGGATGCGGCCTGGACAGCGGCGCGAGGCGGCGCTGGATCACCTTTGGCAGGCGCAGTGCAACTGTCCCTACTGGCACGGCGTCTTCGGCGGCATCTACCTGGGGCACATCCGCTCGGCCAACTACTCCCACCTGATCGCCGCGGAGCGGCTGGCTGATCGCGGCCGCAGGCCACGGCGGTGGGTCGAGGCGCGCACCGACGACCTGGATGCCGACGGCCGGCCCGAGGTGCTGGTGAGTTCTGACGCGCAGGTGCTGACCATTGATCCGGCCGACGGCGGCAGCGTGGTTGCCTGGGACGTGCGCGAGGCCGGTGTGAACTTGGTTAACGTGATGACGCGCCGGGCCGAGGGCTACCACGAGATGCTGCGCAGGGCGCTGGCGCGCGGCGAGGCGGCACTCGCGGCATACGACGATGTGGAGACGATCCACACTTCGCGCGTACGGGTGAAGGAATGGGGGCTGGACCGGCATCTGACAATCGACTGGTACCGCCGATCGAGCTTCCTGGATCACTTCCTTGAGCCAGGCGGCACGCCTCCGGCCTTCGTCCGGGGCGGCGTGCGCGAGATAGGCGATTTCGTGAACCAGCCGTTCGAGGTGGAGACCCGGCACGCGCCGGGAGAGCTCGCCGTGCACCTGGCTCGCGACGGCCACGTGTGGGTGGATGGCGTGCACGCGCCGGTCCGCGTCGAGAAGACTCTGACGCTGCGCGCCGGCGCATCAGGGATGGAGGTGTTATACCGCATCGTGAACCGCAGCGCGCTGATCGTGAGCGCGGAGTTCGCGGTGGAGACCTGTTGGGGAACGTCGGGCCCGGACGCGCTGGTCTCAACCGGGTCGTCCGCCGTGGCCGCGCCGGTGGCCGCGGAGAGGTCTGCCCCGCGCCGGGTGGGAGAGGCTGCGCGCCTCGATGGCGCCGGCGGTTTCGTTCTGCGCGACGCCGTTTGGGGGCTGGAGGTTGAGGCCGCGCTACCGGACGCAGGGCTCTGGGTGGTTCCCATCGAGGTAGTCTCGGCCTCCGAGGCCGGCTTCGAGCGGACCTATCAGGGAGTCTCGTTGCTCGGCATCTGGCCGCTGCGGTTGGAAGCAGGGGAGGTGTGGGAGAGGACGTTCTCGTTCACGCTGCGTTCGCTGCGGCCGGAGGAGACCGCCTCACCAGAGCAGCCGGTAGACCCCGTGTGACCCCAGCACCCTGCGCACGTAGGCGCGCGTCTCCGCGTAGCCTATCTTTTCGACAAAGTAGTCAGGATCGGCATCCAGGTTTCTCCACCGGCGCGCTGCGCCGGGCCCTGCGTTGTAGGCCGCCAGCGCCAGGCGCAGGTCGCCGTCGAACCGGTCGAGCTGGAGGCGCAGGTACCGGGCTCCCAGCGTCAGGTTGGTGGCCGGGTCTTTGAGGCGGTGCGCGGTGAACGAAGGATCGCCGGTCATTGCCTGCGCGGTCGTCGGCAGGATCTGGGCCAGGCCCACGGCCCTCGCCGGCGAGATCACCAACCGATCGTACCGGCTCTCTTCGCGCACGAGCGCAAGCAGGAGCAGGGGATCAATGCCCGCCGCCTGCGCCGCGGCCGTCACCTCTGGCCAGTAGGCCTTGGGATAGGCCAGGCGCCAGACAGCCGTGTCTCGAACCCCGGCGGTCAGCGCTTCTTCGGCGTGCGCGACCGACCGGCGCACCGCGCCCAGCCGTCCGTAGGTCTCGGCCAGGAAGCGCACCACGCGCGGGTCACGCTGGCCTGGGCGCGCGTCGAGGGCGTCCTCCGCTGCCTCCGCGGCGTCGGCGTCGAGGCCCAGGCGGGCGAGTTCCTCATGCGTGGGAGCCGGGGTGGTGCCGGCGGATGGATCGGACGAGCCAAGCGGCGTAGCAGATGGGATGCTTGGTGGCCCAGGGGGAAGGTGTGGCGCCGGTAGTCCCAGCCGGGCCCTGGCCCGCTGGCCGTAGAACGTGAGCGGGTACCGTTCTGCGACCATGCGGAGCAGCGCTGCCGCGTCGCCAGGGCCTGCGCTGCCGGCGCCAGGCGCGCGCCTCACACCACTCCCGGGCCGCCGGTTGCGGGCCTCCAGCGTCTTCGCGGCCCAGTACCAGGCACGCGCCGCCTCGCTTCGATAGGGCGCGACCCGCGCTGCCTCCGTGAATCGCGCCTCCGCTTCCGCGAACCTTCCGGCGGTCAGTGCCACCCATCCCAGCCGCCAGCGCGCCTCGGCTGCTTCTCCTGGGCCCGGCGCTGCTGCGATGGCGCGGCGGTAGTGCGCGGTGGCGTCGGCAAGACGGCCGTCCGATTCGGCGCGCAGTCCGACACCAAGCCAGTATCGACTGGTCCAGGACCCTGCCGGCGCCGCCCGGAGCAGCGCGGAGGAGGCCTCGCGCGCCTGCGCTGCCAGGCCTGCCCGCCGGGCCGCGGCGGTCGCCCAAAACCAGGCGCCCGAACTGTTCCAGCCCAGGCGCGCCGCTCGCCGGAACGCGTCGTGCGCGGCGCGTAGGTCTGAGGACATGTAGATCTCGCCGAGGCGGTACCAGGCTTCGCCATTCGCCACGGCGCGGAACTCGACCGCGGCCTGATCCCACTCGCCGTCCTGCGCCAGGCGCTTGCCGCGCAGCAGTCGGGACTCCGCGTCAATGTCGCTGGCCCGGATCGGCCGGCCGAGCAGCGACGATAGCGCCTGGCGGGCCCGAGCCTCGGCGTCGTGTCCTGGGAATGCCCAGGCGGCGCGCGCATAGGCGCGGCGCGCCAGGTCCCTGCGGCCCACGGCCACGGCCGCGCCACCCAGACGCAGCCACACGTCGGGATCGTCCGGCCGCAGAGCAGACGCGGCCTGCAGCGCGGCGACGGCTTGCGCATGACGGCCGAAGGCCATCTCGACCTCCCCAAGCAAGACCAGCATTCGGCCACGCAGACGGGTGGGGGATGATGCCACGGCAGCGCGGAGGATCGCGGCCGCCTCGGCAGCGACGCCAGGTGTGCCGGTCCGAAGCAGCGCGGCTGCCTGCTCGTACCGCGCGTATGCTCGCAGCGTGGGATGCGCGGCCGCTGTCTGGAACGCCTCGGCCGCGGCCGCGTGGTTGCCGGCCCTGGTCATCTCGCGCCCGGTCAGATAGGCAGCCCGCAGCGAGTCGAGGTTGGTCTGGGTGCCGGGCGCGGGCAGGGCTGCGGCGAGGACGATCAGCCCCATCAGGACGGCCGCCAGGATTACAGACCGCGCACCTACCAACCCGCAACCACCCTCTCAGCCGCTGGCTTCACCCACGGCCGGGCCTTACTCGCGGCCGGGCTTCACCGCGCGCACCGTCACGCTGAACAGTCCGGCGACTTCCCATCCGCGCTTCGCGAGCACCTCGACCGAGGTGAAGCCGGTGTTTGCGATGAGCCCCAGGTAGTCGGCCTCGGGTAGAGCCCCTCCCACGCAGGCGCTCCACAGTTCCGGGGTCTTGAGTTCCTCAGGCAGGGGTCCCGCGCTCACGATGTCGGAGACCACGAGCCGGCCGCCTGACCGCAGCACGCGGAACGCCTCGGCGAAGGCCGGCCGCTTGTCCGGGAGCAGGTTGATGACGCAGTTGCTCACGATCACGTCGGCGCATGCGTCGGGCAGCGGCAGGTGCTCGATCTCGCCCAGGCGGAACTCAACGTTCGCAGCGCCCAGGCGGTCGGCATTGGCGCGGGCCTTCGCGATCATCTCAGGGGTCATGTCCACCCCGACTACCCGGCCGCCCGGTCCCACACGTTCGGCCGCCAGGAAGACATCCAGCCCGGCGCCGCTGCCCAGGTCCACGACCGATTCCCCCGGCTGCAGCGCGGCAGCCTCAATCGGCGCGCCGCAGCCCAGCGATGGGCCGCAGTCAAGCGACGCGGCACGGTCAGGCGACGCGCAGCACTCCGACGGCGCCTCGCCTCCTCCACCTGCCTCGCCGCAGCACGACACACCGGCCGTTGCCGCGCGCGCGTAGCGCGTGCGTACCGCCTCACGGATTGCGTGCTCGTTCATCGCGACCTCCCCAGATCGGTTGTGCTCCAGCGCCATCACCACTGATTGCTCGCACGCGCACTCGGCGAACTGACGCGACACGCGTGCCGCTGGCCGGACGTCTTCCCGCTCGACCCGCACGAAGCCGAAGCGCGCGAAGAAGGGCTCGGCGGATCGCGTGAGCAGGTAGAGGGCCTCGTGTCCCTTCGCGCGGGACCGGCCGATGATCGCGCGCACCAGCGTTGCCGCGATCCCGCGGCATCGATAGCCGGACGCGACCGCGACCGAGCGCAGGATCCCGGCGAGCCCGTGATCTTCAAGGCCTGCCGTCGCCACAAGCCGACCGTTCTCACGCGCGATGAGGAAGCTGTTGGTCTGTTGCGCCACGCCCTCGCTCCGGAGATCCACGGATGCCAGCAGTGCCAGCACTTCATCCAGATCGGCTGCGCGGCCTTCAGAGATCATCACGGGCGTCAATGAGAAGTCCTCATCATTCGATATTCTTCGATGTTAGAGCAGGTTCAGGATCTGCCGCGCCACCGGCTTCAGCGCTTCCCGGCGCAGCCCGTAGAACGCCCAGTGCCCCCGGCGTACCACGTCCACCAGGCCTGCCTCGCGCAGTAGCCGCAGGTGGTGCGAGATCGTGGGCTGCCCGAGGGGGAACGCCGCGGCGATGTCGCAAACGCACATCCTGTCGTGGCGGGCCAGAAGCTCGACCACGCCCAGGCGGACCGGATCGCCCAGCGCCGCCAGCAGGGATGCGCCGGCATCCACCGCGGCGCGGTCGAGAAGGTCGGCGTGAGACCGGCAACCACACTCGGGGCAGCAGGCTTTCCCAGCCGGGCGATCGCGGAGGGTTGTCATGAAACCAGGATACCAGAAAATTCGATGAATGTCAATATTGAGAGCCGAGCCGCTGGCTGCTGGGCGTCTGCTTGGTGCGGGGCACTATCAAGCGTCACGGAGCCCCTTGTACGCGCCGGGGCATGCCCTCCTGTTCCTGGCGACGATCGCGGCCAGGATCTCTTTCCTGTAGCCCCTGCCCTCAAGGACCTTCAGGAACGCCAGCGTGTCCTTCGGGATGCACCTGCCGTCGAAGCCCCGGCTCTCCGCCCACGCGGCGGTGTGCATCGGGTCCACCCGCGGGTCCAGGGCCCACAGGTCCCTGACCTCCCAGTACGGGACGCCCAGGACCTCGCAGGCCTCCCGCATCTCCGCTGCCCAGGTGACCTTCCACGCGATGTACTCGTTCTCAAGCATCTTCACGGTTTCGGCTGTGAGGGCCGACGTGATCCGGTACTGCTTCATCGGGCCCGTGATGGGGGCGTACAGGTCTATGATCTCGTGGCAGTCGGCCGGATCGCCGCCGAAGATGTAGAACGGCGCCTCTATCTCCTCGTGCATGAACCTGTGGGGGGTCCAGTATGCCGGCTCACCCACGTACTCAGGGCTGAAGACGATGCGTCTGCCGGTGCGCCTGCGCAGCGCGTCGGTCGTTCCAGGGGGGACCGTTGACCTGATCAGCACCAGGGGGCATTCGATCCAGCCGATCGCCTCCTCGACCGCCGACGTGTCGCAGGATCCGTCGGCTGCCATCGGCGTCGGAACGCATACCACGGCCATGCGGCAGGAGTTGATCTCTGCCCGGGTCCCGACCCGCTTCGGGGGATCGTAGACGGTCACGGCGTATCGCCGGGAGAAGAACCTCTCCATGGCCGATCCGACATGTCCCAGACCGACAACCCCGATCCGCATCTCCCTCCCTGCCTCCATTGCCCGCCTCCTCGCCTACTTCCGCGCGCCCTCTCGGAACGATTCCCTGCCCTCTGCGCGCGTCCGCAGCGACTCCAGGTTGAAGTAGAGGCGCCCGGCCATCGCTTCCAGCGCGGCCTGCACGGTACCCTCCGGACCGCCGCCAGCCGCCGCCCGCTCCCCGGGTGCCCCGCCTGCACCACCCGCCGCGCCCAACCGTGGGGCGAACCTCTCCTCGAACAGGTTCTGCGCCTGCCACAGGTTGACCGTGATGCCGGCGTCGCGGGCGAAGTCGAGCGTGCGCTCCACGTCAGCCAGGTTCTCAACGAGAAAGAGCCCGTTGGCGTCGCGCAGGCGACGCTCGATGCGCGCGCGCAGCAGCGGCTCGAACTCCTCATCGGGCAGCGTCAGTCCCCACGAACGCAGTTCGACGAGGGCATCCCATGCCGCGGCGCTGAGCGCGCCCGGCGCTGCCAGCGCCCGGCGAAGGTCGGCGGTCAGGATGAATTCGGCCGCCGCGGCGAACTCACGTGGCACCGGTACCTCGGCGTCACGAAGCGTTTCCATGAGGCCGCGGCTTTCGTGGTAGAGCCGCCGGTAGGACGCCTCGAGGTGCGCGATGGTCTCCTCCGAGAGGCGGGCCAGCACCGCTCGCCGCTCCTCGTTGAACAAGTCGCGGACGGTGTAGAACTGGCGGCCGAAGATCTCGTCCATCCGCCGAATTACCTCGGTGACCGTTCCGGTATCGAACACCTTGGCCAGCGCGTCGGCCACGGTGGCGTGGGCCTCGTCGGTCCAGCCCGCGGCCACACAGCAGTGGACGTCGGTGCCGCCGATGTAGAGCACCGCAAACGAGAAGGAGTGCGCCTGGTCAACCAGTGTCTCTGTAATCTCGGCGCGCCCGATCAGCAGGGTGAGGGGGCCGCGGGCCAGCCGGCGGACTCCCCGGCGCACCGCGCGGTAGGTGTAGATCCGCGCGTCGTCCGGGAACTCCTGGAAGAGCGACATGATGGCATAGTGGGCGGCGGCGCGGCGCGCGTCCACCGTCGCCGGGCGCACCAGGCGATCGAACACGGCCTCACCGTTCCGGAAGGCCGGCAGGTTGCTCTCCGCCGCGCGCAGCCGGTCGAGGAACGATGCCTCGAGCGCGCGTCCCAGCCCGCCGTCAGAGTCCGTTCGGCCCGCAAGCTCTATTTGACCGGCAAGCTGGACCGCCCGGGCGGCGTGCCGCATCAACTGCACTGCCTCGACCCGCGAGATCTCGTCGAAGAACCAGCCGTCAGAGGCAAACATCAGCATCGCGTGCCGCTGGAGCTCCAGCAGTTGCAGCGCGGTGCGGCGGTCCCCTGGATCGCCACGCCGCAGGGCCTGCACCGCAAGGAACCGCGCCACCGCCTCCTTGCTGCGGTCTAGCACCACGTCAATGTAGGCGTCACGCGCGGCCCACGGGTCGTGGAAGACCCGGGCGCCGGCCTCCTCGAACAACGCATCGGCCTTGGCTTTCAGCCAGTCCAGCGCCGCGCGCAGCGGCGCCCTCCAGCGCTGGTGCCAGTCGGGCCGGGTCCGGCAGCCGCAGTCGGACCGCCACCGCTCGATCCCGTGGACGCACGACCACGAGGTGCGCTCGTGGATCTCCACCTCGTGCGTGGGCGGGTGGTCTGCCAGGAACGCCGCGTAGTTCGTGAGGCGCCCGCTGCCGTTGCGCGCGAGTACCTCGGCCGCGTACGCCAGGGCCATCTCCCCGAAGCGGTGGTGGTGGCCGTAGGTCTCGCCGTCCGTGGCCACGTGCACGACCCGGCCGCCCGCCCACCCGGCATCGGCAGCCACCCCTGCCAGCCTGTTGGCCAGGCCCTCCCCGCTGTTCAGCAGGCTGCCGAACGCGATGTCACGGGACAACGCGCCATCGTAGAAGAACAGCGCGATGCGCAGGCCCGGGGCTGGATGGCACAGGTAGGCCCGCGATGCGTCAAGCACCTCGGGCCGCACTTCCACCCATTCGCCGGCAGGGGCCGCGCGCACGCGCGCCGCCTGATGCGGGGCCAGCACCGTGAATGCGATCCCGCACTCGGCGAGCACGGCAAGGGTCTCGCGATCTACCGCGGTCTCGGGCAGCCACATCCCTTCCGGCGGCCGGCCGAACCGGCGCGTGAAGTCCGCGATTCCCCAGCGAACCTGCGTCATCTTATCGTGCCGCGAGGCCAGAGGGAGGATCATGTGTGTGTAGGGGTGCGCTATGGCATTGCCGTAGCCGCAGGCCGCCAGGCTCTCCCCATCGGCGCGCACGATCTGGGCGTAGACCTCTGGGGCGTTGCGTTCGAGCCAGGCAGCCAGAGCCGGTCCCAGGTTGAAGGAGATTGACGCGTAGTTGTTGACGATGCGCTCGATCCGGCCCTGCGCATCAAGAATCCGCGCGGCGGCGTTGGGCGCGTAGCACTCGGCGGTGATGCGCGCGTTCCAGTCGTGGGAGGGCGCCGCCGAGTCGTCCACCTCCACGTGCTCCAGCCAGGGGTTCTCGCGCGAGGGCTGGTAGAAATGCCCGTGGATGCAGATCAACGCGCTCACGAGGTGTAGCGGGTTGCGCCTCGCGGCAGCACGACGATGCCCGAGGGGTCAACCTTGTAGTGCTGGGCGTCCCGGGCCGGGTCCATGCCTATCTCCGCATGGTCGGGGATCACGTTGTGGCGGTCTATGATGACGTGTCGCAGCCGTGCTCCCCTGCCGACCGTCGTGTGGTCCATCACGACGGACTCTTCGACCAGTGCACCTTCGCCGATGCGGACTCCTCGACCCAGGATCGAGCGGCGGACCGTGGCGCGTTCCACCTGGGTTCCCTCGCCGAGCAGCGAGTCGTTGATCTCCCCGCCGAACAGGCGGGTCGGCGGGCCGCTGTATGCGCTCGTGTGGATGGGCCACTGAGGGTTGTCGAGGTCAAACACCGGCGTGGTGCCCAGCAGGTCCATCTGCGCCTGCCAGTAGGCTCCGATTGTCCCCACGTCGCGCCAGTATCCATGCTCCTCGTGGACCTTGGTGCCCGGGACCTCATTGTCGAGGAAGTCGTAGGCGAAGACGTCGCTGTACGGGTAGAGTTCCGGGATGATCGTCCGCCCGAAGTCGTGATCGGTACTGCGGCGAGCATCCTCGATGAGCGTCTCGACCAGGACGTCGCGGTTGAAGATGTAGTTGCCCATCGAGGACAGGGCTCTTGTGGGATCCGAGGGCATTGGCCGCGGCCGCGCCGGTTTCTCCTCGAACCCGACGATCCGTTCCTTGCCGTCGGTCTCGACGATGCCGAACTCGGAGGCCTCGCCGATCGGCACTGGCCGCGCGACGACGGTCAGCTGGGCCCCGCGATCCAGGTGGAAGGCCAGCGCCTGGTTGAGGTCCATCCGGTAGACGTGGTCGGCGCCGAAGACCATTACGATGTCCGGGTTGAAGTCCCTCAGTAGGTTTAGGTTCTGATAGACCGCATCGGCGGTCCCACGATACCAAGACTCGCCCCAGCGCATCTGAGGGGGAACCGCGATCACGAACTGGTCAGGCAGACCTCCAAATCGCCAGCCCACGCGCAGGTGCTCGAGCAGCGACTGCGCCTTGTACTGAACCATTACGTAGATCGCGTAGATCCCCGAGTTGACGAAATTGGACAGCACGAAATCCGCGATCCGGTACTTGCCGCCAAAAGGCACCGCCGGCTTGCCCCGCTCACGAGTGAGCGGCTCCAGCCGCTCGCCGCGACCTCCTGCCAGAACGAACGCCAGGACACGCGGGCGGTACGGCCGCGCCAGGAGCGTCACAGGGACCTCACCTCCCTCGCGGCGCGCACGTGATCGAGCACGTCAGGGAATGGATAGTCCTGCGCCTCACGCGCGGCCAGGAACAGCTCGTCGTCCCCTTGCGGCGCTTGCCCCTCGACGACCCGGTGCAGCAGGTGTCCCAGGCGGGTGAAGTGGGCGTAGTGTTCGGCGAACCGCGCTTCGGCGTAGTTGCGGGCCGCCCAGGTGGTGATCAGGAACTGCCAGTCCGACGCCTGTAGGATCAGCAACTCGCGGGTCAGTTGGGCTACGACCCTCTGGAGGAACGGATTCCCTTCCCAGGTCAGATCGCCGGCGATGGACCAGAACTCTTCTTCCGCCGCGTAGACCATCTCCCAGGTCCACTGGGTGTCGCGGTTGAGCCAGACCCGGTGGTCGCCGCCCTCGCCCCACGATCCTTCGGGCAGGGTGATCTCCTCCGGCGGCGGGCAGCGATCGAGATACCCGCTCAGCGACTCGGGCTCGACGCCGGAGGCCGGAAGCCGCTCCAGGATCTCGCTAAGGAACGTCGGCCCTTCGAACCACCAGTGTCCGAACAGCTCCGTGTCGTAGGGGTTGCAGACCGCGACCGGCCATGCTGATCGCTGCTCCTCGGTTTCCACCAGTTCGCCTACGATCCGGGTGAAGTGCTCGGCGTGTCTTAGGGCGGCAGCCTGGGCGGTTTGGGGATCGTAGGACAGCTTGGACCCCAGGTCGCCGCGGGCATCGGTGACCCGCCAGTAGCGGATCCCGCCGGGGAAGTGCTTCTTGTGAAACTCCAAGTAAGAGGCATCACCGGGGTACCCGGCATCCCTGCTCCATACCTGCAGCGTCGTCCGCGGGTCACGCGTGAAGGCTACGGCCCTGCCCCCCCCGCCGCGAGAGGCGACGGCGTAGGGCCGGTAGGGGCTTCGGTCGCGCGAGTACGCGGGGTATTCCGCGCCCGCGGCCAGGACCCGCAGCGCGGGGTAGTGGTCGCCGTAGAACGACAGGGGCGCGCCGCCGCGCAGCAGGTGAGAGTCGGTCACGAAAAATCCCAGCCCGTGCGCGGCGAGGAACTCCTCGATCCCGCGCCGGTGCCTTCGCACCTTGCCCGCAAGCGGGCCGGCGGGCGGCGTCCACTCGTAGCGCGAGCGGTAGCCACATTCCGGCAGCCAGGCGCCGCGCGGGGGGACGCCGAAGTGCCGCAGGTGCGTCGCTTTCCCGACGCGCAACTGCAGGTCCACCGATTCCTCGCGCCCCAGGAGGGGAAGGTACCCGTGGGTGGCAGCCGACGTGGTCAGCTCGATCGCCCCGGCCCCGGCTAGCCGCCGGAGGGCGCCCAGCAGGTCGCCGTTTAGGGCGTGGAACTGCCGCAGCGTGTTCTGGTAGTTCTGCTCCCAGAACCGCGCAAGGCCCGCGAGGTCCAGCAGCCCGCTGCGCTCGAAGTGGACGCGGTTCTCCTCGGCGGATTCCAGCCGCTGCCGGAGGAATGCCTCCATCTCTGGCGGGAAAGACGGGTGCGCGAGTTGCTCGGCGAGGATCGGGGTGACGTTCAGCGTAACGAGGGAGCGGCGACCGCTTGCGCGGAGGCGTCCGAACACCTCGATCAGCGGCAGGTAGCATCCGATTGCGACCTCACACAGCCAGTCGCTCCCGTGCGGCCACCTGCCGTGCCCCAGGACCAGGGGCAGGTGCGAGTGGAGAACCAGCAAGAAGCTCCTGCGCGAAGGGGCCATGGCGCCTCCGACTCACTTATCGTCCGGGCAGGCGAAATCCTGCAAGGGAGCCGCTACCCGGACTGCCGCGCAAACCATGCAGCAGTGACAGCCAGGCCGTCTTCGAGTGAGACCGTCGGCGCCCAGCCCAGGTGCCGGCGCGCGGCCCCGGCGGCGAGCCGGATGTGGCGAACGTCGCCGGGTCGCGGGGGCGCGTAGAGAGGCGGTATCGTCGCGCCGACCGTTCTGGCCAGGACGCTGAAGACAGTGTTGACCGTCGTGCCCTCTCCGGTGCCGATGTTGAAGGCGCCCTCCGCACGGCGGTCGGCCGCCAGGAGATTGGCGCGCACGACGTCGTCCACGCAGACGAAGTCGCGCGTCTGCTCGCCATCGCCGTAGATGGTAGGAGACTCTCCGGCCAGCAATGCGCGCGCGAAGATGGCGACAACGCCGGCCTCGCCGTGCGGGTCCTGGCGCGTTCCATAGACGTTGGCGTAGCGCAGGCAGCAGATCGGAAGCCCGTGCAGGCGCCGGTAGAGCGCCAGGTAGCCCTCCGCGGCCGCCTTGGCGCAACCGTAGGGGCTCATTGGAAGGATCGGGGTCGCTTCGTCCGCCGGCTGCCGTTCCGGTTCGCCGTACAGTGCCCCGCCGGTGGAGGCGAAGATGAACTGCTCGATCCCGTATTCCGCGGCCAGCGCCGCCACCCTCAGCGTGCCGAGGACGTTGATCTCCGCGTCCAGCAGAGGCTCCCGCACCGAGACGCTGACCGACACCTGGGCGGCGTGGTGGTTTACCAACTGGGGGCGTTCCCGCTCGAAGACCTCGCGCAGGCCCGGATCACGGACGTCCAAATGGTAGAACCGAGCGCCCGCGGCAACGAACTCGCGCCGGCCGCTGACCAGCGAATCCACCACGGCCACATCGTCCCCACGGGCCAGGTGGGCGTCGGCGACGTGGGACCCTATGAACCCGGCGCCTCCGGTGATCAGCACCCTCATCGCAGGTACACCACCTGGCGCGGGAAGGCAATCTCGATGCCCGCGGCCTCGAACGCGGCCTTCAGCAACACGCGGAGCTGACGCTCCGCTTCCCACTGGGTCATCGGTCTTACCATGATTACCATGCGCACCTGCACCTCTGACGCGCCGAACTCAACTATCCCGTGGACTTCGGGTGGGGCCAGCGCTTGGTCTGGGTGGTCGGCAACCCAGGCCTCGCTGACCTGGTGCATCACCGCCATCGCGCGCTCCAGGCTCGCCTCGTACGCAAGGCCGATCTGTACGATTGCCCTCATGAACCCGCGGTTCATGTTGCCGAACCGCTGGATCTCTCCGTTGGGAATCGTGACCAGCTCTCCGGAGAACTGGCGGAGCTGCGTAGTTCGTAGGTGGATCCGCTCCACCGTGCCCGTGACGTCACCTACGCGAACAACGTCGCCTACATGGACCAGCCCCTCGAAGATCAGGAAGAACCCGGCGATGACATCGCGTATGAGGTGCTGCGCCCCGAACCCGATGGCGAGTCCTGCAATTCCCGCGCTGGCCAGAATCGCGGCGACGTTGACGCCCAGCCGATCCAGGATCATGACCGCGGCGGTGAAGTAGAAGAGATACCGGAGCGCGCTCTCAAACAGCGGCGCCAGCGTGCGGACCTGGGCCGCGCGCGCGGGGTCGCGGTGCGGGTCGTCAGGCCGCAGCCACCGTTGCAGCACCGCGGTGGCCATGTAGAGGGCCACGCGGAGGCCCGCGGCAATGAGGGCGACCGCGACGGCCGCCTCTACGATCGCCTCGATCCTGGCAGGGGGCAGCAAGGCGTTAATCATGCGGCCGAGCAAACCGGATTCAGCGAGCACCGCGGGTTCTCCTTCTGGCCAAATCCAGGACGCGGGCAGCCGCGGCGGCTTCCTCCAGCGATGAGGCGTCCAACCGCCACTTGATCTCACGCAGCAGTTCGGAGGAGGTCATCGCCGGCGCCTGCCACGGGACGGTCCGGCCGTGAAGCCGTAACTGGCGTGCCTGCTCCATCGCGCGGAGCACCTCCTGCCGCTGCCGGTGGCTCCTTACCACGATCTCGCCGCGCAGCCGGTCGCGCAGCACGAGTAGCCGCCGGAGATCCGCGCCCGAGATGACCCGCCTCCGAGGAACCGCATCCATTGTCATCGTGGAAGGGTTCGCTGCCGCCTCCTGCGCCCCCTTGCAAAGGAATCCCCGGCGGGCGTGCGAACACGTACCTGATGGTTCTCGACGACCGCGAGGAGATCGCTCGTCTCGACCCCGGCGGGATGCTGGACCTGGTCCGGCGCCTGGGCGCGATGACCGCCGATGGCTGGGAGGCGGCATCCGATCTGGCGCTGCCCTTGGTGAGCCCCCGCGCGGTGGTCGTCAGCGGGATGGGCGGGTCCGGCATCGGGGGCGACATTCTCCGCGCGCTGCTGGCTCCGATAATCGCGGCCCCAGTGATCACCGTCCGGGACTACCACCTGCCGGCGTTCGTCGGACGCGACGCGCTGGTCTTCGCGTGCTCCTACTCCGGGAACACCGAGGAAACGCTGGCCGCCTACCAAGAGGCTCATGCCACGGGCGCCGCGGTCGTCGCCGTGACCTCCGGGGGCGCGCTGGCCGACCTGGCCGCTGCCGACGGCCACCCGGTCGTGCGCGTACCGCCTGGGCTTCCGCCGCGCGCGGCCCTGCCGCACCTCCTGATGCCCATGCTCCGCGTCACGGGCCGGTTGGGCATAGGCGGCGTCACCGACCCCGAGGTCCGCGAGGCCGCCGCCGTGCTGGGCGAGTTGGCGGTACGGTGGGGTCCGGAGGCGCCTTCCAGCGAGAATCCCGCCAAGGCCCTGGCCGTGGCGCTGGAGGGAGCGACCCCCGCCATCTACGCTTCTTCTCCCCAGTTTGAGCCGGTGGCCCAGCGATGGAAGACCCAGCTCAACGAGAACAGCAAGGTGTTCGCGTGCTGGGGGGCCTTTCCCGAACTCAACCACAACGAGACGGTGGGATGGGAGGGGGTCCTGGGAGGACACGCGCGCCTGCACGCCGTGATCCTACGCGATCGGGACGAGGGGGCCCGCAACGCGCTCAGGGTCGAGATCACCCGGGACCTATCGCTGCGCAAGGCCGGCGGCGTCACCGATGTGTGTTCGCAGGGAAACGGCCTGCTGGCGCGCCTGCTCTCCCTGGTGCTGTTCGGCGATCTGGTCAGCGTCTATCTCGCGGTGCTGGTCGGGGTGGATCCTACCCCGGTGGAGATCATCACGGAGATCAAGCGGCGGCTGGGAGGCGGCTGAGCAGGCAGGAAGGCTCGCGTACTGGTGGAATAAGCACGTTACGAGAGTTCGCCTGGTGGAATCGGCATGCATACGGAGGCGTTCG
>CAYLKW010000030.1:0-18008 GCA_964384245.1 uncultured bacterium
AGCCTGGCCAACGCCTTCGAGGAAGCCGAGCTGGACGCCTGGGACAGGCGGGTTCGGGAGGCCCTGGGCGAGGCGGCGGTCCAGTATGTCTGCGAGCTCAAGATAGACGGGGTCGCGGTTTCGCTCACCTACCAGGACGGCCGTCTGGTTGCCGGTTCCACCAGGGGGGACGGCGAGCAGGGAGAGGACGTTACACCCAACCTGCGCACGATTCCCAGCATCCCCTTGCGCATGCGCACCATCAGGCCGCCCGCATTGATTGAGGTGCGCGGCGAGGTCTATCTGCCGCGAGCGGTCTTCGAGGCGGTGAACGCCCAGCGCGAGGCTAGTGGCGAGCCCCGTTTCGCCAACCCGCGCAACGCGGCGGCCGGATCGCTGCGACAGCTCGACCCCCAGGTCACCGCTGGCCGGCCGCTGCAGATCTTCGTATACGGCGTGGGATCGGTCGAGGGCGCAGAACTCCGCACGCACTGGGAGACCCTTGAGTGGCTGCGCGAGGCGGGGTTTCGCACGAACCCCCACACGGCCAGGTACGGCGCGCTCGGGGAGGTCAAGGCGTATCTGGCGGCCTGGACGGAGCGCCGGGCCACGCTCGATTACGGGACCGACGGCGTAGTGGTCAAGGTGGACGATCTGGCGCTGCAGGCCGAGCTTGGCGCTACAACGCAGGCCCCGCGCTGGGCCCTGGCGTACAAGTTCCCGGCGGAGCAGGCGGTCACGCGGCTGCTCGACATAACGATCAACGTGGGCCGGACCGGCGCGCTGACACCGGCCGCCGTGCTGGAGCCGGTGCGAGTATCCGGGGTAACGGTCAGCAGCGCCACGCTGCACAACGAGGACGAGATCGCCCGCAAGGACATCCGCATCGGCGACTGGGTGATAGTGCAGCGCGCGGGCGAGGTGATCCCGGAAGTGGTAGCGCCGCTGCCCGAGCGGCGTACAGGGGAGGAGCGCCCGTTCGTGATGCCGGGGCGCTGTCCCGTTTGCCAGACGCCGGTTGAGCGGCGCGATGGCGAGGCCGTGGCCCGGTGCCCAAACCTCTCGTGCCCGGCGCAGGTGTTGGAGCGGCTGTATCATTTCGGATCGCGCGATGCGATGAGCATCGAGGGCGTGGGCGGCAGGCTGCTGGCGCAGATGCTGGAGGCCGGGCTGATCCGCGACCCCGCCGATCTCTATCACCTGACGAAGGAGCAACTCCTGTCGTTGGACCGCATGGCCGACAAGTCGGCCGAGAATGTGCTGGACGCGATCGCCCACAGCCGCGAGACTACCCTTGCTCGCTTCCTTTTCGCACTGGGCATCCGGCACGTCGGATCGCACGTCGCCGAGGTGCTGGCCGCCCACTTCCCCACAATGCAGGCCCTGATGGACACCTCGCTAGAGGAAGTGAGCGAGGTCCTCGGAATCGGCCCAACGATAGCCGCCAGCGTCGTGGACTTCTTTGGGCAGCCCGTCAACCGACGCCTGGTGCTGCGGCTGCTCGCCGCCGGGGTCAGGCCCGCATCCGGCGCAGCGCGGGTCCAGGCGCGCGGCGGGCCGCTGGACGGCGCGCAGATCGTCTTCACCGGCACGCTGAGCCGGTGGTCGCGGACCGAAGCAGGGGCCTTGGCGCGGGCAGCCGGGGGGGTGGTGAGCGACGGCGTGACGAAGAAGACCGCGTACCTGGTGGCTGGAGCATCGCCCGGTTCCAAGATCGAGCGGGCACGACGCCTGGGAGTCAAGGTGCTGACCGAAGGCGAGTTCGCTCGGCTGATAGGCGAAACTTGAGCGGTGGTGGCGCATGAGGCGCATACTGGTTTGGATTGTGGTTCTGGCGGTTGCGGCGGCGCTAGTCTGGTGGACGCAGTTCCGGCCGCAGGAGACGCGCGTGTCCGTGTTCTTCATCGGAACGATTGATGGCGCGGGCACTATGGTCCCGGTCCAGCGCACGGTGCGCGGCCGGGGGGCCCAGGAGGTGCTCCGCGGGGCGTTCGAGGCGCTCCTGGCCGGCCCGACCGCGCAGGAGCGGGCAAAGGGGTTGACCACCGAAATCCCTGCCGGGACGCGGCTGCAGGGCCTGTCCGTCCGTGAAGGGGTGGCCACGGTTGACGTTTCCGAGGCCGTGGGTTCGGGTGGCGGATCGGCCAGCATGCAGGGACGCCTCTGGCAGATTGTCTACACGGGCACGCAGCATGCGGCCGCGCGGCAGGTGCGGCTGATCATCGAGGGCCAGGAGCGCCAGGCCCTGGGCGGGGAAGGTCTGATGATAGACCGTCCCATCGCCAGGCCGCCGACCTATCCCAGGTTCTGAGAGGGCCGCTGGCGGCACGCGGGACGCTCCCCGGTTGAAGCCTGGGGAGGAGACCCTTTCCGGCCCGCAGAAGAGTTGTCTGCTTACACCCTTCGACAACGGAGCTGCCAGGTGCCTCGCGAGGTCTTCGCCGAAGAGATAGAGACCTTCCTGGAACGGCTCGATGCCGTCGCCGCCACTCGCGTCGTTGCCAACGAGGCAGGCGAGATAGAGCGGATCTACGTGACCACCGAGTCCACCCGCGACGACGGGGCGATTCGCCGCGCCATTACCTCGGCGTTGATGAGCCAGTTCAACCTGCCCGTGGACGGGTGGCGGATCCAGATCGCCCACTTCGAGCTTACGCCTGAGTTGGAGAGCCTCCCCGAATGCCGCCTGGCGCGCCTGGAAGAGACGATAACGGAGACGCTTACGCGGGCCCAGGTCGAGTTGCGCTACGAGCGCGAGGGCGTACCCAAGACCCTGATCGGAACCGCCCAGGCACCGCCCGGCCAAGCGCACCGTTTGCGCACGGTGGCGGCGGCCGCGATAGAGGCGCTCCGCCCGCTGGCCCAGAGGTCAGGCAACAAGCCCTCGCTGGAGGGCCTGACACTCATGCCCTTCGCCGGCGCGACGGTCGCCCTGGCCGCGATCAGCATGGCCTCGGAGCGCGCCAGTCTGCTCCATGTGGGCGCCGCGGTAGTGTCCACGAGCGAGGCCGAGGCGGTGGTGGGCGCGGTGCTCGACGCCGTCCGCAAGCCGACCCGGCCGGTCGAGAAGGCGGGCGGGGTCCGGCCGGACCGCAGGCATCAGATCGAGGGGCTGCGGCAGCACTACGAGCGGCTCCTCCGCGGGGACGGGGGGCAGGCGGGAGCGCCCGAGCCGGCGAGAATGCCCACGCCGGAGGGGACTCCTGTGACAGGGGTTGCCGCTGCTCCGGCGCAGGACCCCGATCAGCAACTGGCCGACATTCGTCCGGAACGTGAGGGAGGTGCTGCTATCGTGACGCGTGACGAGATCCGCGGGGATGCCCAATCCGCAGCCAAGGCGCCGCCGCGTGCCTCGGTAGAGGATGTCTTCTACCGCCGTCTGGTGGCGACCGGCGCTCCGGTTCACATACGGTGTCGCGACGGATACGAGATCCCCACCGCCGTGGTCAAGGAGTTTGGGACGTACAGCCTTCTCGTTGAGGTCAACGGGGTTCAGGAGCTGGTCTTCAAGCACGGGATCATCGCCATCCGGCCCTACGGCCCGCTGCCGCCCGAGACCGGGACGCCCTCGTAGCAGTTCGTGCCGTCCGACCGCCTGGAAGACCTGCGTCGCCGCCGCGAGCGGCTCCTGGCCATGGGAGGTCCGGAGCGCGTGCGGCGTCAGCACGAGGCCGGCAAGCTTACCGCGCGTGAGCGGCTCGACCTCCTGCTGGATCCCGGATCGTTCGTGGAGCTGGACCCCTTTGTTGTGCCCCGCAGCCGCGACTTTGGGCTGGACCGCGTGGAAGCTCCGGCCGACGGCGTGGTTACCGGCCACGGGGCCATTGACGGCCGGCCGGTGCACGTCTTCTCCCAGGACTTCACCGTGCTGGGCGGTTCGCTGGGTGAGGGACATGCGGCGAAGATCTGCAAGGTCATGGACCTCGCGATGCGGACCGGTACGCCGGTCATCGGGCTCAACGACTCGGGCGGCGCGCGCATCCAGGAGGGCGTGGTCAGTCTGGGCGGGTACGCCGACATCTTCCTGCGCAACACCCTGGCCAGCGGCGTGATACCGCAGATCTCGGCGATCATGGGTCCGTGCGCCGGGGGCGCCGTCTACTCGCCGGCGATCACCGACTTCACGGTAATGGTTCGGGGCACCTCGTACATGTTCGTCACCGGCCCCCAAGTGGTGAGAACGGTTACGCGTGAAGAGGTCTCGTTCGAGGAGCTGGGCGGCGCGGACGTGCACGCGGGCCGGAGCGGCATCGCCCACTTCGTCACCGAGGATGACGAGGAATGCCTGCTCCTGCTGCGGCGCCTGATGAGCTACCTTCCCTCCAACAACCTGGACGACCCGCCTCGCAGGAATCCCACCGACGACCCGTCCCGTGCCGATCCGGCGCTTGACGATCTGGTGCCCGAGGATCCGTCCCGGCCCTACGACATGCACGTTGCGATCCAGCGCATCGTGGACGACGGCGAGTTCCTGGAAGTCCACGCCGCGTTCGCGCGCAACCTCATCGTGGGTTTCTGCCGGCTGCACGGCTGGCCCGTGGGCGTGGTGGCCCAGCAGCCCGCGGTCATGGCCGGCGTGCTAGACATTGACGCTTCGGTCAAGGGTGCGCGGTTCGTGCGGTTCTGCGACGCCTTCAACATCCCCTTGCTCACCTTCGTGGACGTTCCCGGGTTCCTGCCGGGCACGGCCCAGGAGCACGGCGGCATCATCCGGCACGGCGCCAAGCTGCTGTACGCCTACTGCGAGGCCACGGTGCCTAAGCTCACCGTGATAACGCGCAAGGCGTACGGGGGCGCTTACGACGTCATGTCCAGCGCCCACATCCGGGGAGACCTCAACCTGGCCTGGCCGACCGCCGAGATCGCCGTGATGGGTCCGGAGGGCGCCATTGACATAATCTTCCGAAAGGAACTCGCCGAGGCCGCTGACCCAGAGGAACGCAGGCGCGAGCTCGCCGCCGACTATCGCGCGCGGTTCGCAACGCCCTACGTGGCCGCTGGCCGCGGGTACGTAGACGACGTGATCGAACCGCGCGAGACGCGCCGCCGCCTGATCACCTCGCTCGATCTGCTACGACGCAAGCGCGCCACAAACCCCAGGCGCAAGCACGGCAACATGCCCCTCTAGTCCAGAGGAATCCCAGGACCGGGGGCGGAATCTCCCCAGTAGAATCCCTGTTGGAGTCCTTGGAACTGCCGACGTCACATGAAGCTGCATCCTGTTCAGGCGGGCGATACCCGCTTCCGTGAGTGGCTGAGCCGGTACCGGGAGGAGATAACCGGTGAGGCGCCCACCGACACGTGGCTGAACAAGTACCTCAAGGCGCTGTTTTCCTCTGCCAACAAGCGCCGCTACGTCTGGTGGGCGGTTGACGGCGGCCGCAAGGTAGGGTTCGTCGTTGCCGTGATAGGCCGACATTGGGCCGACCGCGCGCGCCCTCATGCCCAGATCGGCGAGTTCTTCGTTTATCCACAGTACCGACGCGAGGGGCTGGGCCGGCGCCTGGCCGAGACGGTCATCGAGTGGTTGAAGTCCGAAGGCGTGGACGACATTCAGTCAGGGGTGATCGCCGGCAACCTCAGGGGCCTGCGGTTCTGGGAGGCCATGGGGTTTCAGATCGCGCGCTACTCCCTCGTGTACCGCCCGGACCGGCCTCGCGAGCCCGACGAGGACGACTGAACGCCCAGATGCCACTGCCCCGCCGCCTGCTGATCGCCAACCGCGGCGAGATAGCCGTGCGCATCGTGCGCGCCTGCCGCGACCTCGGAATTGAACCGGTGGCAGTGCACGCGCCCGTGGATGCGGCCGCTCCCCATGTTCGCCTGGCCGACGATGCCCTGCCGCTACCTGGCGACTCGCCGGCCGAGGGCTACCTGAACGGCCCCAAACTGGTGGAACTTGCCAAGAGGTGCGGCGCCACCGCCATCCACCCTGGGTATGGATTCCTCTCCGAGAACCCTTCCTTCGCCGCGGCTTGCGAGGCGGCGGGCATCGCGTTTGTCGGTCCGCCCGCCTCGGTGCTGAAGATGTGCGGGGACAAGGCCGTAACCCGTGCTGCCGTGGCATCGGCAGGAGTCCCGGTGCTGCCGGGTTCCGGATCGGTGGACGACGCCGAGGCCCTGGGCGCGGCCCAGGCAGTTGGCTTTCCGCTGCTGATCAAGGCGGCCGGCGGAGGCGGCGGCAAGGGGATCCACCTGGTGCGTTCGCCCGACGCGCTGCCCAGCGCCTTGCGGCTGGCCAGGGGTGAGGCGCAGACCGCCTTCGGGGATCCCCGCGTCTATCTCGAGAGATGGGTGGAGCGGCCGCGGCACGTCGAGGTGCAGATCCTGGCGGACCACTCTGGAGGCGTGATCCATCTGGGCGAGCGCGCCTGCTCGGTGCAGCGCCGCCACCAGAAACTCATCGAAGAAGCCCCGGCCCCGGGTATTTCCCCTGGCCTGCGCGATGCGCTGCTGGATGCCGCGGTCCGCGTGGCGCGCGCGTTGGGCTACCGCAACGCCGGTACCGTAGAGTTCCTCCTGGACGGCGAGGCGTTCTTCTTCATCGAGGTCAACGCCCGGCTCCAAGTGGAGCACCCGGTGACCGAGATGGTCACGGGAGTAGACTTGGTGGCTGCCCAACTTGCCATCGCAGGCGGAGAGCGCCTTCCGTTCGCGCAGGGAGACGTACGCCGCTTTGGGTGCGCTATCGAGTGCCGCATCAGCGCCGAGGACCCGCACGGCGGGTTTCTGCCCTCGCTGGGGCGGATTGACGGCGTGATCGAACCCCAGGGCCCGGGCATCCGTCTGGACAGCGGGTTCCGGGCCGGGTGCGTGGTGTCCCGGCACTATGATCCCCTGCTGTCGAAGGTGGTGGCCTGGGGCCGCGACCGCGTCGAGGCGATCGCCCGGATGAGGCGCGCGCTCGCCGAGTACGCCATCTCGGGCGTGGACACGACGATCCCGTTTCATCGCTGGGCGCTGGAGCAGCCGGCCTTCCTGGAGGGGGCCTACGACGTGCGGTTCGCCGAGGAGTGGGACAGCATGACCCCGTCGCAGGAAGCCGAGCACCTGGCCGAGGTGGCGGCGGACGCCTGGCTACGACGGAAAGCAGCGGCATCCGTGCTTGTCTCCGACGGTCCTGCCGCCGGCCCCGCATCCAGGTGGATTGCCGCGGCAAGGGAAGAGGGTCTACGGTGACGGAAGTTCTTCTAGAGCCGCTGGCAGGCACCGAGTGCTGGCGGCTCGTCGTCGAAGGACGGGCCGTGCCCGTGCGCGTGGTGGAGCAGGAGGGACGGCTTCTGGTTACGATCGGCGCCGACCGGGTCGCGGTGGGTGTTCGCCGGGCGCTTCCGGCCGCTTCGCGCCGCGCATCGGCGCAGAACGGCGCGGACCGCGTCGAGGTGCGCGCGCCCATGCCCGGGCTCGTGGTCAGCGTTCCTCATGCGGATGGCGAGCCTGTGCTGGCGGGAAGCGTGGTTGCGGTCGTGGAAGCGATGAAGATGCGGATGGAGGTGGTCTCCCCGGCGTCCGGGCGCGTAGAGGAGATACGCGTTCGACCCGGCCAGGAGGTGGCCGGAGGGCAGGTGCTGGTCCTGGTGCGGGTGCCGGCGCCCGAGGCAGGCGCGGAGGGGCTTCGATGAAGGACGGGGAGCCGCGCCCTGACTTCAACGCCAGCCTGGGCGAGCCCGGCGCGTTTCCCTACACCCGCGGCATCTACCCGACGATGTACCGGGGCCGGCTCTGGACGATGCGCCAGTACGCCGGCTACGGCACCGCGGAGGAGACCAACCGCCGTTTCCGGTACCTGCTGGAGCAGGGGCAGACCGGCCTATCGGTCGCGTTCGATCTTCCCACGCAGATGGGATACGACTCGGACCACCCCCTCGCTCTCGCAGAGATAGGCCGTGTGGGCGTCGCGATAGACTCGCTCGCCGACATGGAGGTCCTGCTCCAGGAGATCCCGCTGGACCGCGTCTCCACCTCGATGACGATCAACGCCACGGCGGCCATCCTGCTGGCGATGTACAAGGCGGTGGCCGAACGAGGGGGAGTTCCGGCCGACCGCGTGGACGGCACCATCCAGAACGACATCCTCAAGGAGTACATCGCGCGGGGAACCTACATCTTCCCGCCCGCGCCGTCGCTGCGCCTGGTGACCGACTCGATGGCTTTCTGCGCGCGGACGATGCCTCGCTGGAACCCGATCAGCATCAGCGGCTACCACATCCGCGAGGCCGGCGCCACAGCCGCACAGGAGGTGGCGTTTACGCTGGCCAACGGCCTGACCTACCTGCAGGCAGCGGTGGACGCCGGTCTGGGCGTGGATCAGGTCGCGCCTTCGTTCTCGTTCTTCTTCGCGGCGCAAATGGACTTGTTGGAAGAGGTGGCGAAGTTCAGGGCGGCACGCCGGCTGTGGGCGCGACTGGTGCGGGACCGCTTCGACCCAGCGAACCCGCGCTCGATGATGCTGCGGTTCCACACCCAGACCGCGGGCGCGGCGCTGACCGCTCAGCAGCCTGACAACAACGTTGTGCGGGTCGCGATCCAGGCCCTGGCCGCGGTGCTGGGCGGCACCCAGTCGCTGCACACCAACTCGCGCGACGAGGCGCTGGCGCTGCCGAGCGAGGACTCGGCCCTGCTGGCCCTGCGCACCCAGCAGATCATCGCGCACGAGAGCGGGGTTGCCTCCGTCGTGGACCCGCTTGGCGGTTCCTTTGCCGTGGAGCAACTGACCGATGAGATCGAGGAGCAGGCCCTGGCGCGGATCTCGCAGATCGAGGCCACCGGCGGGGTGCTGCGCGCGATTCAGAACGGGCTGATCCAGCGCGAGATCGCGGAGAGCGCCTATCGGGAGGCCCAGGACATCGAGCGCGGGGACAAGATCGTCGTGGGCGTGAACCGGTACCAGTCCGCCAGCCCGGTCAAGAAGGAACTCCAGCGCCTCGACCCCGAGACCGCGGCGCGCCAGATCGCGCGGCTGAACGAGGTGCGCGCGGGCCGCGACGGCGCCGCCTCCTCGGTTGCGCTCGAGCGCCTGCGCGGCGAAGCGCGCGGCTCCGGCAACCTCATGCTGCCCATCCTGGAGGCGGTGCGGGCGTACGCCACCGTGGGCGAGATCTGCGACGTCCTGCGGACGGTGTTCGGGACCTACCGGCCGCCTGTAGTGGTGTGAGATAGTGAACGCCGACGAGATCCTCCGCCTGGCCGCCTCCGTCGTGGCCGGATCTGTCCAGGCGGCCGCCCGTCTGATCACGCTGATCGAGAACGATGGCGAGGATGCGGCGGTGGCGCTGCGGGCGCTGTTCCCGCACACGGGCCGCGCTCACGTGGTCGGAATCACCGGACCGCCGGGATCGGGCAAGAGCACGCTGGTCAACGCGGCCATCCGGGCCCTGCGGGCTCAGGGCCGGCGGGTGGGCGTGATCGCCGTGGACCCCAGCAGTCCGTTCACCGGCGGCGCGCTGTTGGGCGACCGCATCCGGATGCAGGATCACAGCACCGACCCGGAAGTCTTCGTGCGCTCGATGGCCACCCGCGGCAGCCTGGGCGGGCTGGCGCCGGCCACGGGCGAGGCCGTGGCCGTGCTGGATGCCTGGGGCGCCTCAACGGTCTTCGTTGAGACCGTGGGCACCGGGCAGGCCGAGGTGGATGTGGTCTCCGCTACCGACACCGTGGCGGTTGTGAGCGCGCCCGGTCTGGGTGACAGTGTGCAGACCCTGAAGGCCGGCGTAATGGAGATCGGCGACTTGTTCGTGGTCAACAAGGCCGATCGTCCTGACGCCGACCGGGCTGCAACCGACCTCAAGATGGTCCTGGCGTTGGCGCCCGAGGGCGGCTGGCGGCCTCCGGTGCTATCCACGGTTGCCACCACCGGTGAGGGCGTCGCCCAGGTCCTGGAATCTGTCTCCAACCACCTGCGCCATCTGGAGCAGAGCGGCGGTCTGAAGGACCGCAGGAGAGCCCGCTGGAGGAGGGAGGTCGTCCGCTCGGTCGAGGCGCGCCTGAGGGCCCAGACCATGGGCAGCGCCGCGATTGCCTCGCTGGACGGGCTGGTTGAACTGGTGGCCTCCGGTCAGCTCGACCCGCGCGGCGCGGCCATCCGGCTGCTCGCCGCGGGCCGTGACGCTGCCGCGGGCGTTCGAGTGGACCACATCGGCGTGGCGGTCCGCAGCATAGCCGAGGCGGCGCGGTTCTACAGCGAAGCGCTCGGGCTCCAGGGCGGCCCGCCCGAGCAGCTTCCGGCGCAGGGCGTGACGATGGTCTTCTTTGCCGCCGGCGAGACGAGGATTGAGCTCCTGGAGCCACTCACTCCTGAGGGGCCGATCGCCCGGTTCCTGGAGCGCCGCGGCGAGGGCGTGCACCACGTCGCGCTGGCGGTGCCCGACGTGGAACGGGCGCTGGAGAGCGCACGTGCAGCGGGTTTTGAGCCTGTTGACGCGATTCCCAGGCCAGGCGCGCACGGCACCCGCGTGGTATTCCTACATCCCAAGGGCACCCACGGGGTGCTCGTGGAGCTGGTCGAGCCCGCCCAGCGGGTTGCCCCCCTGCCCGAAGAGCGGTAGAATAGACCTACCACCCCGAGAGGCCTTCGCGCGGTTCTGGCTTGTTCCAGTTTCCATCCCGACAGGAGGTGAGCGGATGCGCCCCTTGATATCGCGCCGGGTGCTGGCGATGCTAGTGGCAGCCGCGTCGCTCGCGGTCGGAGCAACCGCACTGGCACAGCGTCCCATGATGGTTGCCCTGGTGACCGAGGCAGGCGTCCAGAAGGTATGGACCCACCAGGCGACGGTGGGAGGCGTGCTTGGGGAAGCAGGGGTCAAGGTCAGGCCCCATGACCGGGTCTTCCCAGGGCTGGCCGAGCGCCTGGCGCCGGAGATGACGGTCAGCGTCCGGCGCGCGTTTCCGGTGACCCTCATGGTTGACGGTCGCACGCTCCAGGTCATGACCGTGGCCGAGTCCGTGGAGGAGTTCCTGGCCGAACGTCACGGCGGGGTGCGCCTGCAGCCGCGCGACCGCGTGCATCCTTCCTTGGAATCCCGGTTGTGGCCCAACGCTGTGGTCAGGGTCGTGCGCATCAATACCCTGCTCGTTACCAAGGAGGAGCGGCTTCCGTACGCGCGCCTGGTCAGGCCTGATGCGACGCTGCCGCGCGGGATGACCCGCCTGGTGCAGGCAGGCAGGCCTGGCACTCGCGTGCTACGAATCGCGGTAACGACCGCGGACGGGCAGGTGGTGGACAGGCAGGTCATCGGGCAGGTGTTGGCCCGGCCCCCGCAGGACCACGTCTCGCAGGTCGGAACCCGCCGGATCATAGCCACCCGCGGGGAGTTTGCCGGGAAAGAGATAGTGCACATGGAGGCCACCGGCTATGCGCCCTGGCACGGCAAGGGCGTTGACGGCACCACCGCTATTGGGATGCGGGCCGGCTACGGGGTGGTGGCCGTGGACCCGCGGGTCATCCCGCTGCGGTCCGAGCTGTTCATAGAAGGGTACGGCCGCGCCATCGCCGGAGATACCGGCGGGGCGATCAAGGGCCACAGGATTGATCTGGGCTTCAGCACCGCGCGCCAGGCATACCAGTTCGGTCGCCGGCCGGTGCGCGTGTACATCCTCTCGGTGCCGCCCCCGCGCAGGAAGTAGGCGCCAGCGTGGAGGATCCGGAACCGCCCCCCGACCACCTCGGTCTGGACCACCTCGACCTGGTGACGCCATCAGGACTCCGCGCGGCCCTGGCAGCAGGGGGCCTGCGCCTCCGCCCCTCGCGCGGCCAGCACTTCCTCGTCAACCGCCACGTGTTGGACCGAATCCTGTCCGCGGCCGGGATCGAGCCCGGCGAGACCGTCTTGGAGGTGGGGGCCGGCGTCGGCACGCTCACCGTGGCGCTTGCGCGGGTCGGCGCGCGGGTGACCGCTGTGGAGGTGGACGGCGGGTTCGTCCCGGTCCTGCGTGCGGTTTGCGCTGCCTACCCCAGCGTTCGCATCGTGCACGCCGACGCCATGTCCCTGGCCCCGGAGATGTTGCCGGAAGCGCCGGACAAGGTCGTGGCCAACCTGCCCTACGCCATCGCCTCGCCGCTCCTGATCAACTTGCTGGAGGCCGGGGTCGGCCGCCGGTTCATCGTGATGGTCCAGCACGAGGTAGCCAGCCGCATCGTCGCTCCTCCCGGGGGCAAGTCCTACGGGCTGCTCTCCGTGGCGGTTCAGGCGCGCGCGGATGCGTCCATCGTCGCCCGGGTGCCCCGGTCGGCGTTCTTCCCTCCGCCCGAGGTGAACTCCGCCATCGTCCGGCTGGACGTGCGCGAAGAGCCCGCGGTGCCGCGTCCTCTGATGCCGGTGCTGATGGCCGTGGCGCGCGCCGCTTTCGGTCAACGCCGGAAGATGCTGCGCTCGGCGCTGCAGTCCGTCCGGGGGCGGCCCCTGCCCGCGGCCGCGGTCGAGGATCTCTGCCGGACAGCCGGGGTTGACCCGCGGTGCCGGGGAGAGAGTCTGTCGGTTGCCGAGTTCTCCCTACTGGCGCGCGCCCTCGCCGACAGGGAGTAGGCCGGTCGGTGGGGAAGATGCCATCAGTGGAAGCAACGCTGGAATCAGGTGGGGTGGAACCGAGATGCTAGACTACGAGTCCTTCCTGTCCACGCTGGCGCGGCGGACGGAGCGCTCCGTGATCCGAGAACTGCTGAAGCTGACCCGGCCGGGGAGCGTGATCTCCTTCGCCGGCGGCTTGCCCGACCCGGCCACATTTCCGATCGCAGAACTCCAGGAGGTGACCCGCGAGGTCCTCTCGACCGGGGGGAGGACGGCGCTGCAGTATGCGACCACGGAGGGCGATCCGGCCCTGCGTGAGGAGCTCGCTCGCTGGATGGCCAAGGATGGAATCAACGTCGGACGTGACGACGTCCTTGTCACGACAGGTTCGCAGCAGGCGCTCGATATCGTCGGCCGTGTGCTCCTCGATCCCGGGGACGTGATCGTGGTCGAGCTGCCCACGTACCTGGGCGGGCTGCAGGCCTTCCGCACCTATGGGGTGGAGATGATCGGCGTTCCCCAAGACGACGACGGCATCAACGTGCAGGCGCTGCACTCTGTCCTGACGCGCCTGCGGCACGAGGGCCGGCGGCCGAAGTTCCTCTATGCCGTGCCCGACTTCCAGAATCCGTCTGGGATTACCTGGAGCCGCGCTCGCCGTGAGCGCCTGCTCGCGCTGGCGAGCGAGTTCGACACCCTGGTCATCGAGGACAATCCCTACCGCGAGATGCGCTTCCTCGGAAGCGCCCCGCCGCCGATCACCGCGCTCGATCCCGAAGGCCGCACGCTCTACCTCTCCACCTTCAGCAAGACGCTGGCGCCCGGCCTCAGGGTAGGCTGGATGGCCGGCCCCCAGTTCCTCATCTCGCGCTGCGTGACCGCAAAGCAGGCGATGGATCTCTGCGGCCCCGCCTTGACGCAGGCGATGGTGGCGGTACTGCTGGCCCGCGGGACCCTGCTGGAACGGCTTCCCACGGTGGTGGGGCTCTACCGGCACAAGCGGGACGTGATGCTCGATGCGCTGTCGCGCGAGATGCCCGAGGGCGTATCCTGGACGCGACCGGAGGGCGGGCTGTTCCTCTGGGTGCGCCTTCCCGAGGGGGTGGACGCGGGCGCGATGCTCAAGGTCGCGCTTGAGGAAGAGGCCGTGGCGTACGTTCCAGGGCAGCCTTTCCACGCCGACGGGAGCGGCCAGAACACCCTGCGCCTGAACTTCTCCTACCCGTCCGAGGCCGAGATCAAGGACGGCATCGCCCGCCTGGGTCGGATAGTGCGCCGCAGCGTGGCGGCCCCTGTCCACACAGTCCACAGGAGGGGAACAACAGTTTCGGATTGACGTTCTTCGGATCGTGCGCTACCGTCAGGGTTGTCAGCGGCACGTAGCTGGTTGAGATGGGAGGAGGTACTCCTTCGGGAGCGGCCCGGCCTAACTCGGCAGCAGGCGGCCGCTGACGCTTTCTACGGACCGGAGAGCTTCGCGACCGCGTCCCTGGCAAGCAGCACGGTGATCCTACCACCGGGCGCGGGCGGTTCCTCCCTGACCGCGAACCCGCCCAGCGCAGAAGCCAGCGCGCGGGCGACGCGGGGGGATCCGCTGCGATCCACGATCGTCGTCACCTCCACCGGTCCTTCTGCGGCGCGCACCGTGACCGTCCTGAAACCGAGCGCCGCGATGCGCGAGGCTGCCTGCTGGCCCAGGCCAGGGACGCCGCTGGCGTTCTGCACCTCGACCGGCACAGTCCTTAGATCTTCTTCGCTCAGGCCGTAGAAGAAGTCCGCAACCACCGCGCGTATTCTGGCCGGATCAGGCTCCCAGTACAGGGGCGCGAAGTTGCCGGGCAGCGTTTCCACGCGCAGCGGCTCCCCACGCGCGCGCACCGCGAACACGCCCAGGGTCATCAGTTCGGCCCGCGTGAGGTCGGTCTGCGCGTTGCGGGCGAAGGCGCTCAGAAGTCTTGGACCGGCCAGGAGCGTGGAGGGCTGCTTGAGCTGCCGGACCAGGGTCATGATCACCTGGTGCTGGCGGTTCACGCGGCCGATGTCACCCAGGGGGTCGTGGCGGAACCGGATGTAGCCCGCGACCTGGTCGCCGTTCAGCCGCTGCCGACCCTTCTTCAAGTCCACCGTGAACCCGGCCCAGCTATCGGTGTACCGCATGTCCTTCTCGACGTCTATCTCGATGCCGCCAACCGCGTCCACCAGGCGCGCGAACGACTCGGGTCCCAGCTTGATGTAGTAGTCCACCCTGACCCCAAGGAGGCGTTCCACCGCTTTGACCGTCAGGCGCGGGCCGCCGTAGGCATACGAAGCGTTGATCTTGGTGACCCCGTGGCGCGGGATCTCGGCCCGCGTATCGCGTGGTATCGAAAGCGCGGTGATCCGCTCCCTTTCGGGATCGAACGAGATCAGGACGAGGGTGTCCGCCCGCGCCACGTTCAACACCTGCCGGCGGTTGTCGAGGGTCGCGTCAATGCCTATCAGGAGGACGTTCACCCGGCCGGTCAAGCGGAGCGGCCAGCCGAAGGCCTCGACGTTACGCCGCCCCGCGGCAGTCTCGCCCGTGCCCACGGTCACCTGGCTCAGGATGTACAGGTAGATTCCCAAGGCAAGGCCGCCGGCCACAAGCACGGCAACCGGGACGGCCCAAACCACGACCCGCCACCAGCGCCTGCGGGGAGGAGGTGGCGGTGGCCCGGCAGGGCAACTGGGATCTGCCGTCTGGGCGCCCGGCGCGCGGTCTGCGTTGTCAGGGAGTTGCTCGGTCACGGGGCTATCTTACGGGAACCATTCGGTCCGCGCAACGAAGGCCACCACAACGAAGGCCACCACAACGGAGGACTTATGCCTCCCGGCACCTAACTGTCTAGGTGCCGCAGAGCCGCACGGGGGGGCCGATGTTGTGAAGGAACTCCGCCTCAATGCCTACGCCAAGGTCAACTTAGCCCTGGATGTACTGCAGCGTCGCGAGGACGGGTATCACGAGGTCGAGACCGTCCTACACACGATCGCGCTGCACGACTCAATCACGCTGCGCGAATCGGGAGAAGGGATCCTCGTCACCACCGACGACCCTTCGATCCCAACGGACGCGGGCAGCCTGCTGTACCGGACGGCCGCGCTGCTGCGGGAGAAGTACGGCGTGACGCGGCCGGTGGAGATCGAGGTGCTCAAACGCATTCCGGTGGCCGCGGGCCTGGGTGGAGGCAGCGCCGACGCGGCGATGACGCTGATCGGGTTGGCCCAGATGTGGAAGCTGCGGCTGGACCGCCGCGAACTCCACGCGCTGGCAGGGTGCCTCGGCTCAGACATACCGTTCTTCCTGAGCGGCGGCGCCGCCGTGGCCCGGGGGCGCGGCGAGCGGGTCCAGCCGCTCACGCCGCTGCCGGCCACCTGGGTGGTGCTGGCCAGACCCAGGTTCCCAGTTCTGACAGAGTGGGCCTACCGGCGCATCCGGCCCGCGGAGATCACTTGCCGCCCAGACATCCCGCAGCTCCTGGACGCGGTGGCGCGGCGTGATCTGCCCGCGGTGGGGCGTCTGGTGGGAAACGTGTTCGAGGAGGTTGTCGCCAGATGCCATCCCATCGTTGCCGATCTGAAGGCGCGGATCCTGCGGGGTGAGGCCTATGGCGCCGCGATGAGCGGCACGGGTCCTACCGTCTATGGGTTGATGGCCAACGAGGCCGCGGCCAGGCACCTCGCCGAAGACCTGGGCAAGCGGGATGAGGTGGACGTCATCGTAACGCGGACCTTCTCGGAGGAACGCTAGTGCCCTCCGCGGTCGTGCTGGCCGGCGGAGAGCCGGAGCCACAGCTTGCCCCGGGCCTACCGAACAAGGCGTTCCTCCGAATCGGCGGCCTCACGCTGGTGGAGCGGGTCGTGGCCGCATTGCGTGGCAGCCCCAGCATCGGGAGGGTCGTGGTGGTCGGTCCGCCCGAGCCCCTGGCAGCCCTTCTGGGTTCTTCGGTGGAGATCGTCCCTGATCAGGGCTCGATAATGAACAACATCGCCGCGGGCGTGGCTCCGCTTCGGGATGGAGGGCGCGTGGTCACGGTGGCCTCAGACTTGCCGCTGATCACGTCGGAGGCGGTGGAGCACTTCCTGGGGCTCTGCACGGGAGAGGCCGATTTCTACTACTCGATCGTGCCTCAGGCCGCGATCGAACGCCGCTTTCCCACGGCCCGCAAGACCTACGTCAAGCTCACCGACGGGGCCTTTTGCGGCGGCAGCATCGTGCTCTTCGCGCCCGAGGCGCTGGAACGGATTCGGCCGCTCGTCGAGCAGGCGATCGCCGCCCGAAAGAAACCCTGGCTGCTGGCCCAGCTCTTCGGGTTGACGACCGTTATGCGGTTTGCCTCAGGCCGGCTCTCGATCGCCGAGCTGGAGGCGCGGGCGCACGCGATCAGCGGGCTTCGCGGCCGCGCGGTGGCCCTCGACGGTCCTGAGATGGCGCTCGACGTGGATGCCGGACGGCCCGAGAACCTGGCCGCGCTCCGCGCGGCCCTGGAGCCTTCTCCGGAGCCGTAGCCGAGGATGCCACGCCTTCGCCGCGGCGAGCGCATGGTGGTGCTCGCCCACCTGCTCACGCAGGCCCCGGACCGGTTGCACTCGCTGGCCGACTTCGCAAAGCTGCTGGGCGCGGCCAAGTCCACGATCAGCGAGGACCTTGCCCTGCTGAGGACCGCGTGCGACCGGTTCGGCCTGGGTCGCATCGTCACCTCCCCGGGCGCCTCTGGCGGGGTTCGTTTCCATCCGCACCGCACCCCCGCGCAGATCCGGTGCCTGGTCGAGGACCTCTGCGGACGGCTCAGGGAGCGGGGGCGGGTGCTCCCAGGCGGGTTCCTACAGATGACGGATCTCATCTCCACGCCATCCGTGGCCGCGGAGATGGGCGAGGTGTTCGCAACCCTGTTCTGGGACGTGCGTCCCGACTGCGTGCTGACGATGGAGGTCAAGGGCATCCCGCTGGCGCTCATGACCGCCCGCGCGTTCAACGTGCCGATGGTGACGATCCGCAGGGAAGGCAAGATCACCGAAGGTCCCTCGGTCAGCGTCAGCTACCTGTCGGGATCGTCCCAGATCGTGCAGGCGATGACGCTGCCGCTCAGGGCCATCCCCCAGCGCGCGCGCGTGCTGTTCATTGACGACTTCCTGCGCGGGGGAGGCACCGCCCGCGGCGTGCACGACCTGATGCGCGAGTTCCAGGCTGAAGTTGTGGGCATTGGGGTATTTGTTGAAACAGAGCGGCCTGCCGACAAGATGCTCGATCGCTACCTTGCTCTGATTACGTATCGCGGCGTGGGGGCAAGTGGTGAGGCCCTGGTGGGTCCCAGCCGGTGGATCGAGGCTTTGTAGGAAGGTTGGCACACCGGGCCGCGGGGAGCAGCGCGCGATCGCCAGGGCGCCGGGGGCGATTCCCCGGTTGGGTTCTTCGACTGGTTTGTCACGCAGGACGTGAAGTGGCATCATCGGGCTGACGGGAATCCGCGCGCACGGGAGGAAGTTGACTGGACGGACAGGAAGGTGATC
>CAYLKW010000031.1:0-17823 GCA_964384245.1 uncultured bacterium
ACCGAGTGCGAGGTCGCCGGATCGAGGCTGGCGACCGGCTCGTCGGCCAGGATCAGCTTGGGATCCTGCATCAGCGCCCGGGCGATGCCGACCCGCTGCTGCTGGCCGCCGGAGAGTTGATCGGCCCGCGTGCGGGCCTTCTCCGGAATGCCGACCGTGGCAAGGTGCGCGATCGCCTGCTCGCGCAGGTCGCGCGGGAAGAAGTTGTAGAGCGACCAAGCCGGCGGCACGTACCCGAGCCGTCCGGACAGCACGTTGGTGATGACCGGAGAGCGCTTGACCAGGTTGAACTGCTGAAAGATCATCCCTATCTGTCGTCGCATGCGGCGCAGCTCCTCCGGCGCCAGCGCCGTAACCTCGACGTCGTCAATGAGGATCTTGCCCGAGGTCGGCTCCACGAGTCGGTTGATGCACCGCATCAGCGTGGACTTCCCGGACCCGGAGAGCCCTATGATGATGAGGAACTCGCCAGGTGTCACCGAGAAGCTCACATTGTTCAGCGCCCGCGTTCCGTCGGGGTAGATCTTGGTGAGGTTCTCGATCCTCACCGCCGCTCCTCGCATCATGCCACCTCGCAGAACGGAGGAGAGCGGCGTACCCTCTCCTCCGTCTGATACCATCCGGTGCTTCGCTCGATCCGCTACCTGGGCCGCACCATCTGCTCAAGATCCAGGCCAAGGAGCTTCGCCGCATCCCTGACCGACTGGAACAACTCGTCAACGGACTTCAGTCTTGGCATCTTATGCGTGGTCTGGAGGGCTGCCAGGTCGGCGTACCCCTCGTGCTGGTAGAGGGCGAAGATCGTTTCCCGGCCTGGCGCGGTTGCCGCGATGCGGAACAGCGCCTTCACGGCCTTCTCCTTGACCTCGTCCGGGAGTTCGCGGCGGAACGAGACGGTGTCGTTGGGAATCGGGTCGGTGTACATCAGGACCTTCACCTTGTCCCTCACGTCCGGGTACTGCGCAACCACGCGCTCGCGTGCATCGAAGACCGGGTTGTCGGGATCCCCAAAAGTGGCGCCCGCGTCCACGGATCCGGTGTAGATCGCCAGCACCACCCTATCGTGCCCGCCGGCGTAGAGAACCTGGCTGAAGAACCGGTCCGGATCGATCCCATTCTTCTTGAGAAGGGCTGCGGGGAAAAGGTAGCCCGATGCCGAGGCCGGGTCCACGAAGGCGAACTTCTTGCCGCGCAGGTCGGTTAGCGTCTTGGCGTTGAGCTCGGCCCGATACAGGATCTGCGCCACATAGAACGGCTTGTTCTGCCGGAGGCTGACCAGACGGGCCTCTGCCCCGCACCTGCGGTTGGCCAGAACATACGAAAAAGTGGCGAAGAACGCGATGTCCACCCTTCCCGCGCACATCGCCTCGATCGTGGCGGCGTAACTGGTGGGCACCTCGGCCCGGACCCTATAGCCCGTGGCCACCTCGAGCATCCTGGCCAGCGTGCTGCCCGTGGCCAGAACCCGACCCGCATCCACCGAGGGCACGAACGCCAGCACGAGGCTGGTCTGGCCAGCGGCGGACTGCGGGTACCATGCACCCGTACCCAAGGCTACTGCCATGATGAGAACAACCGTCAGGGTTCGCACATATCTCCTCACTATCCATCCTCCTCCCACGGGGCGCTCCGGCAAATGCCCCGACTGTCTGGATGGTGCGTCAACCGTGTCCGCGCCCAGCATAGCACACCCGCCGGGCGCTCGTTACTTGCGCGGAACCACCGTCATCCCGGTCACGCGGCCATCGCTGTCGAGCCGGAACCGGATCCCCTGCGCCTCATAGGTAAGCACCACCGAGCTCCTGCTCCCACCCGTGAGGCGGTCGGGCGCTCCGTAGTGCGCCAGGACGTCCTTGAAGGTCGAGTTCGCAAAGGACACTCCCTTGCTGGTTACGTAGCGCGGATTGTCGGTAAAGATGAAGTCCGCGCCGCCGCTATCACCGTGCCGCTTCGTCCAGGACACGACGAAGACAAATCGCTCGGTCTGCGGGTACACCCAGTACACGTTCAAGGAGCCGTCGCCCGCGCGGTCGTTGGAGATCTCGTCGGGCATGCCCAGCCGGTTGAGCACCTGCTGCTGGGTCATGCCGAGTTGTATGTCCCCGACCGCGTGCCCCGGCACCACGATCCAGTTCGCGGGCTGCGCTCCGGCGGGAGCCAGTGCCGCGAGCAGCACCACGAGGATAACCGTTCCAAGCGCAGTCCGCATGCCGATCCCCCCTCTGGCCGTGTTAGATCACGCTACCAGTCTAACATGGCACGGGGAGGTCCAAGCCGGGCGCCCGTCAGCACTTGGCGTACCCGCACTGCCGGCAGGTCGCGCAGCCGTTCTCGCGGATCAGGGAGGCTCCGCAGTCAGGGCAGACGCCAACGAAGCCCAGCGCGACGCCCCGCTCGACCGACCAGCCACCCTCGTGGCGGCCGTCCACCCGGGCCAGCACCGGCTCCCCGGGGGGCGCGGGGACAACCGGCGGGGGGGCGAACCGAAGCATCTCCTGCCTTGCCCGCGGGCCCGGCTCTGGCAGAACGTCGGCGCGCGGGAAAACCTTGTCCGGCCGGAACCCATCGCCGTAGAGCGCCCGGCCCAGCGCCAGCGCCACCGCTTGCGCGATCGTGGAGACGCGCACCACCGTGCCGTCCGCGGACCGGTCAAACGCCACCTCGGTGCTCTGGACGCGCCAGAGCTGCTCGATCACCTCCCGGGCGTCAATCCCTCCGCGCAGCGCAAGCGAGGCCATGCGGCCTATTGCCTCTGCCTCGACGTCGAGCGAGTGCACGAACACCTCGCAGATGCCCAGCTCATCCTCGTTGATGACCACGTAGATGCGACCCCGAGGCGTCTCGATGCGCTCGGTCCTCCCGGAAGTTACCTTGGGCCTTGCGCGGGGCGCGGCTCGTGACGGCGCGGCCGGCGCCGCTGCCGCGGGCAGCACCCCTGCCGCGGACTCGCCCCCAGCCGCCTGCTGGCTTTGGGCCTGCCCCTCGGTCATGAGGATGCCGTCCCGGCTCCCTTCCCGGTAGACGGTGATGCCCTTGCACCCCGACTTCCAGGCCAGGAAGTAGACCTTCTCGACCTCCTCGTGTTGCGCGTCCGCCGGCAGATTGACCGTGGACGAGATCGCGTGGTCAATGTGGCGCTGGATCGCGGCCTGCATCCGGACGCGCATCTCGGGGCGGATCTGGTGCGCGGTGACGAAGCAGTCGGGCAGGTCGCTCTGGCGGTCTATCCCGAAACGGGCCATGAACTCCTGGACGAGCGGGTGGTAGACGGTGAAGAACTCCTGCGAAAGGGACTCCGACCGCCGGACGTACGACAGGTCGAAGATGGGCTCGATGCCGCTGGTGACGCCTGCCAGCGCCGCCCCGCTTCCCACGGGAGGAACGGTCAGCAGGGCCACGTTGCGCAACCCATGGTGATGGATTCGCTCCTGAACCTGGGGGCACAGCGTCCGAACGAACGCCTGGCTCGTGTGGGACCGCGCGTCGTACCCAGGAAACTGGCCTTTCTCAACGGCCAGGTTGACGCTCTCGTCGTAGACGACGTTCTTGATCCGCTCGAAGAGCCCGTCCGCAAATGCGATGGCGGGCTCGGAGTCATACCTCAGCCGCAGCATGACCAGCATGTCGCCCAGCCCGGTGAAACCCACGCCGATGCGGCGCGAGTAGAGACTCGCCTCCCGGTGCTGGGGCAGGGGGTGCTTGTCGGCGTTGTAATCGAGCACGTTGTCGAGAAAGCGCACGGCGTACCGCAGCGCCCGATCCAGTTGCTCCCAGTCCACACGCGACGACGAGGTGAACTCGTCACGCACGAAGCGTGCGAGGTTCAGGCTGCCAAGGCAGCAGTTTCCATAGGGTTCAAGGGGTATCTCTGAACAGGGGTTCGTGGTGATCACGCCCATGCCGTTGTACTCGGAGGTGGACCAGCGCTTGACCGCGTCCCAGAAGATCACGCCTGGCTCCGCGAAATCGCGGGCGCCGCTGATCAGGTCCCGCCACACCTCCCGGGCCTTCACGGTGCGCCGCATAGTGGCGCGCTCGTTCTCGAAAACGAGGTCGTAGGTGCCGTCCTCCTCCACCGCGCGCATGAACGCATCGGAGATCCGAACGCTGAGGTTGGCGTACCGGACCTTCTCCAGATTGCGCTTCACCTTGATGAAGTCCAGCACGTCGGGGTGGTTGTCGGCGATGGTGATCATCAGCGCCCCGCGCCTTCCCGACTGCCCGATCGTACCCGTGGTCAGCGAGAAGAGCTCCATGAACGACACCGATCCCGTGCTGCTGCGGGCGGCGTTGTTCACCGGCGCGCCGCGCGGCCGCAGCACGGAGATGTCGGTACCCACCCCGCCACCCAGACTGTAGGTGCGGGCCGCCTGCTTCATCCAGTCGAAGATGGACTCGATCGAGTCGTCCTTGACCGGAATGACGTAGCAGTTGAGCGCGGTGACGCGCCGCGAGTTGCCCGCGGCGTGCATGATCCTACCGCCGGGTATGAAGCGGAACTCGCCTAGCAGCCAGTCGAAGTTCTCCGCCCACTCCGCCCGCCGGTCCGGGTGCTCAACCGATGCGATCTCCCGCGCGATGCGGTGCCACATCTGGTCGGGCGTGCGCTCCACGACGCCTCCGTCGCGGTCCCGCAGGGCATACTTGTCATGGAACACGCGGGCGCGTAGCTCGTCACCCCCAAAGGCGGCAAGCGTCTCGGCGGAGATCTCTGGAGCTGCGGGCGGCCCAGGGAGATCGCGGGACAGGGCCAGGGGCTGGGTCGAAGAGGACGATGCGCCTTCCATGCAGGTCACCCCCGGGGGAGCGTAGTGTCATCCAGCGATTTGTGAGTCGGTGAGCGAGATAAGGGGAACCTGATCGCGTAGAGCGTTCTCCCGGCGCTTGCGCTCCTTGAGGGTCTCTATCTCCTCCGCTATCGAGTCCACGTCGCGGAACCGACGGTATTCAGAGGCGAACCTGACGTAGGCGACGTCGTCGAGCCGGCGCAGGCGTTCCATAACAAGGTCTCCAATCGTGGCGGTCGCCACCTCGGGACTACCGGGCTGGCGGACCTCGCGTTCCACCTCTTCCACCAGCGCATCCATGGCTTCCACCGAAACGGGCCTCTTCCCGCAGGCGCGTATGACGCCCCCCAGCACCTTGGACCGATCAAAGGGCTCGCGCCGCCCATCGCGCTTCACTACCATCAGTGGAGAGGGATCGGCCCGTTCGTAGGTGGTGAACCTCCTGCTGCAACCCAGACACTCCCGCCGCCGGCGTATGGATCTACCTTCCAGCATGGGGCGCGAGTCAAGGACCTTGCTGTCTTCGTGGCCACAGAGCGGGCAGCGCATTACGACACCACCAGTAGAGGCACGGTGATTCTAGATTCCCACATCTAGCGTGTCAATGCCCGGGGCAGCCGCCTTGCTCACGCGCACGCTCACAAGCGACCGCTTGCTCCCCCGCGGGTGCCCGCTCATCGAATCTGCCTTTCGGGACCGGCCATCTCCCGGGTCCCCAGCCACAGGAGGGGCACGGTGAGGGCCGCCAGCGAGCCGGCGGTCCAGGCCAGGGCCGAGGCAGGGGTGGCCCCCACCAGGATGCCCCGGAAGACCGCCACGGCGTTCACCACGGGCACGAACACCAGCCATGGCTGCTCGACACTCCCCAGGAAGGGAATCAGCATCACGGGCAGCGCAACAGCCAGGTAGAGCGCGGTAAACCCCTGCTGGGCCTCGCGCAGCGACCTGGCCCGGAGGCTGATCCAGAGCTGGCAGGCCGACAGGAACCCGCCCAGCATGGTCGCCACCAGCAGGAGCCTGAGCGCGGTCCCGACCGGGAGGGAGACCTCAACCGGGCTGGGCGTGAGCAGGGCAGAGCCGAACCGGAGCGTGGCGACGCCCGCGGCCAGCATGAGTCCCACCGCCATCACCGCAGGAGCCAGCACGGCCAGGAACTTGCCGGCAACAACCGCCGACCGCGGCGCCGGTGCGGTCAGCAAGGCGTCCATGCTACCGCGCTCACGCTCCCCTACGCCCACGTCGAGGGCAGCGTACTGCCCTCCCAGGAGCAGCCACACGGCCAGGAAGAACGGCAGGGCCGTGGCCAGCAGCGCGCCTCCCATCCGCTGCGGCGAGGCCGTGTTTTGGGGTTCGACCACCAACGGCGCGAGCGCCGCCGGGTCCGTGCCCCTGGCCCGCGCCGCGGCCCCCAGATCGCGCAGCACGAGCCGCCCCGCCACCTGTGCAACGCGCTGGACCGCGGCACGGGAGGCAGGCCTGGACTCGTCGTACAGCGCGGCCACGACCCGGGGGCTGCGGCCGGCCGGCCCCTGGTCCACCAGGACTGCCTCGATCTCGCCCCGGAGCAGCGCCGCCTTGGGATCGGGCACCGACATCACGCGGAATGCCCCCTCCCTGGAACCGAGCGCGGCCAGCCCACCGGCGTCCCCCCCTTGCAGGGCGATGCGCACTGGCTGGTCGCGCAGGGCCTCCTGCTGGCGCGCTGCCAGGACCGGCATCACCAGCACCACCAGGGGCATGGTCAGCACCGGAAGCAGCACCGCGGCCAACAGGGTCCGGCGGTCACGCAGCGTCTCGGCCGCCTCCTTGCGGAAGACGGCCAGTGCGGCGCGCCGCCACAGGCCAGGGCGGGCAGCGGGCAGCCGGAAAGGCGAAGCGCCGGGCAAGTCCACGGGCCGGCGCTAGAAGGGCGGCGGAAAGACGACGGCGCTCAGCAGGAAGACGGCGATCAGGGCCGCACCGATCAGCCGGCGGGAGGAACTCAACGGGGACAGATCATCGAGCGGTCCCACGTGCCCCCGGCGCATCAGCAGCGCTATGAGGATTGCCATGGGGTAGAACCCCATCAGCACGGCAATGGCCACACCCGCGTACGAAAGCAGGGCGTGGGCGCGGTGGCCAAATGCCGCCCGCACCGCGTGCCCTCCGTCGAGCATCCCGGCCGGCAGCAGGTTGATGCTGGTTACGACCAGTCCAATCCACCCGGCGAACAGCACCGGATGCCCCAGCACGGCGTGGCCGGATGGAGGGTCGAGGATCAGGCGGATCATGGCCTTGATCAGCAGTGGGTCAGGTATGGAGAAGACCGCCCCGAGGCGCTCAGGGAGCACGACGAACGACCGGCTGACCCCGTAGAGCAGCACCGGGATGGCCACCAGGAATCCGGCAATGGGACCCGAGGCGCCCAGGTCCATCAGGCTGTCCCTGTTGGGCGCCGGGGTGCGCGTCACGATTACGGCGCCCATCGTGCCTATTGGGGGAGCCATTGGAAGGAAGTACGGCAGGCTGGCGTCAATGCCGCGGTAGATGGCCACGAGCTTGTGACCCATCTCGTGGGCTCCGAGGATCACCAGCACGGACAGCGAGAACGCGGCCCCACCGGCCACCGCGCTGTCCAGAAAGCCGGCCCTAACCAGCGCCGCCGACTGCACGTAGCCCGCGTAGAAGGTCGTGGCAACGGTGGCGAGCAGGAGCAGCAGGCTAGTCTGCCAACCCCACCGGCCCGGCGGAGGAGTGGGCACGAGCAAGAGCGCCGGGCGGCCGACCCGAGTGCGCAGCATGGGGGTCAATCCCAGCGGGGCCAGCCGGTCCCGCAGGACCATGAAGCGCCCACCGAGCCCTGCCCCCGTTGGGAGCAGGTAGAGCGACTGCGGCCCTTCGGCCGCGGTCGCCCCGGGTAGAAGCGTCTCTACGTGCCGCCGGGCAAGGTCCAGCCGGGCGTCGAGGTCGGCCGGTTCAGGCAGCGATGCCCCCGGCGGGCGGTCGTATCCCACGCCGGGGTCGCCCTACCTTCTCCGTAGAAAGGCCGGAATGTCGAGGTCGTCAATCAGCCTGACCGGTTCCTTGCTCCGGTCGTCCTGCATTGCTTCGATCGTCTCGACCCGGCGAGCAGCCTCGAATCCGGTGGCGATCACGGTGATGCGAACCTCGTCGTGCGCCTTCTCGTCAATCACCGCGCCAAAGAAGATGTTGGCGTCCGGGTCGGCCGCGTCGCGCACGATCTGGGCGGCCTCGCTCACCTCCAGCAGGCCCAGGTCGAGCCCGCCGGTGACGTTGATGAGCACCCCGCGCGCGCCGTCCATCGAGGTCTCCAGGAGCGGACTGTTGATCGCGAATTGCGCCGCGCGGGTCGCCCGATCTTCACCCGAGGCGACCCCGATTCCGATGAGCGCGCTGCCGGCCTCGGTCATGATGGTCCGAACATCGGCGAAGTCCAGGTTGATCAACCCGGGGATCGTGATGAGGTCTGCGATCCCCTGCACGCCCTGGCGCAGCACGTCGTCGGCTGTGCGGAACGCCTCCACCACGGTGGCCTGCCGGTCAATGATCTGTAATAGCCGGTCGTTGGGAATCGTTATCAGGGTGTTGACCTTCTGCTTGAGCGTACGGACGCCTTCGTCGGCGGTGGCGGCGCGCCGCTTGCCTTCAAACCCAAACGGACGCGTCACAACCCCGACGGTCAGCGAACCCAGCTCGCGCGCCAACTCGGCAATCACCGGCGCGCCCCCGGTGCCGGTCCCGCCGCCCATTCCGGCGGTGATGAACACCATGTCGGCGCCGGTGAGGGCCTCGCGGAGCTCTTCCTTGCCCTCCTCGGCGGCCTGGCGGCCCACCGCGGGGTCGCCGCCGGCACCCAACCCCTTGGTGGTCTTCGCGCCGATGTGTATCTTCTTGTCCGCGGAAGACAGGGCCAGCGCCTGGACGTCGGTGTTGACCGTGATGAACTCCACGCCACGCAGCCCTGCGGAGATCATGCGGTTGACGGCGTTGTTGCCCCCGCCTCCCATCCCGATGACCTTGATCGCCGCATACCGTCGAAGGTCCCGCTCCATTTTGGTCATCACCGCTCCTCCCTCATCCACCCTGCAGCAGATCGCGAACCCACGCGCGGGTCCGATCCCAGAACGAACTCGTGCCGTTCCGTTGGGCGGCGCCCGCCCTTGTCCGGCCCCGCGCTCCGAACAGCGCGAGCCCGACGCCCGTGCTGAACGCCGGGCTCCGAACCGTCTCCACCAACCCGGTAATCTGGTCGGGCGCGCCGAGCCGGGCAGGGAGTCCCAGCCGGACCTCGGCGTGCTCTATCAGTCCATCCAGCAGGGCGGTTCCGCCCGTCACAACGACGCCCGCCGGCACGCGGTGCGTGTAGCCGCTGCGGCGGACCTGGGCCTGAACGAGCGAGAAGATCTCGTCCAGCCGCGGCTCGATGAACTCCGCCAGTATCCGGCGTGGCATCACGCGGGGCTCGCGCCCTCCCACGTTGAACACCTCGATCATCTCGCCCTCGGATACGGCCATGGGCGAGGCCGCGCCCCAGCGAACCTTCAGCTTCTCCGCCTCGGTCATCGGGGTCCGCATCCCCACGGCGATGTCGCTGGTAATGTGGGCGCCGGCCACCGGGAGAATCGCCACGTGGCAAAGGCCGCCGTTGGTGAAGACCCCGACGCTTGTGGTGCCGCCGCCTATGTCCACCAGGATCACGCCGATGTCGCGCTCCGACGGCGTGAGCACGGCCTCCGCGGAAGCCAGCGGCTCCAGCACCATCTCCGCGACCTCCACGCCGGCCAGTTGCGCGCACTTGGCCACGTTGGCCAGCGCCGTGGCCACGCCCGTAACGATGTGGGCTTCGACCTCCAGGCGGGTGCCGTACATTCCGACCGGCCGCTTGACGCCATCCTGGCCGTCCACCACGAAGTCGCGCGGGAGAAGATGGATGATCTCGCGGTCGGATGCCGGCAGCGCCGCCATCCGGGCGGCGTCAACGACCCGCGTTACGTCCGCGTCGGAGATCTCGTGATCCCCGCGCGCCACCGCCACCACGCCCCGGCTATCGGACGATGTGATGTGTTCACCGGAGACCGCGACGAAGGCCGTGGTGATGCTGGTCCCGGCCATGCGCTCGGCACGATCCGTGGCTTCCTCGATCGCGCGGGCCGTGGATTGGAGGTCCACGATCACCCCACGGCGCATGCCGGAAGAAGGCACGCTGCCGGCGCCGACGATGTGGACGTCGCCGTCCTCGTCAACCTCGCCGACAACGGCACAAACCTTGGTCGTGCCTATGTCTAGGCCCGCGACCGAGCTCCGGCGCGCCATACGCTACCTGTAGTGGGTCATCGGTTTGTTTTTGCTATATCTTGTTTGGCCATTCCACATCTATCGGGCATCTCCTGCTCCTGACGGTCTCACCACAACGGACCCCCCGTACCTCAGATCCAGCGACGCGGGCCTGACACCCTTTGCCCGCAGGGCGTCCAGAACCCGGGGGACCAGGCCCAGGCGCTCCGCGAGCCCCGCTAGACCCCCGGCACGAATCTCCAGCCCGGATCGGGTGATGAAGGTCAGGTCCAGACCCGCCGTTACCACGATGCGCTTCAGGTCGCTCGCCAGCTGCTCCGGAACCGCGCTTAAGGCCGCGAGCGCGGTTCGCATTCCCTCGGAGGCCACGGGATGGCCGGGTCGGACCCAAACATTGGCCCGGGTGCGATCCTCGATCTCGGGCAGCCCACCCGAATCAGGGGTGATCGCCACCACCACGTTGTCGTCGGCCACCCTTGCGAACCCGTCACCGGCGACCAGGGCCGCCACCGGGCGGCGCTCGGTGATGTTGATGAACACGCTCCTGGGAGGCCGCACGAGCACCGCTGCCTCTCTGATGCGGGGGTCGGCCCGGAGTCTCCGCAGCGCGACAGCGGCGTCCACGGCAAACAGGCGCTCGGCGCGCCTGATGCCCGAGAGCTCGACGACCTTGGCCGCGGGGATCGTCTCGGCCCCGCGCACCTCGATGCGGTCAACGGTGAAGAACGCCGACTGCGGGAAGGCGGCCAGGGCGAGCAGCGCCGCCATGATTATCGCGAAGCGCGGCAGCGTCTCCCGAAGGGATGCGGCGTTGGAGCGCGTCGTAGGGTCGGTCGGATCCACGATGGATGCCTGGGTTCAGAACTCGCCCAGTAGCTTGACCTCCAGTTCCAGGGTGATTCCCAAGCGTTCCTGCAGGCGAGCGCGCACCTGCGTCGCAAGGGCCAGCACGTCGGCGGCGGTGGCCCCTCCCTCGTTGACGATGTAGTTCGCATGGATCTCCGAGACGCGGGCGCCCCCGACGGCCAGGCCTTTGCCGCCCACCGCCTCGATCAGCCGTCCCGCGTGGTCGCCGGAGGGGTTGCGGAAGAAGCAGCCCGCGCTCATCCGGCCGATCGGCTGCGTCGCGCCCCGGCGCTCCAGCCACCCCTCGAGCCGGGACTGCACGAGGGCCGGGGAGTCCGGGCGCAGCGCGAGCGTGACCGATGCAACCACCCAGGGTCGTCCCTGGATGGCCGTGGTCCGGTAGCCGAAGCCCATCGCCTCGGGCCCCACGCGGATGGGACCGCCCGGGGTCAGCACCTCGGCCGCCGCGAAGACCTCACCCATAGAGTGACCGTAGGCGCCCGCGTTCATCACCACCGCGCCGCCCACCGACCCGGGAATGCCGGCCGCGAACTCCAGCCCGGCGAGCCCCTGCCGCGCCGTGCGCAGGGCCAACGACGGGAGCCTGGCTCCGGCCTCCGCGATGACCTTCGCGCCCTTGATGCGAACGCGACCCACGCCCTTGCCGATCTTCACAACGGCCCCGCGGATTCCCCGGTCCCCGATCAGCACGTTGGATCCGTTGCCCAGGATCACAGGTAGGTGGCACTCTTCAAACAGCACGGCGATGGCCGCCCGCAACTCACCGGTACTCCTCGGGATCACCAGCAGATCCGCCGGGCCCCCGATGCGGAACAGCACGTGCCGGGACATCGGCTCGTCCCGGCGCACGTCGCCGGCAACCTCGCGGAGCCGGCGCTCCAGACCGGACAGCGCGGTTAGGGAGGCGCTCACCGGGCACGCACCGCCAGTCTGCGGAGCAGGGCGTCTGCCGCTTCGCCGATGTCGCCTGCCCCCAGCGTGAGCACGATCGTACCCCGGGAGGCGATCTGCTCCAGGAGGTCCAGGGCGGACTCCGTGGTCGCCCGGAAGTGGACGGGCCGGTGGGGACTCACCGCATCCACGATCAACTGCGCCGTCACGCCTGGCTGCGCAGGCTCGCCCGCGGAGTAGATCTCGGTCACCACCACCTCGTCCGCGGCATCGAACGCCCGACCGAACTCGGCGTGCGTGGTGCGGGTGCGCGAGAAGCGGTGCGGCTGGAACAGGGCGATCACGCGCCGATGGGGCCAGCCCTCGCGCGCCGCGCAGAGCACCGCGGCGATCTTGACCGGATTGTGCGCGTAGTCGTCCACGACGAGCACGCCGCCGGCCTCGCCGCGGATGGCGAAGCGGCGGGCGGCGCCCTGATAGCCGGCCAGCGCCTCCACGGCCGCATCGGCCGGCACGCCTATCTGCGTCGCGGCGGCGATTGCGCCCAGCGCGTTGCTGACGTTGTGCCTCCCAGGCACGCGCAGCACCATCTCGCCGGACGGCCTGCCGGCGATCCACAGCTCGGTCCGGGTCTCCTCCCCGCGAATCACGCGGATCTCTCCCCGGACCGACGCGGCCCGGTCAAATCCGTAGGTCACGAAGGGCCGGTCGAGACCGCGGGCAAGCGCGGTCGCCCCGGCGTGGTCGAGGCAGACCGCGATGAAGCCCTCCTGGGGAACCGTGCCCAGGAATCGTTCGAACGTCTGCTCGAGGTGGCCGGGCGCCGCGTAGTAGTCGCGGTGATCGGTGGCATCCAAGCTGGTCAGCACCGCGGCAAACGGGCGCACGTGCAGGAGCGACCCGTCGCTCTCGTCCACCTCGGCCACGATCCAGGATCCGCGCCCGGTGCGCGCTCCGCCGCCGTACTCCTCGACGCCGGCGCCAATTATCCCGGTCGGGTCCAGGCCCGCGTGCACCAGCACGCGCGTGAGCATCGCGGCCGTGGTCGTCTTGCCGTGCGTCCCTACCACCGCCACCCCGCGGCCGGACGCCATCACCTGCGCCAGCAGCTCGGCCCGGTGGAGAACCGGCAGGCCAAGCGCGCACGCGGCACGGATCTCGCAGTTCTCGTCGGCGACCGCCCTCGAGTAGACCACCACGTCCGCCTCGGCCAGATGATCAGCACTGTGACCGACGCAGGTTGTCCCACCGAGCGCGCTGATCCGCCGGAGGGCCTCGGAGTCGCGCAGATCGCACCCCGACACGCGCACTCCCCGGTGCAGCAGCACCTCGGCCAGCGCGCTCATCCCTGCGCCGCCCATCCCCACGAAGTGCACCCGCGACGAGTGTTGGATCACGCGCGGACCTCCTGCCTACCGAGGCCGAGCACCAGATCGGCCACCACGCTGGACGCGTCCGGACGCCCCAACGCACGACTGGCATCCGCCATGTGCTTGCGCTGGATGGGATCGGCCATGAGCGCCTGCACCGCGGCGACCAGCGCCGTGCCGCCGAGGTCGGCATCGGGCACGCGGATGGCCGCGCCGGCGCGCACCAGAACCCCGGCGTTGTCCTCCTGGTGGCCCTCCGCGGCCCCAGGGTAGGGCACCAGGATCGAGGGCAGCCCCCAGGCGTTCAGTTCGGCCAGCGTGGAGGCGCCGGCCCGGCTGAGGACCAGATCGGCGCAGGCATAGGCGTCGGCAATGTCGTCGAGAAACGTCACCGCGACGTGGCGCAACGCGGGCGGACCGACGTGCTCGCGGTGGCCGATCTCGCGCCGGACCCAGTGTGCGTGCTCGGCGCCGGTCTGGTGCAGGATCTGCAGCCTGGGCTCAAACATGAGGAGATCGCCCAGCCTGCAGGCGGCACGGTTCAGACTCAGCGCGCCCTGGCTGCCGCCCAGCACGAGCAGGGTAAGCCTGCTCGGATCAAGACCCCACCTGCTCATGCCCTGCTTCCGATCGCCCTCCATCGCCCGGCGGCGCAATGGGATGCCCGTGACCTCGGTGCGGCGCGCCCTCAACCGCTCGGCTGCCCCTGGGTGGGGAATCGAAACCCACCTGGCCCAGCGTGCGATCAGGCGGGTCGCCAGGCCTGGACGCATGTTCTGCTCCTGCACTCCCAGCGGTACGCCCAGCATCGCGGCGGCGCATCCGACAGGCACGCACACGTAGCCGCCGGTGGCCACGACCGCCTCCGGCCGCCACCGTCGCAGGAGCCGCAGCGCCTGGAGCGTTCCCACAGCGGTGGTCGCCAGCGCGGACGCGGCCGCCAGTCCTGGGCGCCGAGGCAGGCCTCGCGCGCGGATCCGCGCAAATGGCCAACCCTCCGCTGGCACGACGCGGGCTTCGATGCGGTCGCCGCCGACGAAGAGGATCTCCACGTCGGGCCGCCGGGGGCGGAGAGCCTCGGCAATCGCCAGCGCCGGGAAGAGGTGGCCGCCGGTGCCGCCGCCAGTGATAATGATTCTCACTTTCCCTCCCCGGCGGCGTACTGCGAGATGTTGAGCAGGATACCGACTTGAATCATCGTCATCACCAGCGACGAGCCGCCGAAACTCACCAGCGGCAGCGGCACGCCCTTGACGGGCAACAACCCGGTGGCAACGCCCATGTTCATCAATGCCTGGCCCACGATGGCCGCGGTGATCCCGGCGGCCAGCAGCGATCCGAACCGGTCGGGCGCCTCCCGGCTGATGCGGTACCCGCGGTAGGCCAGGAACGCGAAGAGGAGCAGCAGCCCCATCGTGCCCAACAACCCTATCTCCTCGCCGACGATGGCGTAGATGAAGTCGGTGTGCCGTTCGGGCAGGTAGAAGAACTTCTGGCGGCTCTCCCCCAGTCCAACCCCGATCAGGCCACCGGACCCAAATGCCAGCAGCGACTGGATGATGTGAAACCCGCTGCCCTGGGGGTCGCTCCAGGGGTCCAGGAAGGCCAGGAAGCGCCGGAGTCTGTAGGGCGCCGCTGCCACGGCCAGGGCCGCGACGGGAAGCGCCGCAAGAGCCACGAGCCCCAGGTGCGCGATGCGGGCGCCGGCCAGAAACAGGACCGTCATCGTCACCACTACCAGCACGACCGCGGACCCCATGTCGGGCTGCAGGAGGACGAGGCCTGCGAGAACCCCGGTCACGATGAGCGGGGGTACCACGCCGCGGCGCAGGTCACGCATGTCGGCGCTGCGGCGAACCGCAAACTGCGCAACGAAGAGGGGCAGCGCGAGCTTGGCCAGCTCCACGGGCTGGAAGCTGGTTGGCCCGAGGGCGATCCACCGCCGGGCGCCGCCTGCTACCCGGCCAATGCCAGGGACCAGCACCGCGACGAGCAGGACCGCGGTGGCGAGCAACAGCGGCACGGCGTACACCCGGAGCCGCTGGTAGTGAACGCTGCGGGCGATCCACATCGCGGCCAGGCCGATCCCGATCCACGTCGCCTGCCGGCGCAGAAAGTACGCGCTGTCGGCCATGCGGTCGTAAGCAACGATGCTGCTCGCGCTGTAGACCATCACCAGCCCGACCCCGAGCAGGGCCAGCACGCAAATGAACAGGAACAGGTCGCCGGACCGGCGGTGCAGTGCGGGCGGGGGCGCGGTTACGGTCGCACCGGCCTGTCCGCGCGCGCGGGCAGCGCGTCAATCAACTGGCAGAACCGGTCGCCGCGCTGCCGGTAGTCGGCGAACTGGTCGAAGCTCTCGCACCCCGGGGATAGCAGGATCGCGTCCCCGCTCACCGCGGCCTCCCAGGCCGACGCGATTGCGGCCTCCAGGGTTCGTGCCTGCGAGACGCGCGGGGGTGCGGCCATCCCGCCGATCGCATCGGCCAGGAGGGCAGCGGTCGCACCGATCAGGTAGACCGCCCTGACCGGCGAGCCCTCGAGTGCGCGCACCATGGGGTGGAAGTCGCCTGCGCGGGCGTCCCTGCGCAGGCCTCCTGCGATGAGGTGGAACGGCCTGTCCATGCTTGCGATGGCCGCGGCGGCGGCCGCGGGATTGGTTGCCAGCGAGTCCTCGTAGAACGCGACGCCCTCGCGTTCCGCGGCCAGGCGGAACCGGTAGGGCAGGCCGCGAAAGGCGCGCAGCACCGACGCGATCGTCCCGGGCTCGACCCCAACAACTGCGGCCGCGGCCGAGGCCGCCAGGGCGTTCTCCTGCGTGTGGGCGCCGGGCACGGCCAGGTCCCGCACCTCCAGCACCGGACGAGGAGGCGCGCCGGCCAGCACGATCCGCCCTTCGTCGAGGTGCGCTCCGGCCGCAACTGGGCGGCGCCGGCTGAACCAGCGCACCGAAGATGCGGCGCCCTCGGCCATTCCCGCCACAAGTGGATCGTCGGCGTTGAGCACCGCGATGTCGCCCGCGCCCTGGTGGCGGACGATCGTGCGTTTCGCCTCTACGTAGGCCTCCAGCGACCCGTGGTCGTCCAGGTGGTTCGGCGTGATGTTGGTCACCACCGCTACGTGGGGGCTGTAGGGCAGGCCGAGTAGCTGGCGGTTGCTGATCTCCAGAACCAGCCACGTGGCGGCGCCCGCGCCGTCGAGGGCGTACAGCGCGGGCACGTGCGTGCGGTCGTTCCCCGAGACGACGAGAGGCATCCCGGAGGCCTCCATCATCGCCGCTATCAGCGTGACGACGGTGAACTTACCGTTGGTGCCGGTGACGCCTAGAATCGGCCCTGGCCAGAGTTCGAAGAACAGGTGCGTGAGACTCGACAGCCGGATGCCGCGCGCCGCCGCTCGGCGCACGGGCGCGTTCTCCGGGTGCCTGAACCACGACTGGGGGACGAAGATGATCCCGGCGTCCTCGATCCCTTCCAGGTATCGGTCGCCCGCTCGCCAGGCGACGGGCGCAGCCCTCAACCGGGCGGCCAGCCGGGCCTGACCCTGCGAATCCAACCAGCAGTGCGTGCGCCGCAGCGTCTCCTCGAAACGCGCCGGCGGCTCCAGATCGTGCACGGTTATCTCCTGGATGCCGCAGCTCAGGAGGAACTCGGTCACGGTGGAGCCCTCGGTGCCCGACGGGCCCAGAACGTGGATCTGCCTGCCCCGGAGCTGCTCCAGGAGGGCTCTGACCCGTGCGGGCGGGCGGCCGACCATCATCCGGAAACCAGCATGCCGATCAGGAGGCAGACCCAGCCGGCCAGGTAGAACCGGCGCACGATGACCGGTTCCGGCCAGCCCACCAGCTCGAAGTGATGGTGCAGGGGGCTCATGCGAAAGATGCGCCGGCCACCGGTGAGCTTGAAGTACGCGACCTGCAGCAACACCGACGCGGCCTCGGCGACGAACACGCCGCCGATGAAGAGGAGCGCTATCTCCGACTTCGTGACGATGGCGAGCGCGGCCAGCGCCCCTCCCAGAGCGTTGGATCCTACGTCGCCCATGAAGATCCGCGCCGGATAGGCATTGTGCTTGAGGAACCCTGCGCAGGCCCCGGCCACGGCCGCGCCCAGCACTGCGGCAGAGGGGAGCAGCGCGGTCAGCGCCACCACGACGAACCCAAACGCTGCCACCGCGACCAGCCCGGCAGCCAGACCGTCCAGGCCGTCGCTGAGGTTGACCGCGTTGGTGAACCCAACGTAGAGCAGCGCCGCGAAGATCACGTATCCCCACCCCAGGTCGAGCGGGCCCACCCAGGGCACGATGATCTCGGTTCCAAGCCAACCCTGACGGGCGGCCAGGTATCCCAGGGCCAAACCCAGGAGAATCTGCATCGCCAGCCGCTCGCGCGCTCTGAACCCAAGGTTCCGATTGTGCTGGATCGCTAGAATGTCGTCCAGCAGCCCCACGGCGCCGAAGGCGCCCATCACGGCCAACCCAAACAGCACGCGGCGGTCGAAGCCGGCCACAATCAGCGCAGAGGCGGCGATGGCGACCAGCAGCAGCAGCCCGCCCATGGTCGGGGTCCCGGTCTTGGCCTGGTGCCGGGCCGGGGCGTCCTCGCGGATGCGCTG
>CAYLKW010000032.1:0-2951 GCA_964384245.1 uncultured bacterium
CCGATGTGGTCGTGGTTCCTGGTCGCCTGGTCAACATTGTGACGCGATAGCCCACAATATGCTCCCTTGCCTGCCGATGAGATGGCAGGAGGGGGGAGGCGGCAATCGAGCGATCCGATCAGCTGGCGCTCGCCGGGCTGGCCGCGGCACTGATGCTGGCCGGCGGAGCCGCGATTCGCTCCGGCCGGAGTGCGGGCCCCCTGCCGGTCAGCGCGCCCTCGGCCCCCGCGCAGATCAGCGTGCACGTGGTAGGCGAGGTCACCTGGCCTGGGCTGTATGTGCTGCCCTCCGGCGCTCGACTCCAGGATGCCATATTTGCGGCCCACGGCCCCACCCTGATCGCGGACCTTGGGCGCGTGAACCTGGCCTCCCAGCTTCGGGACGGCGACCGGGTGGTCGTGCCGCGGATCGTCCAGCCGACTTACCCGTTTCCTCCGGCCAAGCGCCCGGGATTGCCTGAAACGGCGTCGGCGGCGGAAGGGGAGAGGGCTCCTGCGGTGAACGTGAACACCGCCACCGCGGCGGACCTTGAACGCCTGCCCGGCGTCGGACCAGTCCTGGCGCGTCGCATCGTGGAGCATCGCGAGGCCAGGGGGCTGTTCCGGCGTCTGGACGACCTCCTCGAGGTCCAGGGCATCGGGCCCAAGCTCTTCCGGCGTCTGGAGCCCTTGCTCCGGCTGGAGTAAGGGAACCAGGCCGGCCCTCAGTTCGTAGATAATCAGGAGGGGTTGCCGCGGTCGCGGGTGGTGTGTGGCGCGCATCCAGGAACAGGAGCGGCCGGCGGGTCCCCAGGACGATCGGGCGCGGTTCGACGCGCTGGTGGAGAGGTATGGAAGGCGCGTGTACGCGATGGCCTACCGGATGGCCGGTAGTGAGGCCGACGCCAAGGATCTTGCGCAGGAAGCCTTCATACGCGTCTGGCGGTCCTTGTCGCGGCTGCGGCCCGACGTTCCGCTGGAGGGCTGGTTGTATCGGACCGTTACGAACCTGTTCATTGATCTGCTGCGGCGTCGTCGGGGTCTGCGGATCCAGTCGCTCGATGAGCCGGTGGCGACCGACCGAGGGGAGCTGGCAAGGGAACGGGCGGATGCTTCAGCCGATGTCGAGCGCACCGTGCTGGGAGCGATGGTGGACCGGCGCGTGCAGCAGGCGCTCATGTCGCTCCCGCCCGATGTCCGCATGGTTGTAGTTCTGGCCGACGTGGAGGGTTACGCGTACGAGGAGATCGCCTCGATGATGGGGATTCCCGTGGGAACGGTGAAGTCGCGACTGCACCGCGCCCGCCTGGCGCTGCGAGACCGGCTGGCGCCCCTCCGCGACAGCCTCGAGGGCCCATGAACCACCATCGTGCAGCACGGCTGCTGAGCGCCTACCTCGATGCGGAACTCGCCTCGGAGGAGATGGCCGAGGTCCGGAGCCACTTGGCGGATTGCCCTGACTGCCGGGCGGAACTGGACGGGCTGCGCGCCACGAGCCGCCTCCTGGGCTCTCTGGAGGCACCCGACCTACCCCAAGGGTTTGCGGCGGATCTTTGGTCGCGCCTGGGGCGCCCGGCGCCCGGCCCATGGGCCTGGTGGCCCTCCTGGATGCCACGACCCGCGATGGCGTTCGCTGTGCTGGCGCTGGTTCTGGTACTGGTGGCCGTGCCGGCAATCCGGGGCCACCAGTTCCGCCTGCGCGCCGCTGAGGTCGGCCCTGATCTGTTCCTCCGGAGGGCAGCACAGGCGCAGGCGCGGGATCCGCTCATGGATCGTGCTTTTGTGGGCCTGGTGTTCACCGACGCCAACCTGCGCCTGATCGGCGAGGATCCACGGGGGCCACTGCGGTGATGCGGCGCGCTGCCGCGGGGTTCGCCATCGGGCTGGCGGTCGCGTGGCTGGCGGTCCCGGCGCCGGCCTTGTCGCAGGGCTCGCCCGAGCCCCTCCTGGACGGGGTGACGCTGCAGGAAGTAGCGCGCCACGCTGCCATCGCCTCTCAAATCGTGGACTACGAGGGTACCAAGGTGCTCTCCGTGCTCCGCGGCGAGGCCATGGAAACGGTCACGCTGATCGAGACCCGCAAGCGGCCTGGGAGGACACGCCTGGAGTTCCTCTCCCCTGAGGGCGTAGCCGGGCGACTGGTCGTTGACGACGGGCTGCAGACATGGCACTACGAGCCGCGCCTCCACACGGTCTTCCTGGGAGCGTCCCTGGCGCCGCCGACCGAACCCCCTTCCGCGGGGTGGCTGGCAGAGTACTCTCTGAGGCTGCTGGGCGTGGAGGAGGTCATTGGCCGGCGCACGGCGGTGCTGAGTCTCAGGTCCCGGGCCGGGCAAGGCGAGCGCCGCCTCTGGATTGACAGGACCACCGGTGTGGCGCTGCGCGCCGAGGAGCGCGACCCCGACAACGGTCTCGTGATGGTGGCCTACTTCACCCGGATCAGCTTTGGTCTCAACGTCCCATCCGCGCTGTTCAACATGCGCGCTCCCGCGGGCGCCCGGATCATAGGTCAGGGTGGCGCGCCCGAGAAGCTTCGCGCTCTCCCTGAGGTGGAACGGGCAGTGGGGTTTGCTTTGAGGGTCCCGCAGACGCTTCCCGGAGGCTACACGCTGCGGGGCGGGGCGCCGGTGCGTCACGGGCCGCTGCTCACCGCCTCCGTGGAGTATTCGGACGGCGCCCGGAGCCTGGTGCTCTTTGTCGCGGCTGCCGGCCGTTCGGGCCCTCCAGGCCGGGGCGACCCGGTGCCGACCCTGGGGGCCGGGGCGCGGGCGTTTGGAGCCGGTGCCCTGCGGATCGTCACCTGGGAAAGCCGCGGCCGCCGGCTGGCCCTGGCAGGGCCTCTTCCGCTGGCGGATCTGTTGGGCATCGCAGCCACACTCTCGCAGGGGAGCGGGCCTTGACCCGTGGACGCGGCCAGCGCGCGTGTCCCTCTGGGGAGTAGCGGGACGTTCGCGCGGGTCAGCCCGGACGCAC
>CAYLKW010000032.1:3051-14324 GCA_964384245.1 uncultured bacterium
GCGCGTGTCCCTCTGGGGAGTAGCGGGACGTTCGCGCGGGTCAGCCCGGACGCACGAACGCCAGCAGCATCTCGCGCAGCAGCCAGGCAGCCAGGATCGAGGTTCGTCCTGACGGATCGCAGGGCGGGCTGACCTCAACGAGATCGCATCCCACGATCCGGCATTCCGCCAGCACCGCGAGCAGCGAGGCGAACTCACCCACGCTTATCCCCAGTGGCTCAGGGTTCCCGGTGCCAGGGGCGATGCTGGGATCGAAGGCGTCAATGTCCACCGATAGGTAGATCGGGCGGCCCCTCATGGCTGCCAAGGCTGAGAGCGGCAGCGCGCCTGTCCGGACGGCCGCGGCAAGCGAGGCCGCGGTAGCCCACTCGTCGCGCGTCCCGGATCGAGCGCCCAGCACGGCGCACCGTTCCGGTCCGAGGCGGTCGGTGATCCTGCGTAGCACGGTGGCGTGCGACCAGCGCACTCCCTCGTATTCGTCGAGCAGGTCCAGGTGGGCGTCCAGGACGATGACGCCCAGGTCAGGGTGTCGTTCGGCTAGCGCGGTCACCGCCCCGCACGCTACGGTGTGTTCGCCCCCAATGAGCACGGGCAGGCCCGCCGTCGCGGCGACCCGCGCGCGGACGCGCTCGACCACCGTTTCAGCAGAGCAGCCGGCGAGATCGAGGTCGCCCGAGTCCGAGAAGGCCAGATCGTTCAGGTCGCGCTGCTGGAATGGGCTGTAGGTTTCTACGCTCTCCGAGGCCCAGCGGATTGAGGCTGGCGCGTGGGCGGAGCCCGCCCGGTAAGTGGAGGTGGCGTCGTAGGGCGCTCCGATCAACACCGCCGCGGGTCGTGCATGTACCCCGGCCCCAAGGAACGGCACGGCCGTCTAGCCCGCCGACATCGCGGATTGCAGGAACGGCGGAGGCACGAAGAGACCGTGGTGCGCCGCAGGGAGATAGTAGCGGGTAGGTATCTGGCGCATCCTCTCGACCAGTTCCTCCGGGTTCACCCCGGCGGGATCGCGGCCAGAAGAGCCCAGGGTGAAGGTCCAGAAGACACCCGGATAGGTGGGTACCGCGCCCAGGTAGGTGCGCACCCACCTGAAGTGGGGAGCCATGTGCTGCTGCACCATCGCGATCAGGTCTTGCTGGTACAGGGGCGATCCACTCTGTACCGCCAGCACGCCAGAGGCGCCCAGGAGGGCCGCCATCTGGCCGTAGAACTCGCTGGAGAACAGCCCTAGCGACGGCCCTTTCGGATCGGTGGAATCCACCATTGCCACGTCGAAATGCTCGCCGCTCTCTCTCACGAACCGGATGCCGTCGTCAACCAGGAGCCGCGCACGCGGGTCGGCGTAGCAGTTCGCCGGGATCGAGGGAATCCACCGGAGTGTTGCGTCTATGACCGCGCGGTCTATCTCGACCATCGTCGCGTGTTCGATCGGATGCCGCAGCACCTCGCGCAGCAGCCCTCCGTCCCCGCCCCCGATGATTAGTACCCGCCTGGGCGCGGGATGCGTGCACAGCGGGACGTGCGCCAGCAGTTCATGGTAGATGAACTCGTCCCGTTCGGTTGTCTGCACCGCGTCGTCGAGGATGAGCATGCGGCCGAAGTCCAGGTTCTCGATAACGCGGACCCGCTGAAACGCGGAGCGCTCGTCGTGCAGCACGGCGTCCACCCTGTAGATGTGGGCGAAGGCCTCTCCGCCCTGGTCCGTGATCCACTCCGGTTCCTGGGGCGATCGCATCTCGCCTACTCCGGCCAGAACAGCACTGCGGCCACCACGCAGCCCGTGCGCTGGACCACGTGTTCCCTGGCGGCGACGACGATCTCCACGGTCTCAAGACCCCGGGTTGCCATGCCCTCCTCGACCATGCGCCGGACGATCTGCTCCGCGTTCTCGGCCGAGCCGGTGTGGGCGTACTCCATGATTAGGCCGTGGCTGCCGGCGCCAATTCCGATCCCCACGGACGCCGCGATGCGCTCCCCGGGTATGTGGCCGTTGATCCGGGTGTAGACCGCGGGCATGAGCATGCCCGGCGTGTACGGCCGCATCGGGACGACGCGGGCGCCCTCGGGGCAGATGCTGGTGACCTTGAGGAAGTTCAGGTCGGCAATGCCGGCGTCCATCAGTGCATGATCGAACGCGTTGAGAGCGGTGCTGCCTTCGCCCGCACCGGCCACGGCGGTGATAGCCCGCGGGATTGTCCACAACATCTTGTCTCCTCCGTCTGCATGGCGCTCGTGCACAACAAGTAGAATCTATTCCACCCGAAGAAACGGCTTCCTCCTGGCGGTGGAGGGAGGGCCGTCGGGGCGCAGAACATTCCGTTCATGTTTTGGGTTCCCCGGTTTTGGATTCCTCGCCGCAGGATAGTGTTGCTGCCGATACGCTCTCAGCGGCGGGTGCCCTGATGGCCCGAGGTGGCAGGATCACCAGAGCGGCCGCCCTGGTAGTGCTTGCGGTTCTGGCCTGCACCCACCTGGGCCTGGGGCAGACAGCGCCGCCCGGGCCCGTGCAGCTCGGATTGGCCAACCCGGACCCTACGGGCTATGCCACAGCCCGCGCCGCCGGCATCCGATCGGTCAAGATCACCGCGGACTGGAGCACGATCGAGCCGCAGCGGGGCCAGCCTGCCTGGACCGATCTGGACCGCGCCATCGCCACGGCCCAACGCGAGGGAATGGTCCCGCTGCTCGTGCTCGCGTTCACGCCAAGATGGGCCAGCATTGGAACCGGCGTTGACCTTTCACGACCTGAGATCTACTCTCGCCAACCACCACGGGACCTTCGCGACTGGGACCGCTTCGTGGGGGCCACAGCAGCGCGCTACCGGGACCGCGTGCGCGAGTGGCAGGTGTGGACGCAGCTCGGGCTGCCCCACTTCCGCGGCACCGCCAACGAGTACTTGGCCATGCTCCAGACCGCCCAGGCACGCATCCGGACGGTTGACCCCTCGGCGCGGGTGGCAGCGGCCTCTCCCGAGGGGGTGGACCTGGGGTTTGGCGCGCGGATGCTGACCGCCGCACCTCAGCACTTCGATGCCCTTGTCATCACACCACGGGGTTCTGCGCCTGAGGCACTTCTCCGGCCGGTTGGAATACTGTCCAGCCGAGCACGGGCTGCCGGGAAGGCGCTCTGGATGGATTGGACGCCGGAGCGGTCCAGTGGCGCCGGCGGCCTTGCCGGACTGTTGGTGCGAGTTCTCGCGGTGGCCCAGGCGGCCGGTGTAGAACGGCTCTTCCTGAACGGCCCTGGCCCGGCCGAGGCCGACTTCCGCCAGGCCGCGACGCTGCTGGCAGGCCGACCCTATTCCGGCCACCTGGTGCGCGACCCTGACGTCTTCGCCGTGCTCTACGGAGCTGGCGCGGATGCGGTGCTTCTGGCTTGGGCCACGGCAGAAGGAAGGAGCCTTGATCTTCCCCAGGCACCCGACACCCGCGTCACGACGGTTCAGGGACGGCCGGTTGCGGCAGAACTCCGTGACGGCCGGATGCTGCTGCGGCTGTCCGCCCTGCCGGTTGTGGTCGCGGGTGTGGCGCCGGCGCTGGCGGAGGAGGCCCGGGCCACGGCCAGCACCAGGGGCGCGCTGCTGCCGGTGGTTGGCGCTGACCGCGACTTCAGCCGCAGCCCTGAGGTCTTTGCCCGGCTCGGACGGGCCAACGAGGAGCGCGGACTCTACAACCTGCCCTACCGCGCCCGTGCCAACGGCGCCGTGGAACCGGTTGATGTCGCCGGGGGCGAGGGCGTGCGAACCGTCATTGCGCGCGGGGTAGTCTATGTCTACTTCGACCTCGATGACACGTTTGCGTTCTTCCTGGAGGGCCGCACGCCCCTTGAGATCACCGTGGAGGCCTGGGGCAGCCGCGCGCCAGGACAGGTGGGGTTCAATTTGCTGTACGATTCCACGGGCGGCTACCGTTTCACGCCCTGGCAGTGGGTGGAAGTCGCCGATGGCTGGGTCAGCCACACGCTGCGCCTGACCGATGGCTCGATGGCCAACACCTGGGGATGGGACTTCGCCATCAACGCCGGAGGCAATCGCTCAGAGGACCTCGTCGTGCGCACGGTTACGGTCCGGAAGATCCCACTCCCATAGATCTGGTGCGCGTTGACACCCCCTGGTACCCGTGCTAGATTGGCATCGGTTTTCAGCGCGCCCCGTGTGCTTCGCTGACCGGGTCCCGAGGTTTATGCGTCTCTCCCATCGCCACGGATTCGAACTGGACGGTCAGGGCCACCTCATCATCGGCAGCGATCGCGCGTCCGACCTGGCGGCCAGGTTCGGTACGCCGTTGCACGTCCTCGACGAAGCCCGCATGCGCGCGAACTGCCGCGCCTACGTCCAGGCGATGCAGGAAGAGTACCCTGGCCAGGGCCGGGTGCTGTTCGCGTCCAAGTCACTGTGCACCGTCGCGTCGTGCCAGGTTGCGCACGAAGAGGGCCTGGGCATTGACGTGGTCAGCGCCGGCGAGATCCTCACCGCGCTGACCGCGGGGGTGCCGGCCGGTGATCTCTTCTTCCACGGCAGCAACAAGACGCCCGAGGAGATTGCCTACGGCCTGGATGCCGGCGTCGGCCGGTTCGTGGTTGACAACGAGCACGAGCTGGGCTGGCTCGACCGCCTGGCGCGCGAGCGCGGCTGCCGGGCCGACATACTGTTGCGCATTACGCCCGGAATCGAGCCCCATACGCACAAGGCCATTCAGACTGGAGGCGTGGACTCCAAGTTTGGGTTTGGGCTGCTGGGGCCGTCCGCGGAGGGCGCGGTGCTGCAAGCACTTGAGCTCCCAGGGGTGCGCCTGCGAGGGCTGCACTGCCACATCGGATCACAGATACTCGACCTGGACCCCTTCGTGATGGCCGCGCGGTCCCTGGTGTCGTTTGCGGCCGAGATGCGCGGGAGCGGGTTTGTGCTCGAGGAACTCAACCTGGGCGGGGGCCTGGGCATCCGGTACCTGGCGGATCAGGATCCGCCGACCCCGGGCAGCCACGTGCGGGTGATGGCGGAGATGGTGCGCGATCTCACGGCGCGGTACGAGATGCCCTTGCCGGTGATGATGGTCGAGCCCGGCCGTGCGATCGTGGGCAACGCGGGCGTGACGCTCTACACGGTGGGCGCCATCAAGACCGTTTCCGGCGTGCGCACCTTCGTCTCCGTGGACGGAGGGATGTACGAGAATCCACGCCCCGCGCTCTACGGAGCTGAGTACGAGGCCGTGGTGGCGACGCGGGCGGGCGAGGAGCCCACGCAGAGGGTGTCCATTGCCGGCCGCTGCTGCGAGTCGGGCGATGTTCTGATCTGGGACGCTCAGTTGCCGGAGGTAGCCGCGGGTGATCTCCTCGCGGTGTTTTCCACCGGCGCCTACAACTACTCGATGGCCGGCAACTACAATCGCTATCCGCGGCCCGCGCTCGTCTTCGTGCGCGATGGTGAGGCGCACATTGCGGTCGAGCGCGAGACCCCTGCCGACCTGGTGCGGCTTGACCGCGCCCTGCCACGGCGTGACGGCAACCTGCGGCCCCACGGCACCCGGCTGGGTGATGGCTGATGCTCAGGGCTGATCCTCAAGTCTTGCTGCTGCGCGTGCTGGCAATTCTGATCGCAGTGACGGTGCACGAGTTCGCGCACGCCTGGGCCGCGGATCGGCTGGGCGACCCCACACCCCGTCTCCGCGGCCGTCTCTCCCTCAACCCGGTGGTGCACCTGGACCTGATGGGATCACTGCTGCTCTTGCTCGCTGGGTTTGGGTGGGCCAAGCCCGTCGAGGTGAACCCCAGGTACTTCCCCAACCCGCGCCAGGGGATGCTGGTGGTGGCTGCAGCCGGTCCGCTCGCGAACGTGGCAACCGCGCTCCTGCTGGGGCTGGTCTACCAGCTCGGCCTGGTCGAGCCGGGCACCCTGCCGGGAAGTTTGCTTCTGACGGCGATTCTCATCAACGCGGTGCTGGCCATATTCAACCTGCTGCCCGTCCCTCCGCTGGACGGATCGAAGATCCTCTCCGGCCTGCTGCCCGCGGCCCAGGCCCGATCCTACGACCGGCTGGCACAGTACGGCCCGCTGCTGCTGCTGGCTCTGATCCTGCTGCCCGGCCGCTTCATCGGCCTCCTGCTGGATCTGCCCGTGCGATGGCTGGTCGGGGTGGCGATCGGCGCAGGCGGCCTCTGGTGACGACCGAACCCTCCGGCCTATTTGCCCGTACCGCGGCATCTGCCTACACGGTAAGCGTGCCTGGCTACGAAGGTCCGCTGGACCTGCTTGTGACGCTCGCCCACCAGGGAAAGATAGACCTCAACGACATACCGCTGGCCGAGATGGCGGACGAGTTCCTGCGGCGTACGAGGGCGTCACTGGACCTCAATGAGGCGGTAGAGACGCTGTGGCTGCTTGCCGCGCTCGTGGAGATGAAGGCGAAACTGCTCCTGCCCAAGCCTCCTCCGCCTGAACCCATCCAGGTTCCCGAGGATAGTGACCTGCCGGAACGCCTTGAGGAGCAACTCGCCGAGTACCGGGCTTTCAAGGATGCCGCCGAGGCGCTCCGGGCGCTTGAGAATCTGCAGCAGCAGGTCTTCGTGCGGCCCCTGCGCGGGGAGCCGGCCGACGTCCTGCTGGAAGGAGTAACGGTCGAGGATCTCTTCCGGGCGTTCGAAGAGGTGCTTGCGCGCGCCCGGGAGGAGCACGCCGCCGAGGTCGTGGATGAGCCGATCCGGGTGGCCGATCGCATGTCGGCCATCCTGGGCGCGCTGGACAACGCGCCGCAGGGCCTCGAGTTCTCGGCGCTGTTTCCGCGACGGGCGACGACGGTCGTCGTGGTGGTGACGTTCCTGGCGTTGCTGGAGCTGATCATGGGCCAGAAGGTGCGGGTGCAGCAGGCTTCCCCCCTGGCGCCTATTCTGGTGAAGAGGGTCTAGATGGCATTCCCCGAGGAGATTGACGTACTGGCGCGCTCGGCGGAGAGCGTGCTGTTTGTCGCCGACCGACCGGTCCCGCTCGATCGCCTGGCAGTCGTGCTGGATGTTCCTGCCGATCGCGCGCGCGAGGCGGTCGAATGCCTCGCGGCGCGTCTGGCCGACAGCGGCCTCCAGGTACAAGGGGTTGCCGGCGGCTACCAGCTCTGCACGCGGCCTGAGCACGCCGACCTGGTGCGCCGGTTTCTGCAGCGCGAGCACGGCGAGTCGCTGTCCAGGGGGGCTCTAGAAACCCTGGCGATAATCGCCTACAAGCAGCCGGCGACGCGGGGCGATATCGAGCAGATCCGCGGAAGCAGCAGCGATTGGCACATCGAACGCCTGCTCGAACGCCATCTGATCCGCGTGGTCGGCCGGCGCGAGACGGTGGGGCGCCCCATGCTGTTTGGGACCACGGAACTGTTCCTACGGTACCTAGGCCTTCGTGGTCTGACCGATCTGCCACCTGCGGGTGAGCGAGGCGTGCAGGCCATGCTCGATCCGGCGGGGTGAACGCCGTGCTCCGGCACGCCCTGCTCGCGGGTGTGCTGCTGGCGGCGTGCGCGGTGGAACCGGCGATCACGCCGGTGGCTCATGCCGGGCCGACCGGACCCACGGCAGCGATTGTCATGGATGCCAGAACCGGCCGCCTCCTGCACGAGCGCGGGGCGCACCGCCGTCGGCCTCCGGCCTCCACCACTAAGATCCTGACCGCGATCATCGCCATCGAGCGCCTGCCTGCAGGCGCGATCGTTACCGTCAGTACCCGCGCAGCGTCCCAGCGCCAGGGCGCGGCCGTGGGTCTGACGGTCGGAGAGAGGTGGCCGGTAAAGGACCTGCTGCTGGCGATGATGCTCATCTCGGCGAACGATGCGGCAGTGGCCGTGGCAGAGGCAGTGTCCGGTAGTACCGAGCGCTTCGCCGAGGGGATGAACGCCAGGGCGCGGCAGATGGGCGCCCGGGAGAGCCGGTTCGTCACCCCGCACGGGTACGAGGCCTCGGGGCATTACAGCACCGCCCTCGACCTTGCCCTGATCGCGCGCCACGCGCTGCGCAACCCAGATTTCGCAGCGCTGGCGCGCACCACGACCTGGGAGCTAACACGGCCCGGTCGCCCACCGCAGCAGATCGTCAACACCAACCGGCTTCTGGGCAGGTATCCCGGGGCCGATGGGGTGAAGACCGGGTGGACCGCGGCTTCAGGGCCTTCGCTGGTCGCCTCGGCCTCGCGGGACGGCCGGCAGATCATTGCGGTAGTGCTCAACAGCCGCGACGTGTTCGGCGACGCGGAGCAGTTGCTGGACCTGGGATTTCGCTCCATCCGGCCGGGAGCGCTATCGGGACGCTGAGGAGTAGCGGAGATGAAGGTTGATCGCGAGAAATGGGAAGCCAGGTACGGCGCGGGCGAGCGCGTGCACGATGGGCCGCCGTCCGGACTGCTGAGGAAGTGGCTGCCACTGCTGCCTCGCGGCCGCGCGCTGGATGTGGCCACCGGCCTGGGGCGCAACGCCCTGCTGCTGGCATCGGCTGGCTACGATGTATGCGCCGTTGACATCTCACCCACCGCGCTGGCTGTGGCTGCGCGCAGGGCTGCGCGTAGGCGCCTGCGCGTGCGTTGGGTCGAGGCGGATCTCGACACCCACCGGTTCCCGAAGGCGCGGTACCATGTGGTCGTGAACACCTTTTTCCTAAAGAGGAAGCTGCTCACCGCGTTGCAGGAGGCGGTGCGGCCCGGTGGGGTCATGATCCTCGAGAGCCACCTGGAATCCAGTGAACCAGATCCCGGTCCTCGCGGACCCGCACACCGGCTCAAGAAGGGCGAGCTGCAGCGCCTGTTTCGGCACTGGGAGTTGCTCTATCTTGAAGAGGGCCTCTTCCGTGAGGGAGGACGCACCCGCGCCCTGGGCAGGATTGTGGCGAGGAAGCCGAAAGGGCCCCGGTAGTGGTGGTGGCGGCGCTGCAGGCTGCGGTCGTTGCTCTGCTTGCGCTGGTGACGGTCGCCGCAGCCTATCCGATCACGCTCACTGATGCTTCCGGGACCCGCCTGACCGTTCCAGCGAGGCCGGTTCGGATCGTCTCGCTGGCTCCGAGCGTGACCGAGGTCCTCTTTGCCCTGGGCCTGGACCGTGAGATCGTCGGGATCAACGACTCCGACGACTACCCGCCGGAACGGGTCCGGGGCAGGCCGCGCGTGGGCGGTGCGATCGTCAGCCTGGAGCGGGTGGTGGCATTGAAGCCGGATCTAGTGGTAGGAATGCCGAGCCTGCAACACGACCAGTTAGTACGCCTGCGGACCCTCCGCCTGCCCGTGCTGGCAGTGGACGCCGCTTCTGTCGACGAGACCGTTGATCTGGTTCGGCTGCTGGGCCGCGTCACAGGACGCCGCCGGCAGGCCGAGGACCTGGCACTCTCCCTCCAGCGACGGGCAGCGGCCGTTCGCCCCTCCATCCGGCGCACCGCCTACATAGAGGTGTGGCATGAGCCCGTGCTGGCCGCAGGCGGAGCCACGCTGGCGGACGATCTCGTCACCCGCGCCGGGGGTGCCAACATCTTCGGCAACCGCCGCGGGTACGTTCCCGTCCCGCTCGAGGAAGTTGTCAGCCGGAACCCGCAGGTGATTCTGCTGCTCTACCCGGGGCGAGACCGCCTGCGGGGAAGGCCTGGCTGGGCCACCCTGGATGCGGTGCGGGCAGGCCGCGTGTACGATCTGCCGACCTCGCTGGTGGCGCGACCCGGCCCCCGCGTCGTGGAAGGCCTGGAACTGATCGCCCGGCTGATGCGCCATGGACAGTAGGCCACCCGACACCAGTGGGTGCAGGGTTGAGATCGCCGGATTGGTCTGCCGCCTGTCCGGCATCGTGGCACTGGGCGGCGTCTCCCTGGAGATACCTTCCGGATCGCTCTTCGGCATCGTTGGGCCCAACGGCGCGGGCAAGACCACGCTCCTGCGCGCGATCGCCGGCGCGGTAGGCCCGGAGGCAGGCAGCGTCCTGGTGGAGGGCTTTGCCCCGCATGAGACGCCCATAGAGGTGCTTGCCCGACAGATCTCGGTCTTGCCGCAGCACCCGGTCGTCCCAGCGGGCGTCTCGGTGCGCGAGGCCGTGGCGTGGGCGAGGAGTCCCCACATGGGCAGGCTGGCGCGGCCGGGCGCGGCCGATTTGCGAATCGTGGATGAGGCCCTTGAGCAGACCGGGGCCCTGGACCTCGCCGACCGGGCCATCGAGGCCCTGAGCGGCGGAGAGCGACAGCGCGTGCTGATCGCCAGGGCACTGGCCCAGCAACCGCGCCTCCTGCTTCTGGACGAACCCACTGCCCATCTTGATCTGGGGCGGCAACTTGAAATCATGGAGCTGCTGAGGACGCTGGCTGGCCGCGGTCTTACCGCCGTGGCGGCGATCCACGACTTGAACCTGGCGGCCAGTTTCTGCGACGGCCTTGCGCTGTTGAGCACGGGTCAGGTTCTCGCCAGCGGCCGGCCGGCGGATGTGGTGGCTCCGGATCTTATCCGTGAGGCGTTTGGCGCCGGCGTCACCGTCCGGGTAGATGCCAGGACCGGGCGTCCATACCTGACTGTGGCCCCTGGGCCACCAGTTGTGGGAACCGGCCCGCGCGTTCACGTGATCTGCGGAGGCGGGACCGGTATTGAGATCCTGAACCGGTGTGCGGAGGCGGGCTGCCGGCTGAGCGTGGGAGTGGTGCACGTGATGGATGCCGACGACGAGACGGCGCGGGCCATAGGAGCCCAGGTGATCGAGGAGGCGCCGTTCTCGCCTATCAGCAGTGCGGCTGCCGCTGAGGCGACCGCAGCCGCCCAGGCCTGTCGCGCGGTGATCATCGCGCCCACCCCTATCGGCCCGGGAAACTTGAGGAATCTGGATGTGGCGGAAGCGGCTCTGGCTGCCGGGGTTCCGGTTATCATGGTGGAGGGGCAGGAGGCGCGGGACTTCACCGGCGGCGCCGCCGCGGCGGCTGCGATGCGCCTGGCCGCTGCGGGTGCGCACGTGGCACCGGACGTGTCGTCGGCGATCGAGGCGCTGAGCATGCTACTGGCCCAGGAGGGAACCCGTCCGTGAGCCGACGTCCGGTGGTGGCAATAGACGGTCCCACCGCGTCCGGCAAGTCCACCGTGGCGCGGGCCGTGGCCATCCGGCTGGGGTACCGGCACATAGACACCGGCGCCATGTACCGGTCCGTGGCGCTGGCAGCCGCCCGACGCGGGGTTGATCTGCGCGACGCCGCGGCCCTGACCGCCCTGGCCGCCTCGCTTGCCATCGAGTTCCATCCCGCACCCGGTGGGGAACCCGGTGGGGAGAGCATCGTTGTGGACGGCGAGGACGTC
>CAYLKW010000032.1:14424-17810 GCA_964384245.1 uncultured bacterium
CGCACCCGGTGGGGAACCCGGTGGGGAGAGCATCGTTGTGGACGGCGAGGACGTCGCCGAGGCGGTCCGCGCCCCAGAGGTCAGCACCGCGGCTTCGATTGTCAGCGCCGTCCCTGGAGTGCGCGCTGCGCTGGTTGCCCGGCAGCAGGCCCTGGGGGCCGCGGGTGGAATCGTGATGGAGGGCCGTGACATCGGCACGGTCGTCTTCCCCAACGCCGAGGTCAAGGTATTCTTGGAGGCCAGTCTGGAGGCCAGGACCCGGCGGCGGCACGACGAACTGAAGGCAAGAGGGGTGGAAGTGGACCTGGACGAAGTCCGGCGCCAGGAGGCCGAGCGGGACGCGCGCGATGCTACGCGGGCACACTCACCGCTGCGGCCGGCTGATGACGCCGTGATCCTCGACACCACCCTTCTGACCTCAGAGCAGGTGGTTGCCGCGATCATACAACTCGTCAGGGAGCGTACGGATGTGGTATAGCTTCTGGAAGCTCCTCTTCGCCTTCTACTTCAGCCTGCAGTTCCGGCTGCGGGTGGAGGGCAGCGAGAACGAACCGGCAGAGGGTCCGGTCCTGGCCGTTTGCAACCACGTCAGCGCCGCGGACCCGCCGATCGCCGGGGTGTCGCTCCGTCGCAGGGCCCGCTTCATGGCCAAGCACGACCTGCTGCAGGTGCCCGTGCTCGGCTGGCTGCTGCGCACGGTCGGCACCTTCCCCGTCAGGAGGGGTCAGGCGGACAGGCGCTCGATCCGCACCGCGCTGGATGCCCTGGCCCACGGCGAGCTCGTCCTGATGTTCCCCGAGGGCACGCGCAGCGCTGATGGACGGCTGATGCGGGCCGAGCCCGGCGCCGCGCTCCTGGCCCTGCGCGCCGGCGCACCGGTGCTTCCGATGGCCGTGATCGGCACGCAGCGCGCCATGCCCAAGGGCACGCGGTTGCCCCGCCGGCACTCGGTCGTCGTACGGTTGGGGCCGCCCATCGCGGTCCCGCGGCACGACGGCCGCCTCACCAGAGAGGACCTGGAGACCTGGGGTCAGCGCTTCATGGATGGAATCGCCGCGCTCCTGCCGGCCGATCAGCAGCCGAGGACCTGAAAGATCAGGCGAGTTGGAGGATCTTTACGCCGATGGCGGCCGCCGCGGCGATGATCCTCTCATCCCGTGTGGCCAGCGGCAGCCCCTGCCGGGCGGCCAGTTCCAGATAGGCGGCGTCGTAGGCGGAGAGGCCGTGCTGCCTGCCGAGGGGGAGGACCGAGCCGAAGATTTGGTCTGCGGAGGGCTGCTCCATGACGATCGGGAGGGCGCCCAGGAGTTCGACGAAGCGTGCGCTCTGGGCTTCTGTCAGCCGTCCCCGCCGCTGGGCAGACAGCAGGACGTTGGCTACCTCCAGCGGCCAGATCGCAGGGACAACGGCTGTGGCGCCCTGCAATCGATCGAGGGCGGCCTCGGTGTACGGGGTCGCCTCATCCTCGAAGCACCAGGACATCGTGACGGAGGTGTCGAGGACGAACTCCACCTCTAGCGGCGGCCTTCCTCAATCAAGTCATGCAGCGCGAGAGGCCTCAAGGTAATCCCCTTTCGGAACTCGCGCAGGGCGCCAACCACCTGGCCGGGATCGCGCCGGCGACCCTCCGGGACCGGCACGAGCATCGCCACAGGGACACCGTGCTTGCTGATGATGAGGGCTTCTCCCCGCTGGACCTCCTCCAGAAGCCTGGGAAGATGGGTCTTTGCCTCATAGGATCCGATCTTCCGCATAGACCTGCCCAAATGAACTAGTCTAGGACCAGTCTAATCCCGTCCCTATACAGTGTCAAGCCCCCACTCACCATCCGGCAAGATCCGACGGACAGCCGCCCTCAGGGACAGGTAGGCGAGGCGCTGAGATCTTCCTCCCAGCGGAGCACTGCTACCTTGAGCGGGGTTCCGTAGAGCGGCGAGGTCCCACCATAGGTGACGTCCACCTCGGCGCGGATCACGCGGGTCAGCAGGACCACGAAGGTGGCGTCAGGGTTGTAGCGGCGGATCTCACCGGTGGACAGAATGCACCAGCGGCGGGCTTGGGCGTTGATGGCGCAGTCGTCCAGGGTGGGGAGCAGACACCGTCGCGAGGTAACGAACCAGGTGCGCTGATCCGCAGTGACAGGGTAGTTGGTGTATGAGATCGGGCCAGCCGTCTTGTCTGCCTTGAGCAGGTAGATCTGGTGCTCGAGGCCTGCCTGGGCCAGGTACTGGGCCTCGGCGTCCCACCGCGTGAGCCGTCCCATCTCCACTTCGGCAATCATCAACTGAGCGATGCCCGCCACGATCAGCGCCAGGATCATGGTCACGACGATCGCCATGACGAAGGCGACGCCCGCCTCGCCCGATCGCGCGGGCTGGTTAGGGCGCCTGCCGGTAGGCACGCGAGGTGACCACAATGTCGGCGACCTCTCCTGTCGGATCCATCGCGGTCAGCGCTACCTGCACCGACCTGACCGCGGCGGCGGATGGGCCAGGCGCTGCCGGGCAGGCGACCGCGCTGCCCGCGGCGTTGAAGCACAGCACACTCATGGCCCGGAACGGGCCGGCCAGGGGCTGCCAGGGGCCTGCCGCAGGAGGCGCTTCCTCGGCTGCCACGGCTGTGGTGGGTTCGGGGTCGGCCACGCGGCGCCGGAGGATGATGTGCCGGTGGCGGTGGTTTTGGGGCGAGGCAGCAGAGGCGCCGGTCCCGTCCGCCTGGGCATAGTGCGCCCCGGAGGCATAAGTCGCATCTATCATGGTAATCACCCATGCGGGCTCTGCACCCGATGCCAGCCACACCTTGGCGCGTAGCTGCGATCCGACCAGCGAGAACCGGCCGTAGTAGTTGGCTCCGACAGTGAGGACCTCCGGGTCGGTTGGGGTGAGGTTGGTTCCTGTGGCGGCCCAGGCCGTCTGCCTGCTGATCCGCAGTAGCGTGTTCGTGCTCTCGCCGGCCGCGACCCTGTATCCCGCGCCGAGATCGCTGCGCCGGGCGCTCATGCCAACTATGTGCCGCGTGCTGCTCTGCGCCGCCGGCCCTTCGGTCCGGAAGCCCCAACTGATCTCGACATCGCTGTGGGGCACGTTCTTGCTGAACTCCCGGTAGCCGGTCCCCGAGGGCGCGTTGAAGAAGAACCCGTCAATCGTCGCCGACTTCGTTCCTGCCAGCGAATCGCGCCGGCCCCATCCATCGAGCACCGCGCCGTTCTCGTAGTCGAGGAAGACGTGGTCGCCGTTCGCCGGCGGAGGTCCCGCCGAGAGGTCGCCGTAGTGGAGGTAGTAGTTGCTGTCCGAGGCGTTTGCCGCAATAGGGGACTGCAGCCGGAACCACAGCCGCACGGACGTGGTGTTCCAGGCGGTGGGAGCAGCCGCGAAGTTGAAGTTGAA
>CAYLKW010000033.1:0-17758 GCA_964384245.1 uncultured bacterium
ATCTCCTCCGGCGAGATCGCCCGCTCGAAGCGCCTGAACCCCGCTATCGAAAAACCATGCCTACGCGCCATGGCCGCGATCTCATCCACCTGCTCGCAGGAGAGGTCTCGGCCCAGCGTGTAGTCCTCAAACCGGCCCTCCAGGGCCAGCAGCATCGTTTCAGCCATGCACGCCTCGCCCAGCCCAGGGGGGAACCCGAAGTCAATGCCGAAATCGGGCTCGCCCGGAATCTTGATCACGCCGCCGTCGAACACCAGCACGTCGTCGCGCCGCTCGCAGACCTTCCGCGAGACGTTCCTGGGCCGGGCCACGTCGCACACAACCGCCCCAGGGCGAAGGTCCTCGGGCTCGATCAGCACCTCTGGCGAGCCGGACACCGCCACGAGCAGGTCGGCCTGCCGCACCGCAAAGTGGACGTCGGTAGTAACCCCAACGTCCGTTCCCGAATCGGCACGGATGCGATCGGCCAGCCCGTTGAGCAGGTCATGGTTGCGGGCCACCAGCAACAGGGAACCCACGTGCCGGGCCAGTATCCGGCTGCACACCGCGCCGATCGAACCGGTGGCGCCGACTACCACGGCGTGCAGCCCGCCCGGTGCCTTTCCCATCTCCTTCGCGGCCAGCAGCGAGCTCTCCACCGCGGAGGCCGCCGTGTAACTGTTGCCCGTGGTCACCGGTAGCCCCAAGCGCTCGGCCACAGTCACCCCGCGGTCGCCGATGACCTTGGTATATGCTCCCAGGCCCATGATGCCCGCGCCCAGCGACTCGGCCAGGTGGCCGCAGGCCACCAGCTTGCGGTAGACGACCTCGGGGTCCGTGCGCAGGAGCAGCGCTGAGGTCATAGGGAGGCCGATGAACCATCCCTCTGCTTCAACGCCGGTTGTGGAGCGAACGCCGGTGATGTGCGACGCGATCAGCGGCTTGAGCCAGCCGCCGATCCGCTCCAGCAGCGAATCGGGCACCAGGCGGGCAACCGGGTACTTCCGGACAAAGTCGCGCGCAACCAGGGGATGGACTACGAAAGCGAAGCGTCGGGTTTCGCTGACCATGTTCGGCGCCAGGCCCCTCAGGTCAGCCGCTCGACGCGGGGCCTGAACCCTGCACGCCGGATCCACTCGAGGTAGTCCGCCGGGCCTAGCCGTTCGGGGCGCAGGCCGGACAGCGCGACCACCACCGCCTCCAAGACGTTGGTGGCAAAGGAACGCCCGTCCATCTCGGGCGTCGTGGTCACCAGCAGCGCGGCGCGCCTTTGGCGGAACGCCTCGACGCCTGCTGAGGTGATGGTGTTGGTGATGATCGTCTTTCCGGTCAGGTCCTCTGGCATGAACCGCTGGATGAGATGAGAGTCCCCTGCGATGACCTCGGCCCACCGGTAGGCCCGCCCGAACTTGGGTGTCACCTGGTCCTGCTTCTTGCCTGTTGGATAGAGCCAGGTAAAAGGCCCGCGGGACAGCACGGGTAGCAGGATCGCTGCCAGCACCCTGACGGTCGCCAGCCCGCGCAGGCCGATCGGGACACCCAACCCGAACATCAGATCGCCTAATACCAGATCCGCCCCTGCCTCCACAAACGCCTCGGCCATGCCGTACCGATCCACCGACGCCACCAGGAGCACGCGCCGGCCTCGCAGCCTCAGCCCGATCTCCTCGGGCAGGACGTGCCGGATCAGGTGGCGCTCCCAACTGTCCTTGACGCCTCCCCCGTCCACCACCGGCGTGCGCATCCCCGCGACCGCGCGCACCGCGTCGCGGATGTAGTACTTGCGGCGGCCTGCCACGAGGGCCAGGTCAATCCCTCCAAGGCCGATGGCATCCACCTGGCCGTCGAGCTCGCGGATCTTCTCGCAGAACAGCCGGTAATCGCCGTTCGTGCCGATTCGTTCGATGACGAACGGGTGGCCCAGGAGCACGGTCTCAACCCGATGATCCCCGCTGCTGGAACCCAGGCTGATGCTGACCACGTGCCGTTCGGGCTTCATGAGAAGGAGTGGTTAGACACGTCGCCGGCCACCACCTGCCGGATGGCGCCGGAGGCCGTGCGTATCCGCAAGGCGCCCTCCTGGTCAATTCCCTCCGCGATGCCCTCGATCGCCGGATCTGAATGCATTACGGTAACGGACTTCCCGCGCAGCAGGTCGCGGGAGTCCCAGGCGTCACGCACCGCGTTCCCCCCGGCGGCCCACGCGGCGTAGCGGTCTGCCAGGCGCAAAAGAAGCACCGCGAGCACCGCGCGCCTCTCGATGGTGCGCCCGGCGATCAGGTGGAGCGACCCGGCGCGTGCGGCCACATCCGGGGGCATCGCCCGCAACTCGACTTCCACGTTGATCCCAACGCCGACCACCACGGCTGCGCCGGTGGCCTCGATCAGGATCCCCGCCACCTTCCTGCCCGCGATCTCGACGTCGTTGGGCCACCGGATTCCGGCCGGCTCCGCGACGAACCGCTCGACCGTCTCGGCGACCGCAACGGCCACGGCCAGGCTGAGGAGACCCCGCGGCGAGTCCGCGGACGGGTACAGGAGCACCGAGCACCACAGCCCGCCCTGGGGCGAGGCCCAGACCCGCCCCTGGCGACCGCGTCCGCGCGTCTGGCGGTCCGCCACCACGACGGCGCCTTCCTGACACCCCTCAGCCACCAGCATCCGCGCCAGGTCGTTGGTGGAACCCAGTTCACCCACCCATACCAGGGGCCATCCCAGGCAGGCGGCCATCCCTGCGGCGGAGCCAGCGGTCACGGCCGCGTTTCGCCCAGTGGGAAGAGCGAAGAGAGCCGCTCCTGCATCTGGACGATCAGCCCGTCGATCCGGTCCAGGGCGATCGAGGCGGCATCCACTTCCAGCACCGGACACAGGGTGAAGCGAGCGACCCACTCCTCGTAGCGCTGGTTGAGTTGGGCCAGGTAGTCGGCCGGGATCTGCCGCTCGTAGTCGCGCGAGCGGGCCCTGATGCGCTCCAGCAGCACCTCCACCGGCGCGCGCAGGTAGATCACCAGGTCAGGCGGCCGGAGGAACCCCACCATTGTCTGGAACAGATCGTGGTAAGCCCTGAAATCGCGCTCGTCCATCAGCCCTTGCAGGTAGAGGTTGCGGGCGAAGATCTCCACGTCCTCGTAGATCGTGCGGTCCTGGATCACGGCGTGCCCGGCCGCCAGGATCTCCTGGTGGTGCCGGAACCGGCGCGACAGGAAGAACACTTGAAGGTGGAAGCTCCACCGGGCCATGTCGGCGTAGAAGTCCGGCAGGTACGGGTTTTCGTCCACCACCTCGTAGTAGGGTTGCCATCCCAGCCGCTGGCAGAGCAGCGTGGTCAGGGTGGATTTCCCAGAACCGATGTTGCCGCTCATCGCCACGAACCACTTCACGCCCGCACCTCGGCCACGGCGCCGACGACCCGCGCCAGCCCGGCCTCGTGCAGCAGATCCAGGGCATCGGTGTCCACCGTGATAACCGGCGCCGCGTCGAACCGCTCGAAGTGTACGTCGTACGCCTCGGCCAGGCGCGCCAGGTAGGCAGGGCCGAGGGCGCGCTCGAAGGGCCGGCCCCGGGCAGCGATGCGCCGAAGCAGCGTGTCCTGCGTAGCCCTCAGGTAGACCACCACGTCGGGTTCCGGCACCTGCGGGGCGATGAGCTCGTACACGGTCTCGTACAGCGCGAGTTCATTGGCGTCCAGCGTCAGCGAGGCGAACAGCCGGTCCTTGGCAAACATGTAGTCGGAGACCACTACCTGTCCGGCGGCGAGCCGGCCCAGCGCGGACCGCTGCTGGCGGTGGCGGCTGAGAAGAAAGAACAACTGGGTTGGGAACGCCCGGCCGCGGATGTCCTGGTAGAAGCCGTGCAGGAAGGGGTTCTCCTCCACTACCTCCAGGAGCAACTCGGCGCCCATGCGCCCTGCCAGCCGCCGGGCGAGCGTGGTTTTGCCGACCCCTATGGGACCTTCCACGGCGATCAGCCATCCGCGCGGCTCTGGGGGAAGCAGGGCGTGCTGCCGCGCCCTCGGCAGGCTGGTCCGAATGCTCATTGGACCACCACGCGGCCGCGTTTGATCACGGTGCGCACGATCGGCGCGCCGAGGTGCATGGCCAGCTCTCGATGGTCAGAGACTTCAAGGACGAGCACATCGGCCAACTTCCCTGCTTCCAGGCTCCCGATGTCGCGGGCCCTGCCGACCGCCCAGGCCGCGTTGATGGTGGCCGCCGCGATGGCCTCCGATGGAAGCATTTTCATGCCGACGCAGGCCAGGGAGATCACCGCGGGCATCGCCCAGGTGGGCGACGATCCAGGGTTGAAGTCGCTCGCCAGGGCGACCGGCACGCCCATCTCGATCATGCGGCGGGCCCCGGCATAGGGCAGCCCCAGGAAGAACGCGGTGGTCGGCAGCAGGACGGCAACCGTGCCTCGTTGGGCCATCGCAGCCAGGCCGTCCTGTGAGGAGTGCAGCAGGTGATCCGCCGAGATCGCTCCCACCTCTGCCGCCAGGGCTGCGCCGCCCTGGTCCGAGAGCTCGTCCGCGTGGAGCTTGGGAGCCAATCCCAAGTCAGCGCCTGCTCTCAACACGGCCCGCGCCTGGTCGGGCGTAAACGCGCCCTCGTCGCAGAACGCGTCGCAGAACTCCGCCAGGTCCTCCTCTGCGACCGCCGGCAGGATCTGCCTGACGATCGCCTCGACGTACCCGTCGGGATTCCGGTGAAACTCCGGCGGCACGGCATGGGCCGCCAGCACCGTGGCGACCAGATCCACCTGGTGCATCAAGGAGAGCCGCCGGACCACGCGCAGTTGCCTGACCTCATCCCCCACCGACAGTCCGTACCCGCTCTTGACCTCGACGGTGGTGGTGCCACATCGCAGCATTCGGTCCAGCCGAGCCAGACCGAGCCGCACCAGCGTCTCCTGGTCGGCGCCCCTCGTCGCGGCGACGGTGCGCAGGATGCCGCCACCGGCGGCGGCAATCTCCTGGTAGGTCGCCCCGCGCAGCCGCATCTCGAACTCGTCCGCGCGATCTCCGGCGAAGACCAGGTGCGTGTGCGGGTCCACGAAGCCCGGGAGCACGACGCGGCCCGACGCGTCCACGATGGTGGCCGAAGGCTCGAGCCGGATGAGGGCGCGCACCGCCGGCGTGGGGCCGACCGCCACGATCCGGCCCTCGGACGCTGCCACTGCTCCGTCCGCAATCAGGCCCAGGTCCCGCAGCGACCCGCCGGTACGCGGGCCATCCTGGCGGCCCGCGAGCGTGATCAGTTCCGAGGCATGTTCGACTAGGAGGTCGGCGGAGCGCATCAGGCCGTCTACTCCAGCAGGCGAAACTCTAGGATCTGCCCGCGATCGAAGCTGTGCATGCGGAGGTGAGCCCGGGCCGCGTCCACAATGGCGTCCAAGGGTACGAGACCCACAACCTCGCTTTCCGCAACCTCCACGCCGTGCCTGTTCGCTTCCACGCGCACAAGGTCGAAAACCCGCGCCATCGGCGTCCTGGACGCATCCAGGATGTTGATCGTGACCTGCGCCAGACCAGACGCCGCGGTAACGCCCAGCGCCTGGACGTGGGCCAGCCCGCCGCTGGACTCGCGTACGGTGCGCGCCACCGCGCGCGCGATCTTCACGTCGGTGGTCTGGAGGTTGATGTTGTACGCGATGAGCGGATGTCGGGCGCCCACGACAACGGCGCCCGCGCTGGGGTGCGGACGGGGACCGCCGAAATCCGGCGCCCAGCCGTCCTGGAGCATCTTCTCCGCCAGTCCCTCGAACTCGCCCTTGCGGATGTCAGGCAGGCGGACGCGGTGCGCCGCGGTCGCGGCAGCGGCATACAGGTAGACCGGAAGCCGCAGCGTGGCCCAGATCTGCTCGCCGAGCCGGCGTGCCAGGCCGACGCACTCCTCGATCGTGGTCTCGCCCAGGGGCACGAACGGGATCACGTCAACGGCGCCCACGCGCGGGTGTTCCCCACGGTGGTCGCGCAGGTCAATCAGCTCCACCGCCCGCTGGACCAACGCCAGGGCCGCCTGCGCCACCGCCTCGCCCTCCCCGGCGAAGGTGATCACGCTCCGGTTGTGGCTCTCGTCCGACTGAACGTTGAGAACCCTCGCCCCTGGGGTCAGGCGCACCGCGCCTACCACCGCTTCAACGACATCGCGCCGCCGCCCCTCGCTGATGTTTGGCACGCACTCTACCAGCCGCCCGATCACGCAGGCACCTCCTGGCGTCGTCTCACGAAATGCTTCGTCGTGCCGGCAGGTTCTCCTAGACCCAACGGCCAATCAATGGGTAAGCTCTGATGCCTGCACCTGGTCTTGACCGACACCACAACCGCTCCCAGATGCTGGCCCGGCTCAGCCGGCTGGCAGCCCTGGTGCTACGTCACCGTCCCGAAGAGGTCGGACTCACGCTGGATGGCGGCGGTTTCGTGCCCGTGGAGGCGCTTGCCGCGGCGCTGAGCACGCAGCGGGGATGGGAGTCCCTGTGCGCCGACGACCTTGTGGCGCTATCCGCGGCCGACCCAAGGCGGTATGAACTGAGCGACGGCCGGATTCGCGCGCGATACGGCCATACCATCACGGTTGAGCAACCCGGAGAGGCTGCACTGCCCCCGGAGTGGCTGTACCTGGGCACGTCGGCGGCCGATGCGGCCCTGCTGCGCGAAACCGGGCTGCGGCCCAGGGACCGCAGGCTCGTGCACCTTTCCACGACGCCCCAGGCGGCCGCCGAGGTGGCGCGCCGACACATCAGCGATCCGGTCGTGGTCGTGATCTTTAGCCGGCGGGCGTTTGCCGCCGGTGTGGAGTTCTGGCGGGCTGGGGCCGCCCTGTTCCTGACGGATGGCGTGCCGGCCCGGTTTCTCCTGATTACCGGCTAGACGTCCATGGGCGGGGCACCCTCGCCCTCTTCCACCCGCGAGAAATGGATCACGGTGACCTCGTCATCGAGCAACACCGGGCGACCGTAGATCTTGGAAAGGAACTCCACCAATTCCTCGTGCCGCCGCAGTTGCGGGTTGTCCCGCTCGATCTCACGCGGCGTCACCTCGGCAAGCCGTTTCATCTCAACCCGGTCTATGATGGCCGCGAAGATCTTCCGGCGGGTGCCGAACCTGCGCCCGACCGTGATCCAAACCACCTGGCCGTCGCAGTACTTGTCGCGCTTGTCGCCCAGCCGGATCGTCGCCGTCTTGACACCGTGGCGCAGGGCGTCGGCGAACACGGTCGAGTAGAAGTTCAGCGCAAGCATCAGGACCTCCGTTGGGTGAAGACCGCTTCTGGGCAGATTCCCCCTCCGCCTGGCGACTCCTGCCACGGGCGATCCCTGACGCGGTCTAGGAGGCGCCGGGCAGGCGCAGGCCCCACCGGTCGGCCGCGGCCAGCGCCGCGGGGTAGCCAGCGTCGGCGTGACGCAGAACCCCTGTACCTGGATCGGTGGTCAGCACCCTCTCGAGCTTCAGCGCGGCCAGGCCGGTGCCGTCTGCCACGCTGACCTGGCCGGCGTGAATCGAGTAGCCGATGCCCACGCCCCCGCCGTGGTGCACCGAGACCCAGGTCGCGCCCGCGCAGGTGTTCACCAGGGCGTTCAGGATCGGCCAGTCCGCGATGGCGTCCGAGCCGTCCAGCATACCCTCGGTCTCGCGCATCGGCGAGGCGACCGATCCCGCGTCCAGGTGATCGCGCCCTATCACGATCGGGGCGGCCACCCGGCCGCTCCGGACCAGCTCGTTGAACGCCAGACCCGCCTGCGCGCGCTCTCCGTATCCTAGCCAGCAGATCCGCGCCGGCAGCCCCTGGAACGGCACGCGCTCACTGGCAAGGCGGATCCAGCGTGCGAGTCCTTGATTGTCGGGAAACAGGGCAAGGATGGCGGCATCGGTGGCCGCGATGTCCGCTGGGTCGCCTGAGAGCGCGACCCAGCGGAACGGTCCCTTGCCCTCGCAGAACAGGGGCCGAACGTAGGCCTGTACGAATCCTGGGTAAGCGAAAGCGTTCGCAAAACCACCCTCGCGGGCCTGGCCGCGGAGGTTGTTGCCGTAGTCGAAGACCACCGATCCGGAGCGCAGCAGGCCTACCATCGCCTCGCAGTGGCGGGCCATCGAAGCTCGCGACCGCGCCACGTAGCCCGCCGGATCCTGCCTTCGCAGTTCTGGCGCCTCCTCGGCGCTGACCCCGGAAGGTATGTACCCTTCCAAAGGGTCGTGCGCCGAGGTCTGGTCGGTCACGACCTCCACGGGCACCCCGCGCCGGACAACCTCGGGCAGGACCTCGCTGGCGTTGCCCAGCAGGGCTACTGATAGGGGCTTCTCGGCTTCCTTTGCCTCGCCGCACCAGCGCAGCGCCTCGTCCAGCGAGTCCGTCGTGCGGTCCACCCAGCCCTGCGACTTGCGCCTGTGAATCCGGGACGGATCGGCCTCGACAACGAGCGCCACGCCCTCGTTCATCGTGACGGCCATCGGTTGGGCCCCGCCCATGCCCCCGAGCCCGGCAGTCAGGACCAACCGGCCTCGCAGCGACCCCATGAAATGCTGGCGGGCAACCTCGGCGAAGGTCTCGTAGGTGCCCTGCAGGATGCCTTGCGTCCCTATGTAGATCCAGGAGCCGGCGGTCATCTGCCCGTACATCGTCAGGCCCTGGGCCTCGTACTCCCAGAACCGCTCCCAGGTGGCCCATGCCGGAACCAGCAGGGCGTTGCTGATCACCACGCGGGGCGCCCAGGGGTGCGTGCGGAAGAAGCCGACCGGCTTGCCCGACTGCACCAGCAGCGTCTCATCATCGCCCAGCGCGCGCAGGGCCGATACAAGCGCGTCAAACGCAGCCCAGTTCCGCGCGGCCTTCCCGGTCCCGCCGTAGACGATCAGGTCGTCCGGCTTCTCGGCCACCTCGGGATCCAGGTTGTTCATCAGCATGCGCAGCGCCGCCTCCTGCGGCCATCCCCGGCAGGAAAGCGAGGTGCCGCGCGGCGCGCGGATCACGCGGCGAGGAACCATCTTCATCGGAGAACCCCGACGGCGCGCTCAACCGCCTCCAGGAGGCGCCCGCTGCGCACCAGCACGGTCGCCGCCTCGATGTCCGGGGCCAGGACGCGGTCATCGTCTAGGGCAGAGATGGCCTCCCGCACCATGGCGTAGCCGGCCGCTGTGCCATGTCCCATCGCCGCAGCGCCGCGGAACTCGAGGGCCTGGGCCGCGCACAGGAGCTCTATCGCCACAATCTGCTCGAGGTGGGCGACCACCGTGGCTGCCTTGCGCGCCGCGGCAGCGCCCATGCTCACGTGATCTTCCTGATTCGCGGAGGTCGGTATGCTGTCGGCGCTGGAGGGGTGGGCCAGCACCTTGTTCTCGGAGGCCAGCGCCGCGGCCGTGTACTGGGCCAGCATCAACCCGGAGCGCAGGCCTCCGTCCGCGGAAAGGAACGCGGGTAGGCCGCTCAGCGCCGGGTTCAGCAGGCGCTCCACCCGGCGCTCGCACATCGTGCCCAAGCCGGTCAGCGCCGCGGCCAAGAAGTCCATCGCCACGGCCACCGGCTGGCCGTGGAAGTTGCCGCCCGAGAGAACCAGGTCCTCCTCCGGGAACAGGAGCGGGTTGTCGGTGACCGCGTTCAGCTCCACGCCTACCACGCCGGCGGCGTAGGCCGCGGCGTCACGGGCTGCCCCGTGCACCTGGGGAATGCACCGCAGACTGTAGGCGTCCTGGACGCGCGCGGGAACGCTGTCCACCAGCGCGCTCCCCGCGATCATGAGGCGCACGTTCTCCGCGCTGGCCTGCTGGCCTGGATGCGGGCGCACTTGATGGATCCGTGGATGAAACGCGGCCGAACATCCCCGAAGGGCCTCCAGGGTCATGGCGCCCACGGCGTCGGCCGCGCTGCAGAGCCGGAGGGCCCGGTGAACGGTCAGGGCTCCCAAGCCGGTCATGAACTGCGTTCCGTTGACCAGGGATACCCCTTCCTTCGCGCGAAGGCGAAGCGGCTGCAGTCCGCTCCTCTCGAGCGCAACGCTCGCGGCTAGGCGCTCATCGCCCGCCGTGACCTCTCCCTCGCCGATCAAGGCGAGCGCCAGGTGAGCCAGCGGCGCCAGATCGCCGCTGGCGCCTACCGATCCCTGCTCAGGAACGATGGGGTGGATGCCGTGGTTAAGGAACGCCGCCAGCAGGTCCACCACCTCGGGCCGAACGCCCGAGTGTCCCAGCGCCAGGCCGTGCACACGTAGCAGCATCATGGCGCGCACCACGGCGACCGGCGCTGGCGGTCCCACGCCAGCGGCGTGGCTGCGAACGATGTTGAGTTGCAGGCGGTCGGCGTCCTCGCGTGATACGGGAACCGAGGCCAGTTTACCGACGCCCGTGGTGATGGCGTAGACCGGCAGGCCCGCGGCGACAATGCGCTCAACCTGAGCACGGGCACTGGCGAGGGCTTCTCGTGCGTCGGCGGGCACCTCGACGCGCGCCCGGCCCTCGGCCACGGCGACGACGTCGGCGATCGTCAGCGTTCCACCCAGGCGAACGTGCACGCGGGCCGCTCCGCTAGTCCTTCAGCCTTTCGTCCACGAAGTTGATGGATATCTTGTCCTTGCCCCGGACTGCCTCGGCCACTGCCAGGGTCTTGCCCTGGTTCACTAGGACCGCGTTCACCTGACCGTACTCGCGCATGTGCATCAGGACGGCCTGCGTAGCCAGCGTCGCCTCGGCCTCCAGCAGTTCACGCAGGTCCTTCTTGGGTTTCCCCGGCTTGAACAGGACCGAGTCGAAGGTGACCGTGACCGCCTTCCTCTCCGGGTCCACCTTGACGCCGCGCACGGTGTCGGAGCCAACGATGTTCTCGACCAGGTTCTTGGCTATGACCTCAGGCGGCGGAGGACGGCGCCTGGCCTCCTCGTCCCTGCGGTACTTCATGTCCCAACCGTACATCCCGGCCGCCACCACAACGGCCACGCCCACGTAGATCAAGATGGGGATCAGGTTGATCCCGGTCTTGCGCGCAAGATTCTTAGGTCGCATGCTCACTCCTGACACCTCCGTAAGCAGACCAGCAGTCTATTCCACCCCAGTGCCGGACTCCCTGCTGCGAGAGACCGTGGGGGCCGGGGTACCAGGAGAGCGCTACCTGGAGGGCAAGCCGGCGCGCACTACCGGGCGCAGGAGCGGAACCGCCGCCAGGATCACGATGACATCAATCACCACTTCGGCCAGCAGGCCGACCGAGAAGATCGTCACCGCAATCTGCGTTGCCGGGATAAGTCCCACCAGGATGAAGGCCACGATGTTGAGGGCGTGGCCAACAACGATCGTCAGCGCGCCCAGGATCAGGCGTCGCTGGCCCACCAGGCCGGCCACAAACCCCATGATTGCGTGCGGAGCGATGGCAGCCCATTCGAAAGGATTCCCCGCAGGGCTCAGGGCGTTCACCAGGGTGCCTATCAGCCCCACGGACGCCCCGGCCGCAGGCCCCAGGAGCATGCCCGCGATCACCACCACTACCATGTTGAGGGCCACGATGGCTCCGGGCACCATCGGGTTGGGTATGAACCGGACCACCTGTCCGAGCACAACGTAGACCGCCGCAAGAACGGCCACCTGGGCCATCAACCGTGGTGACATGCTCCCCTCCTTCGCGTCCGCGTGGCGCACCTACCGGACCGTGATGCGGCCGTCCAAGCGCGCCGAGACAACCCCGGCACGACGGATGGCCTCGATGAAGAGATCGCGCAGGTCCATCTGCGTGTCCCGCCGCTGCACTCCCAGCTTGAAGACCGAATACCCGTCCCCTCCGTCGGCCAGGAAGTCGTTGGTGGCGACCGAGTAGCTTCGCGCGGGGTCGACGGGCTGTCCGCCGATCCTCAGTTCAACCACCCGTCCCCCGGCAGGGCGTCCCCGCTCGTACGTGTAGGACATCCCCGACACCTGCGGGAAGCGCCCGGCTCCCTGCTCCACCATGCTGACGCCGTTCTCGAGCGCCTGGCGGATCTGCGCGCCGGTCAACTGGAAGGTCACGATGGTGTTGTCGAAGGCCAGCACCCTGAAGGCGTCGCCAAGCGTGATCGGCCCCTCGTTGATCGAGCCGCGGATGTTGCCGCCGTTGATTATAGCCACTTCTGTGCGGGCGAACTCCCGAACAGCGTCGGAGATCAGGTTGCCCAGGTTGGTCTCGCGCGATCTCGCCGTGCCGCGCTCGCCATCGAGGAAGACCGCCGCCCGGCCGATGACCTCGGCGAACCGGGCCGCCATCCTGTCCTCATACTGCTTGACCAGCGCTGCCACCGCCGGGTCGGGCGCCAGGGCATTGGTAACGGGTAGGTTTTGGACGGAGACCCGGCGCACCTTGCCGTCCTGCACCACCAGGTCGAGGCGGCCCACCGTGGCGCCCAGCCGGTGCGTCTTGACGTACACGGTCGGCGGGTTGTCCAGGGCGAACACCGGTCGGCCGCCGGCCGCGGTAAGTAGGCCGTCGAAGCCGTCCGTGTGCCCGCCGATGATGGCGTGGATCTGAGGGACCGCGCGCGCCAGGGCCAGGTCCTGCGAATTGCTCATGTGGGTCAGGGCGATGATCAGGTCCACGTTCCGGCCCAGACCCCGGACCAGTCCCTGCGCGCTTCCGATGGGATCGAAGTACTCCAGCGCGTCCGAGATATTGGGGTGAATGATGTCGGCCCACTCCTCGTCGAGCGCGCTGAAAATCAGCACCCTCAGGCCGGCCACCTGCTTGATGACGAACAGCGGCGTGAGTTCCTGCGCGCGCCCGCGGAGCGAGGTGGAGATGATCGGGAACTTGGCCAGGCGCACCAGGCGGCGAAAGTGCTCGACGCCGTAGTCAAACTCATGGTTGCCCGCCGCCATCGCGTCGTAGCCGATCAGGTTCATCGCCAGGATGTCCGGCTCGCCGCGAAACACCGAGGACATCGCCGTCCCCATCAGGATGTCGCCTGAGTCCAGCAGCAGCACGTTGGGTGCTTCCTTCCTGATCTGGGCGACCAGGGTGGCCCTCGCCGCCATCCCTCCCACTCCCCTGGCAGCGGGCGTCTCGAACGGGAGAACGTTCCCATGGTGCTCGCTGGTGTGCAGGATGGTGAGCCGGACCGCCGGGCTCTGGGCCGCGGAGGTCGCAGCCAGTACAAGAACGACCAGGCCTACGGCAATGAATCGTCGCATCGCGAGGGCTCCTCTCTCATTGGCGATCTGGGGCCGCGCAGACCACCCGTGGCGTCACGGCCCCCAAGTCAGCGCAGCGGTCATGGTAATCGTCCCGCGATAGAGAAACGCGACCTGGCGTATCGCCGCTTCAAGATCAAACGGGACGATCGCCGACACCGCGTCCATGGGCAGGACTATCTTGCACCCGTACAGGGCCGCGCTCCCCGCGGTGTGGAGGACGCAGACATTGGCCACCGTCCCGCATACTACCAGGGTCCGGATGCCGGCCGCCCGCAGCTCGTGATCCAGCGAGGTCCCAAAGAAACCGTCGTAGCTCGGCTTCTGCACTACCCGGTCGCCGGGCGCGGGCCGCAGGGCCTCAACGATCTGCCACCCCCAGGTGCCCTCGACCGCGTGGTCGCCCCAGATTGCAAACTCGGGATCGCCACTGCGGTGCGTATCCTGGGTGTAGAAGACGCGCGCGCCCGCTGCGCGGGTTCGCTCCAGCAGCCTCGCAATCGCCGGGATCGTGCCGGCGGCATCGGGGACCACCAGCGCGCCGCCAGGAGTGACGAAGTCGTTCTGCATGTCCACGACGACGAGGGCCGTCGTCGCCGAGGGCACGACCACGGTTGCCTCCACGGTGTAGGGAGGAACCTCGACCCTTCGCGTCATGCCCTGCCTTTCTCGTGCGGCCTGCGCGCCTATCCAGACGTCTCCGGCTTCGGCCTCAACTGCGGCACCGGCGCCTCCGGCTTCAGGCGCGCCTCGGGAGCGGCGGGTTCGGTGCGTGGTTCCGGGACCGCAGCCGCCTCGGGTTCAGCCCGCACCAGCGGCTCACCCGCGAACAGCCGCTCAAGATCCTCGGCCTCCAGGCACTCGTGCTCGATCAGCGCCTGGGCGATGCGGTCCAGTGCGTCCCTGTGTTCCAGGATTGCCGCGCGCGCCCGCTCGTAGCATTCGTCAATTATCCGGCGAATCTCCTTGTCTATCTCGTAGGCGATCTCCTCGCTGTAGTTGCGGCTCTCGACCAGGTCGCGTCCAAGGAAGACCGGCCCGTGCCGCCTGCCCAGCGAGAGCGGGCCCAGCTTGTTGCTCATGCCGTACTCCGTTACCATCTTGCGGGCAAGCTCGGTTGCCGCCTCGAAGTCGTTCTGCGCGCCGGTCGTGACCTCGCTGAAGACGATCTCCTCCGCGACGCGCCCGCCCAACCCCACGGTGATCTTGGCCAGGATCTCCTGGCGCGTGTAGGTGTACTTGTCCTCCGGCGGCGCAAACATCACGTATCCGAGCGCCATGCCGCGCGGCAGAATCGTAACCTTGTGCGCCGGGTCGGCTCCTGGGATCACCTTGGCAAGCAATGCGTGGCCCGCCTCGTGGTGGGCCGTCAGCTCGCGTTCCTTGGGGGTCAGGACGCGGCTCCGGCGCTGAGGCCCGGCGATTACCCGGTCTATCGCCTCGTCCATCTCGGCCGAGCCGATCTTCTTCTTGTCGCGTCGCGCCGCCAGCAGCGCCGCCTCGTTGACCATGTTGGCCAGATCGGCGCCGGAGAACCCGGGCGTCCGCTTGGCCAGCACCCCAAGATCCGCGTCCTCGGCGAGGGGCTTGCCCTTGACGTGAACCTCGAGGATGGCGCGCCGGCCCTTGGTGTCCGGATTGTCCACCACGATTCGCCGGTCAAACCGTCCGGGGCGCAGCAACGCCGGGTCCAGGATGTCGGGCCGGTTCGTGGCCGCGATCACGATTATCCCGCTGTTGGGATCGAACCCATCCATCTCGACCAGGAGCTGGTTGAGCGTCTGCTCGCGCTCATCGTGCCCGCCGCCCAGCCCTGCCCCGCGCTGGCGGCCCACCGCGTCTATCTCGTCAATGAATACCAGGCACGGCACGCTCTTCTTGGCCTGATCAAATAGATCTCGCACCCTCGACGCGCCCACACCTACGAACATCTCGACGAACTCCGAGCCGGAGATCGAAAAGAACGGGACCTCGGCCTCGCCGGCGATCGCCTTGGCCAGCAGCGTCTTGCCCGAGCCCGGCGGGCCCACCAGCAGAACGCCCCTGGGGATCTTGGCGCCCAGCGCCTGAAACTTCTTGGGGTACTTGAGGAACTCGATGACCTCCTGGAGCTCTTCCTTGGCCTCCTCGACGCCGGCCACGTCGCTGAAGGTGACCTTGGGCTTGCCCTCCGTGTGCAGCCGGGCCCGGCTCTTCCCAAACGCCATCGCCTGGTTGCCGCCCGACTGCGCCTGCCGCAGCATCAGCATCCACAGGCCCACGAGCAGCAGGATCGGCAGCAGCGTGGACAGCAGGGTCGGCCACAGCGCCGAGCGCGAGCGGGGCTCGACCTTGATCACGACGCCCCGGGCCTTCAGCAGGTCTATGTACGAGGTATCGCCCTGCGGAACGTAGACCGAGAACTGCTGGCCGTTCTTCAGCTTGCCTACGACGACCCCGTCCCCAATCTCGGCCTGGCTCACCTGTCCGGACTGCACCTGTTCAATGAAGACGCTGTAGGACATCTCCTCGCGCGGGGTACGGCGCCAGAGCTGCATGGCAAAGGGGAACGCAACCGCCAAGATCACGGCCCAGATTACTAGACTGCGCATGTACCGGTTCGTCACTGCCTGCACATCCTCCGAGGCGGCTTCGCCAAGACCGCGCGTCGCCGCGTCTCTATTGTAACATCCGGCGGGCGATGGTGCCGCGTGCGGGCGTGAGCACCACGCAACCGCCCCTGCGCTCCGCGCGCAGTCCTGGCAGGTCTGCCAGTTCCCCGGCCCTCCCGCCCTCGGCGATCGCGCGGATCCGTTCTATGTGGACGAACTTCACGTCCCGAATCTTCCCACCGGCCTCGCAGAGGGACCGGTGCGCCACCCGGCGCTGCAGGGCCACGGGCATTGCGCAGAACCGCGCGGCATCAATCGCAAGCCCGCCTACCCGGCGCCGGATCGCCTTGGAACCAGCCTCCTCTGCCAGGCGTTCCATCAGGGCCGCGTCATCGGCCACCTGCTCTGCCAAGCGCCGCAGCACGGCCTTGACACCCGGGTTATACCCTGACAGGTGGGGGATCAAGTCCAGGCGAATGCGGTTCCGAAGCGGCCCGCGCAGCCGGTTCGTCGGGTCAGTCCTGGAGGGTACGCCTTCGGCCTTGAGGTAGGCGACGATCTCGTGGCGCCAGAGATCCAGCAGGGGCCTGATCACCCGCAGCCCGTCGTGCTGCCGGCTAGCCGCCATGCCGGCCAGCCCGTCGGCGCTGGTCCCCCGAAGCAACCAGAGGAGCACGGTCTCTGCCTGATCGTCGGCGGTGTGCGCGAGGGCCAGGTGCGAGGCGCCGATGCGCCGGGCAACCCTCGCCAGCGCACGGTACCGCACGGCCCTTGCCGCCTCCTCAAGCGTGAGACGGTGCCGCCGTGCCCAGGACCGCGCGCTCACCCGCACGGACGATGCCGGGACTCCCCAGGCCCGCGCGGTGCGCCGGACGAATTCGGCGTGCTTGCTACTGGCCCGATGGATGCCGTGGTCTACTGTCACCACGTGCAACCGCAGCGAGAGCTCGTCGCGCAGCCGCCACAGGATATGCAGCAGCGCCATCGAGTCCGGCCCGCCGGAAGTCGCCACTACGACCGTCTCGCCTCCGGAAAGCATGCGGTAGCGCCGGAGCGTCTGGCGCACACGGTGCAGCATCCGGAGTGTCTGCGCGCGGGTCACCTGGGCAGTGTTCCTCGGCTTTCCCGTAATAGCTGAACACGGCGGTCCCTCTGGAACCGCCGGTTCGACAGTGGTGGCGGCGGGGAGACTCGAACTCCCGACTCCGCGGGTATGAGCCGCGTGCTCTAACCAACTGAGCTACGCCGCCACAGCTACGCCTGATTATATCGCGGGCCCAGTCACGAGTCCACGCCCGGGGCGGCACCACGGAGGGAGGGCACCGGGAGGAGACAGGGCTTGCTGCGTGCAAGCATCTACCCCGTGACGAAACCTCCATTGCCCTTGAAGTCCCCCGGCGCATTGATACATGTGCTGGTGGTTGCCGCGCTGCTGGCGGGCTGCGGCTCTATCGGTGGACTGACCGGCCTGCCCAATCCCGGCGTCTCCGAGAACACGCCGCCGGCTGTCACATCGGTGGCGCCGCCCGCGGACGGCGTCGCTCCCTCGGATACGCCCATTACAGCGACCTTCAACAAGGCGATGAGCCCTGATGCGCTCGATGTCAAGACAGAACCTTCACTGACCTTAGGGCCGGCCCAGTGGTCGGACGACCTCAAAACGGTCACCCTGCGGCCCAGCCCCCCGATGGCTCCAGGTGTCCGCTACACGGTTAGGCTCAAGGCCAGGGATCGGCAGGGCAACCCGCTGTCGGCGGACTACACCTGGAGCTTCTCGACGATGGCGCCCACCGGCGTGGCCGGCGAGGGACGACTCCGCCTCGCCGAGCGGATAGAGGTCGGCCTGGACGCCCGCGTGTTCACGCTGTTTGCCGCGATGGCCGCAGCCTCGCCCGAGGACAGGGGAGGCGAACCCGGTTCGGTGACCTCCGCGGTGAGGGCCAAGCTGGCCGAACTGCCATCCCGGGTCGCCGACCCGATCCGCCGGTTCGTGAGCGAGCGGCAGGCGCCGGTCGAGCAATACCTGGCCGCGGCGCTGCAACTCTCCGCGCCGCCC
>CAYLKW010000034.1:0-17543 GCA_964384245.1 uncultured bacterium
CCAGTGATCGGCAAGAAGTGGCACCGACCTTGACGCCGCCCCTCCCGTGCGCTATCGTGAGGGGGCTGTCAAGGGGGTTGCCTTGACAGGTTGAGCCACATGGAGCGCACGCTCGAGGACCGCGACCGGGCCAACCGGATGTTCGACGCCTACGGGGCGCTACTTACCGCGCAGCAGCAGCACTTCCTGCGCCGCTACTACCAGGACGACCTCTCGCTGGGCGAGATCGCCGCTGAGTTGCGCGTGAGCCGGCAGGCCGTCCACGACGGCCTGCGCAGGGCGCTGGTGGCGATGGAGCGGCTGGAGGGGGCGCTGGGGCTGGCGGCGCGGCAGGATCACTACTCCACGAGCGCGCCGCGTTCGGCGCCGAAGACGCGGGAGCATGGGGTGGAGCTGCGCGGCCGGGCCTGGGTCTTTCGGTCGGCGTCGGGCGTCTTCGCGCACCGCCGGTTCGACGTCGGGACGCGCCTGCTGATAGACGCGATGGAGGTGCGCCGCGGCGATCGCGCCCTGGACCTGGGATGCGGTTACGGTGCGATCGGCCTGGTGGCGGCCGCGCTCGCTACGCGCGGCCGCGCCTGGCTGGTGGATATCAACCGGCGCGCCGCGCATCTGGCGCAGGCCAACGCCGCCGTGGCTGGGCTGACCAACGTCTGCGTGTTGGTGGGCGACGGGGCCACCCCGTTTCGGGACGGTTCCCTTGACCTGGTGCTCACCAATCCGCCGATCAGGGCGGGGCGCCGGGTGGTGGCGGAGTTCATTGAAGGGGCGTGGCGGGTGCTGAAGCCCGGGGGCCGGTTCTATATGGTTGCGCGCAGCGCGCAGGGCGCTCGAACGCTGGCGGGCCTTGTGGCCGAGCGGTTCGGCGAGACCCGCCAGGTGCGGGCAGCCGAGGGATATCGCGTCTACGAGGCCCGGCGCGGGTACGCCGCTGAATCGAAGGTGGTCGCCGGTGTTTGAAGCACTGCAGTCCAGGCTGGGGGAGATCGTCCGCAGGATCGCTGGCCGCGGTGTGTTGAGCCCCGAGGACGTGGACGCGGCGTTGCGCGAGGTGCGGATGGCCTTGCTGGAGGCCGACGTCAACTTCCGGGTGGCCCGGGAGTTCGTCGAAGGCGTCCGCGCGGCGGCGGTCGGGCAGGAGGTGTGGAAGCACCTGAGCCCTGGCCAGCAGGTGGTCAAGATCGTGCACCAGGAGCTGATCCGGCTCCTGGGCGGCCAGGCGCGCGAGCTGCGCGTGGCCGCAGCGCCTCCCACGATTGTTCTGTTGATCGGCCTGCACGGCGTGGGCAAGACCACGACCGCGGGGAAGCTGGCCGGTTACCTGCGGCGGCGTGGACGCGCACCCCTGTTGGTGGCCACGGACCTGAAGCGGCCCGCCGCGATCCGGCAGCTCGAGGTCGTGGGAGATCAGGTAGGAGTGCCCGTGTTCGCCCTCCACGGGGAGACGGATCCGATCAGCGTGGCGCGCGCAGCGGTGGCGACGGCCGCATCCGACGGGCACGACGTGGTCATAGTGGATTCGGCCGGCCGGCTGCACGTGGACGACGACCTGATGGCCGAACTTGCAGCGATGCACTCTGCACTGGCGCCGCACGAGACCCTGCTGGTGCTGGACGCGATGGCTGGGCAGGACGCGGTCCGAATGGCAGAGCAGTTCGGCTCGCGAATGCCGCTGGACGGCGTGGTGCTCACCAAGCTCGATGGCGATGCCCGCGGGGGCGCGGCGCTTTCGGTCGTGGCCGCGGTCGGGCGGCCGATCCTGTTCGTGGGGGTGGGAGAACGGCCCGATGCGCTGGAGCGGTTTCACCCGGACCGCATGGCCTCCCGCATCCTCGGGATGGGCGACATGCTGACGCTGATCGAGCGCGCGGAGGCGACCGTCTCGGCAGAGGCAGCGGCCGAGCTCGAACGCAAGCTGCGGAGGCATCAGTTCACCTTTGGCGACTTCCTGGAGCAACTGCGCCAGGTTCGTCAGATGGGACCGCTGGACCAACTGCTGGAGATGGTCCCGGGTTTCGCCCGCATCCGTGAGGCAGGCGCGTCCGTGGATGAAGGGCAGTTGCGCAGGGTCGAGGCCATGATCCAGTCCATGACGCCAGCGGAGCGCGAGACGCCGGCCGTCATTGACGGCAGCCGCCGCCGCCGCATCGCGCGGGGGAGCGGGGTAAGCGTGCAGGACGTAAATCGGCTGTTGAAGCAGTTCGAGCAGGTGCGCCGGCTCGTGAGGCAAGCGACGGTACGCAAACCCAAGGAGGCAAACCGATGGCAGTGAAGATCCGACTAATGAGAATAGGAGCCAAGCACCAACCGTCGTATCGCGTGGTGGTGGCCGACTCGAAGGTCCCCAGGGGCGGCAGGTACCTGGAGGCGCTCGGTCACTACAACCCCAGGACCGAGCCATCAACGATCCAGATTGACGAGACAAAGGCGCGCTCCTGGCTTGACCAGGGCGCCCGGCCCTCGGACGCGGCCCGCGTGCTGCTGGTCAAGACCGGCATTCTCCCGCGCTGGGAGGCCGGTCGCTCCGGCGGCGCGTAAGGCCCGGCCTGAAGCGTCATGCCGGGAGCTGATCTGCGGGCGTTGGTCGAGTACCTGGTCCGGGGGTTGGTGGACGACCCCGGCGCGGTCGGCGTGAGGGCAACCGAGCGTGACCGCCTGGTTATCATAGAGATTCGAGTGGCCGCAGGAGATCTGGGCAAGGTGATCGGCCGCCGCGGGCGCATCGTGGGGGCGATTCGCACCCTTGCCAGGGCCGCGGCCCTGCCCGATGGCCGGCGTGTGATCGTGGAGATCGTGCAGTAGTCCAGTCTGAGATGATGGAGGCCGGCATGGGGATAACCGTTGTTCGACCGGTAGTGGTGAAGGCCATAGTCACGGAGGCGTTCAAGAAGCAGTACCTGAGCGAGATCGAGGACACCGTCCGGCGCCTCGACGGCGTGGTCACGCAGATTGACACGCAGATCCGCCGCTCCGAGCTGGAGCGGCAGGTTACCCCGCAGTCGCGGGCGATCCGCCAGCAGCTCGAGGTGGAACGGTCGAGGCAGGAAGCCGCGCGCATGGAGCTGGCCGCGCGCATGAAGGAGGCCGAGGCGCTCGAGCTCCAGTCCGAGTTCTCCCAGGGCACACTGGAAAGCATGGTCGAGCTCAACGTCGGCGACAACTTCTTCACGCGACTGGCGCGAGCCGAGGTCGTCATCAAGGATGGGATTGTCATCGAGATCCGCGAGGGCTAGCAGCGGGCTGCCGGATCCCGCCGACCTCGTCACGGTGGGACGCGTGGTCCGGCCGCACGGGCTGCGCGGCGAGGTAAGGGTGCGCCTGGAGACGGATTTCCCGGAGCGGTTTGAGCATCTCCGGGAGGCGTACCTGGTCCAGGCCGGTCGCGTGGAGGTTATCGAGATCACCGGCAGGCGGCCGCACAAAGAAGGCCTGTTGCTCACCATCCACGGGATCGGCGATCTGGAGGCGGCCGAAGGGCTGCGCGGGGCGGAGATCGCGGTTTCCCGCGATGCCGTGGTGCCGCTGGAGGAAGGCGCCTTCTATGTGTTCGAGATCGTCGGCCTGCGCGTGCGGACCGAGGAGGGACGGCTGCTGGGTACTGTTGCTGAGGTACTGCGGGCGCCGGGCAACGACGTCTACGTGGTCCGGGGAGAGGAAGGGGAGGTCCTGTTGCCGGCCACGCGGGAGGTAGTGCGTCGGATTCATCCGGCCTCGGGCGAAATGGTCGTGGCCCTCCTGCCCGGCCTGGAGGCGCCGGACCGTGCGCATTGACATCGTGACGATCTTCCCAGAGGCGCTGGCTCCGCTGGAGGTCTCGATCCTGGGCCGCGCGCGCGCGAGGGGGCTGGTGGAGATCTCGGTCGTGGACCTGCGTGACTTCACGTCCGACCGCCACCGGCAGGTGGACGACCTGGCGTACGGAGGCGGCCCGGGAATGGTCATGAAGCCGGAGCCGTTCTTCGCGGCTGTGGAGGCGCTGACGCCCCAGGAGGGCCCGCGCCCGCGCGTCCTGTTGACCTCACCGCAGGGACGCCGCTTCGATCAGCGCGCCGCAGAGGAACTCTCCCGCGAGCCGCGTCTGATCGTGCTGTGCGGCAGGTACGAAGGCGTGGACGAACGGGTGGTGGAGGGCCTTGGCGTCGAGGAGTTCTCGATCGGCGACTACGTGTTGACCGGCGGCGAACTCGCGGCGATGGTCATCGTGGACGCCACGGTACGGTTGATCCCCGGGGTGGTGGGCGACGCCGCCTCGGTCGTGGCGGAGTCGTTCGCCACCGGGCTGCTCGACCACCCGCACTACACGCGTCCAGCCGAGTTCCGTGGTCTCTGCGTGCCCGAAGTGCTGCTGAGCGGCCACCACGAGGCGATACGGCGTTGGCGCCGGAGGGAGCAACTGCGCCGCACGCTGGCCCGGCGGCCGGACCTGCTCTGCTGGGACGCTCTGGGCGAAGAAGACCGCGCGCTGCTGCGCGACGATGACGCCTAGGACGGGCTGTGCTAGAATCATCAGTTGTGACTGCGGCGCCGTACGATGCGCCGGCCGACAGGGAGGCGAAAGTGATGGACAAGCTCAAGATGGTGGAGGCCGGTCAAGTCAAGAAGAAGGTGAAAGCCTTCACCCCTGGCGATACCGTGCGGGTCCACATCCGCGTCACCGAGGGCGGGCGTGAGCGCGTGCAGGCGTTTGAGGGCACCGTGATCTCGCGCCGGGGCGCGGGCCCGAACGAGTCGTTTACCGTGCGGCGCATCAGCCACGGGATCGGCGTGGAGCGTGTCTTCCCTGTGCACTCGCCGCGGGTTGAGAAGATTGACGTGGTCCGCCGCGGCCGGGTGCGGCGCGCCAAGCTGTACTTCCTACGCGGGAAGGTCGGCAAGGAGACGCGCATAAAGGAACGGCGCTAGGCCCGGACACTGCAGCATGAGCCGCGACCTCCTGGCCCTTGCCGAGCGTATCCCGTTTGGCATTCCCACGCTGATCCTTTCCCTGGCGCTGGGGCTGTTCGTGCTGCGCCAGGTCGTCCGCCGCATCTACCGGATACCGCCGGCGGTGCGCCTCTCGATCGTGGAGACGCTGGACGCCACGATCTTTGCGGCGCTGATCAGCCTGGTCATAATCGTTTTCGTCATCCAGGCCTTCTTCATCCCCTCGGGCTCCATGGAACCCACCCTGCGCGTCGGAGACCGCATCCTGGTTGGCAAGTTTGCCTACCGGTTCTGGGAGGTCCGGCGCGGCGATACCATCGTCTTCCGGTATCCGCTCAACCCTAACAAGGACTTCGTCAAGCGCGTCGTAGGCCTGCCCGGGGAGCGCATCGAGCTGAAGGAGGGGCTGGTGCTGATCAACGGCCGGCCGCTGGGAGAGCTCTACCCGACCGTGCTGCCCGGGGGCGACAGGGCCTGCTCCAGCAACTATGGTCCTGAGGTCGTACCGCCCGACAAGGTGTTCGTGCTGGGCGACAACCGGTGCAACAGCGAGGACAGCCGGTTCTTCGGGTTCGTTCCGATCAAGAACGTGGTAGGGCGCGCCATGGTGGTCTACTGGCCGCCCGAAAGGTTAGGTCTTGTGCGGTGAGCCGGCCGGCAGCGCTCTTCACCCGAGAGCGCGAAGCCTGGATGCAGGGCATCTCGCCGGTGGCCGGCCTGGACGAGGCAGGTCGCGGGCCGCTCGCAGGCCCCGTTGTTGCGGCCGCCGTGATCTTTCCCTGCGAACGCCTGATCCCTAACCTGCGTGACTCCAAGCAGCTGACGCCCCGGATGCGCGAGATGGTATTCAACGCGATCCGGGCCTCGGGCGCGCTGATTGGCATCGGCGTCGCCGGCGTGGCGGAGATTGACCGCCACAACATCCTGGGAGCGACCAAGCTGGCATGGGGCCGGGCCGTTGCATCGCTCGGGACAACACCGGCCCTGGTCCTGGTGGACGGTAACGTGCGGGCCCCTCTGTCCGTGCCCCAGGTGACGCTGGTGAAGGGTGATCGTCTTTGCGCTTCGATCGCCGCTGCTTCGGTGGTCGCCAAGGTGACGCGGGACCGCCTGATGGTGGATCTCGACCTCCGCGAGCCGCGATACGGGTTTGCCAGGCACAAGGGCTACGCCACCCCGCAGCACCTGGAAGCGCTGCGGCGGTGGGGTCCCACGCCCATGCACCGCCGCGCCTTTCTGCCCCCCGGCATTCTCCCCCTGTCTGGCCGATAGTAACAGCAGGATGGCGCCTACGCGGTCCTGCGCCCTTGGGGCAGCCGGCGAGGACGCGGCTGCGGCGTGGCTGGAGGCGCGCGGTTACCAGATCCTGGCCCGCAACGTGCGCACGCGCCGCGGCGAGATTGACTTGGTGGTGCGGTGCGGCGGCACCGTGGTCTTCGTCGAGGTGAAGAGCCGGACGAGCGCGCGGTTCGGGCATCCGGCCGAGGCGGTCGCGCCCCGGAAGCAACGACGCCTGGCCCATCTCGCCGCGGCCTACCTGCAGGGAGCCGGGATTGAGGGTTGCGAGGTCAGGTTTGACGCGATCGCCGTGCGGCTCGGGCGCGGCGGCCACATCTTGGGTATTGAGCACTTCCCGGACGCGTTCCAGGCAGGGGGATGAGCCCGGGGTCAGACCCTAGGCGGACCAGCGACCAGGGCCTCGGCGAGCCGCACCGCCGCCTCGGTTCCCTGGCGGATGCAGTCAGGGATCCCGATGCCCCCGTAGCCGGCGCCTGCCAGTGCGAGGTTGGGAAAGCCTGCCAGGCCGGCCTCGATCGCCTCAAGCCGGTCGAGGTGCCCAGGGAGGTACTGGGGCATCGAGTTCGGCCAGCGCGATACCGACGCAAAGACCGGATCGGCGTCCAGGTCCAGCGTCCTGCGAAGATCCCGGCGTGCCAGCGATACCAGCCGATCATCGTCCTCCTCGAGGACGGCCTCACGGCCGGCCGCACCCAAGTAGCACCGCAGCAGCACCAGATCAGGCGGCGCCCGGCGGGGCCACTTGGACGACACCCAGGTGCACGCGGTTATCTCCATCGGCTCGTCGCGGGCGACCACGAAGCCGTGGCCGACGAGGGGATGGCGCACCTCCTCGCGCCGGAAGGCCAACGTGACCGCCGCGGTGGACACGTACGGGATTGCCCTGAGCAGGGAGGCCACCTGGGGTGCGACGGGTTCAAGCAGGGCGGCGCTGGCGAAGGCGGGCGCCGTCAACAGCACCCCGTCTGCCATGAGGGTTCCGCCGTCATCGAGGTGGAGCGCGTAGCACCTGCGCCAGCTCTCGACCACGGGCACCAGGCGGACCACGGACCTTCCGGTTACAAGTCTCGTGTTGCCGCTACCCTGCGGGCCGCCCAGCGCGGCCACCAGGGCCTCGACGAGCTCGCCCACGCCGCCGGTCAGACTCAGGAACATGGGGCTGGGACTGCCGGCGTTGGTCGCCGCCATCGTCTTCCGCCGCGCCATCGCTGCCAGCACCAGACTGCGGTGGCTGGCCTCCCACTCGAGCAGTTGCGGGAAAGTTGCCCGCAGGCTCAACGCGTCCGCGTCGCCTGCATAGATGCCTGCCAGCATAGGGCCGGCCAGGCGGGCCACCACCGCGTCGCCCAGCCTGCGCCGGATGAAGGCGCCCATTGTCTCGTCCGTGGCTTCCCGCCTGCGCGGGAGCACCAGATCGCAGCCAACGCGGAGCTTCTCTAGGGGGGAGAGCAGGCGCGTGCGTACCAGCGGAGCAATGCGCGAAGGTACGCCCAGCGCCAGGCCCTCCGGGAACGGGTACAGCTTCCCACGAAAGGCGACATAGACCGGCTGGCCCGGCAGCGTGCCCATGAGGTGGTCACCCAGTCCCAGCGCGCGGCAGAGGTTGGCGGCCCAGGGCTTGGTCGCGAGGAACGAGTCAGGTCCGGCCTCGACCAGGCAGTCGCCAATCCGTTCGGTAAGCAGCTTGCCGCCCAGGCGGGGCTCCTGCTCGACGAGCGTGCACCTGATTCCGGCCTCGCGCGCCCTGGGGTCGAGCGCCAGCGCGTGGGCCGCGGACAGGCCGGTGATTCCGCCTCCGATGATCGCGACGTGCGCGCTCACTGGACCGCTTGCACCTCGGCGGAAGCGGCGGTCCTTCGCACGAGGTCGGTCAGCGCCTCGATCAGGAGGGGGCAGTCGTTGAGCGATGCCGCGCGCACGAGGCGCAGGCCCAAGGACGCTGCCAGCGCCCGGCACTCGACGTCAATGTCGTAGAGGACCTCTAGGTGGTCACAGACGAAGCCGATCGGGCAGATGACCACGGTCTGCGCCCCACTGCCACTACCGCGCATCCCGCGCAGTACCTCGCGGACGTCGGGCCCCAGCCAGGGCTCTGCAGTGCGGCCGGCGCTTTGGTAGGCCAGGATCCAGTCTGCGGCTCCGGCCCTGGCGGAAACCCCCTCGCAGGTCTGGCGCAGCTCTCCGAGGTATGAATCCCCTGCGGCCAGGGCCTGCTTGGGCAGGCTGTGTGCCGTGAAGACCACGGGAGCCGCCCTGCGCACGTCCACCGGTAGGGTTGCCAGCGCATCCGACAGGCGAGCCGCCAGTGCGTCCAGGAAGCGCGGATGCTCGCCCCACCTCTCCACGTACCGCAGCGACAACGCCGGCGCCGTTGCGCGCGCCGCCTCGGCCGCCGCAATGTAGGCGCCGACGCCCATGCGCGAATAGTGCGGCGCCAGGGCCAGTCCCACACCCTGGGTCATCCCATCGGCAGCCATGGATGCAACGGTCTCGGCGATGAACGGGGGGGAGTGCCGCATTCCGACATAGACCCGGAACCGCCCGGGCGCGTCGCCGTCGAGCCGGGCCTGCAGCGCGGCGGCCTGCCGCCGCGTGATCTCCCCCAGGGGGGAACGCCCGCCGATCGCGCGGTAGCGCTCAGCGAGCTCGCGCAGCATCTCGGGCGACGGCCGCCTGCCTCCCCGCACACTGGTGTAGAAGGCCTCCAGTTCCTCGGGGCCGGCAGGGCTGCCGTAGGCCATCAGCAGAACCCCTGTCATGGGCGCCCGGGTGTGGCCTGGGTGTGCTCGTGGACCAGCTCGACTATGCGCCGCAGATGGTCTGGCGGCGTCTGCGGCAGGACGCCGTGTCCCAGGTTGAAGATATGACCGGGCCGCCCGTCCGCCTCGGACAGGGTCTCGCGCGCGGCTTCGGCAGCGACCTCAAACGGCGCCAGCAGCATCCAGGGGTCGAGGTTCCCCTGAATTCCAGCGGGGCCGATCCGCCCCCAGGCGTCGGACAGACGGATGCGCCAGTCCACGCCGATGACGTCGCCGCCGGAGCGCGCCATCAGGGGCAGCAGCCCCGCAGTACCGGTGCCGAAGTGGATCACCGGCACCCCCAGCGCGGCCAGGGCACCGAACAGCCGCTGCATGTGCGGCATGACCGCAAGTTCGTAGTCGCGCGGCGCGAGCGCGCCCACCCACGAATCGAAGAGCTGCACGGCTTGCACGCCCGCGGTCACCTGGGCCCGCAGGTACGCGATCGTCGCGTCGGTCAGACGGTGCATGAGCCGATCCCAGAGCGCGGGCGCGCCGTGGAGCATCCCCTTGGTCTGAGGCAGGTCGCGGGAACCGCGGCCCTCGATCAGGTAGCTGGCCACGGTGAACGGCGCGCCGGCGAATCCGATCAACGGGACGCGGGCCTCCCCCCGGATAAGGCGGATGGCCTCCAATACGAATCCCAGGTCACTTTCGGGTTCCAGGGGGCGCAGCGCGTCCACCTGTGCGTCCGTGCGGATCGGCTCCCCGATCACCGGGCCCGTGCCCTCGACGATGTCGAACGGCACGCCCAGACCGATCAGAGGGAGCATGATGTCGGCGAACAGGATTGCCGCGTCCACGCCAAGCTGTTCCACCGGCAACAGCGTTACCTGGGCGCACAGCTCCGGCGCGCGGCACAGTTCGAGCATGGAGTGGCGTGTCCTTAGCGCGCGGTATTCTGCCTGGTAGCGGCCGGCCTGGCGCATGAACCACACCGGGGTGCGGTCGGTGGGCTCGCGACGGCAGGCGCGCAGAAACCGATCGTTCATGCGGGTTCGTAGGGGCAGAGAGGATCTTCGCCCAGGAAATCACCCGTGTGCGCGAAGGCTCGGGCCCTCGATCCCCCGCAGATCACCCTGAACTCGCAGCGCCCGCACCGGCCCTTGAGTTGCGAGGTGTCGCGCAGCGCGGTGAAGAGGGGGCTCGTGCGGTAGAGCTCGACCAGGGAGGCGGTCCTCACGTTCCCGGCAGCCAGCGGGAGGAATCCCGAGGGCATGACCTCGCCGGTCCTCGAAACGAACAGTATCCCGTTGCCGTCACGAATGCCGAACCCCCGCCCGACGCTGCTGCCGTGCACCGCGGCGCCGTCCAGCCCGGCCGCGTGCATCCGCGCCAGCGCCACGCGCCGAAAGTGCGGGGCCTCCGTGGTCTTGATCGCGAAAGGGGCTCGCTCGCTCAACCCATAGATCCACTCCATCAGTCGCTCCGCGTCCCCGGCTGCTATCTCGCGCAGCGCGGTCCCGCGCCCCACCGAGATCAGGAAGAAGAGACTCCACCGTTCGACGCGCAGCGATGCAAGCAGATCGTAGATCGCCGGCAACTCCCCCGCGGTCTCCTCGGTTACGAGGGTGTTGACTTGGAGGGGGATCTCAGCGTCGGCAACCCACCTCGCGGCCTGCATGGTCATCTCGAAGCAGCCCGGCACGCCGCGGAACGCGTCGTGGCGATCCGAGGTCGAGCCATCGAGGCTCAGCGACATGCTCTGGACGCCACAGGCGCGCAACCGGCGGACGGCGTCTTCGGTCAGGAGGGCTGTACCGCTGGGCGCCAGCGAGACCCCGATTCCCACTCGTCCGGCCTCCTCGAGCAGTTCGAACAGATCGGCCCGCTTGAGGGGATCGCCGCCGGTGAACACCATGTGGGGCAGCGGAGCGCCGAAATCCCTCACCTGCCGCAGTAGCGCGCGGGCCTCATCCGTTGTCAGCTCGTCCGGGTCGCGATCCACCACTGCTTCCGCGCGGCAGTGGCGACAGGCAAGGTCGCAGGCCCGGGTGAGTTCCCAGTAGATGAGCATGGGCGCCCTGGCGTACTCGTATCCGAACTGCGCCGCCCGCACCGCCTCGTACGACGGCGTAACCGTGCCAGGCCGGACGCGTGGGTGAGGCATCACGCGGCTGCCTCCGCGAAAGCGGCCCGCGCCGCCTCCACCGTTTGCGCGATGTCTTCCTCGGTGTGCGAAGCCGACACGAACCAGGCTTCAAACTGCGAGGGCGGAAGCAGCACGCCGCGGGAGAGCATCGTCCGGAAGAACCGCGCGAACCGGGTGGCATCCGCTGCCGAGGCAGCCGCGTAGTCGCGGGGCGGGTCCGCGGTGAAGAACACCGTCAGCATCGAGGCCACGTGGGTGACCGATACTGGAACCCCGGCCTTAGCCGCTGCCGCGGTGAGCCCCAGGGCAAGGCGGGACGTAAGGGCGTCGAGCCGTGCGTAGAACGAGGGGTCGGTAAGACGCCGGAGCGTCGCGGCCCCGGCGGCCATCGCCAGGGGGTTTCCGGAGAGGGTCCCGGCCTGGTACACCGGGCCCAGCGGCGCAACGGTCTCGATCACCTCGCGCCGTCCGCCGTAGGCGCCGACAGGCAGCCCCCCGCCTATGATCTTGCCCAGACAGGTCAGGTCGGGCGTGATTCCGTACCGTGCCTGCGCGCCGCCCCATCCTAGCCGGAAGCCGGTGATGACCTCGTCGAAGATCAGCAGCGCGCCCCCCTGGGAGGTGACGGCGCGCAGCCCTTCCAGGAATCCCTCCACCGGCGGGACCACGCCCATGTTGGCTGCCACGGGCTCGACGATGACCGCCGCGATCGCACCGGGGTTGGCCGCAAAGAGCGCCCGCACCGCGTCCAGGTCGTTGTACCGGGCCACCAGCGTGTCGGCGACCGCGGCCGCTGGCACTCCGGCGCTGCTGGGCAGCCCGAAGGTGGCCACTCCAGAGCCTGCCTGGGCGAGCAGGGGGTCTGCGTGGCCGTGGTAGCAGCCGGCGAACTTGACGATCTTGTCACGGCCGGTGAACCCGCGCGCCACGCGGAGCGCGCTCATCGAGGCCTCGGTGCCGGAGCTGACGAAGCGCATCCGTTCCATCGTCGGCACCGCGGCGCGGACCAGCCGGGCCAGCTCGACCTCATCGGGGGTGGGCATGCCGTAGCTGGTACCGGCAGAAGCCCTCTGCTGGATGGCCGCGACAACCTCCGGGTCGGCGTGCCCCAGAATCAGCGCTCCCCACGAGCCGACATAGTCCAGGAACTCGCGGCCGTCGAGGTCGCTCAGGCGTGCGCCGCGCGCGGCTCGCACTACGATCGGGTCGCCGCCCACCGCGCGGAACGCCCGCACCGGGCTGTTCACCCCACCAGGGAAGAGACCCTCGGCTTCCTTGAAGACGGCCGCGGCTCGCGGGCCCGCGGTTTCAAAATCGCCCATCGCCTGCCTCACGCCTCTCCGGACCCCTCTGGGTCCACTGCCAGGTCAAACAGCTTGCCGGCAAGTTCCAGCGCGCGCGTGTCCCCTCGGGCGGCCGACTCGCGCAGTCGCACTACCGGTGCCTGGAGCAACTTACGCGCCACGGCTTCCGCGACCACGCGGACCGCCGCGTGCTGCGCCTCGTCCAGCCCCTGCAGGCGCGCGCGCGCACGCATAAGCTCGCCCTCCACCACGCGGTCCGCCCGGCCGTGCAGCGCGGTGATCAGCGGCACGGCCATGCGGGAGGCCATCCATTCCTCGAAACTCGCCAGGGCCGCCTCGACGATCTCCTCGGCGCGCGCCAGTTCCTCGGGAGGGGCCTGGCCTGAGGCAGGTTCGACAGGGAGCTGGTCGAGCACGTGCAGCGCGACCCCCGGAAGCGAGGCCACCGCTGCATCCACGCCGCGGGGGATGCCCAGGTCAACAACCAGCAGGGGTTTGTCCCGGTCAGCGCCGATCATGGCCGGCGAGACGAGCGGCGCATGGGCTCCCACGCAGACCACCATGAGATCAACGCCCCTGCCTGCTGCCGCGATCGCCTCAAGGGGGACAGCTTCGGCTCCGGCAAGCGCGGCCAGGCCGCGGGCCGCTTCCAGGGTGCGATTGGCCACGGCCGTGACCCGGGCTCCGGCCGCTACCAGGAGCTTCACCACCAGTCCCGCGACCTCTCCGGCCCCTACCACGAGCACGGTCCGCCCGCTCAACGAACCCAGCGTGCGCTTGGCGAGCGAGAGCGCTGCCCGGGGAATCGAGGGCGCGCTGCGCGACACGCCGGTTTCGCGGCGCACGCGGCGCCCGGTGGTTATGGAGAGCGCCACCAGACGGTTGAGCACGGGTCCCGTGCTCCGGCCCAGACGCGCCAGGTCAAAGGCGCGCTTCACCTGCCCGAGTATCTGCTCCTCACCCAGCACCATCGAGTCCAGGCCGGCCGCCACCCGCATCACGTGCCGGGCGGCCGACATCCCGCAGTACTGGTAGAGCGAGGGAGCGAACGCCTCGGAAGGCACTCCGCGGGCTGCGGCTAGGGTTTCGGCTACCTCGACCATCGGGGCGGCGCCGGGCGTGATCAGGTACACCTCGGTGCGGTTGCAGGTGGAAAGCAGCATGCACTCACGGATCCCTGCCCGTCCGCGCAGCGTGCCGAGGACCGGCAGGAAATCCGCTTCCGCAAAGGCCATGCGCTCGCGGATCTCGATGGGCGCGGTCTTGTGGCTGAGCCCGATCGCCGACAGGATCATCGGATGGTTCAACCCCCGGTATCCTCCCTGAGCCAGCGCGCGGCGTCGGCGGCGGCATAGGTGATGATGAGATCGGCCCCCCCTCGGCGGATGGCGGTTAGCACCTCGGTCATCGCGCGGCGTTCCTCGATCCATCCGAGCTGCCCCGCCGCCTTGAGCATCGCGTACTCGCCGCTGACGTGGTAGGCCGCGATCGGAAGCGCCACCGCTTCCCTGGCGGCGCGTATCACGTCCAGGTACGCGTGGGCAGGTTTGATCATGATGATGTCGGCGCCCTGCTCGGCGTCCAGCGCGATCTCGCGCAGGGCCTCGCGCACGTTGGCCGGGTCCATCTGGTAGGTCCGGCGGTCGCCGAACTGCGGGGACGACCCTGCCGCCTCACGGAACGGGCCGTAGAAGGCCGAGGCATACTTGGCCGCGTAGGCCATGACGCCTGCCTGGCTGAGTCCGGACGCGTCGAGCGCCTCCCGAATGGCCGCGACCTGACCGTCCATCATGGCGCTGGGCGCTACGATGTCCGCGCCGGAGGCGGCGTGTGACACCGCTGTCCGCGCCAGCAGCCCGAGGGTGGCATCGTTGTCCACGTCCTCGCCGGTCGTGATCCCGCAGTGCCCGTGATCGGTGTAGGCGCACAGACAGACGTCGGTCATGATCACGAGCGCGCGGTGCCTCGCGCGGAGCAGGCGCACCGCTTCCTGGACGATGCCGTCGTCGGCGTAGGCGCCGCTGCCAACCGGGTCCTTGGCGTCGGGAACCCCGAACAACAGCACGGCCTGAATGCCGGCCTCTGCCAGGCCGTCTATCTCGCGGACGAGCTCGTCAGGAGAGAACCGCATCTGCCCAGGCAGGGAGGAGATCGGCTCCTTGACCCGGCGGCCCGGACGCACGAACAGCGGCGCAACGAGCATCTCCGGATGCAGCCGGGCCTCCCGTACGAGCCGTCGGAGCGCGTCCCCGGCCCGCAACCGGCGCGGACGCGCCCGCAGATCAGCGCGGGGCGCGATCTCTGACATCGTCGTCTCCTTTGATCCCGGCGAGTCGCCCGCCGCCGTGGGCAACCAGGGCGGCGATCAACCCATCCGTGGTGTGCTCCGAGGCCACGACGGTCGCCTCGAACCCTTCATCCGCTACCGCTGCCGCCGTGACCGGTCCGATGCATCCTATCACCATCGCCCGGAGGCCGTCGCGTTCCTCTCCCAGCAACCTTACCAGGCCGCGGACGGTCGAGGCGCTCGTGAAGAGCACGGTGTCCACCGCCCGCGATCCGATGAGCCGTCGCACCTCGGCGCGGGACCGCTGTGGCGCCAGCACCGTTCTGTAGGCCGTCACCTCGTCAACGATCGCGCCCCGTGCGATCAGTGCCTCGCCCAGCGCAGGGCCGGCCGCATTCGTGCGGGGCAGCAGGATCCTCAGGCCAGCGACGTCGGCCAGCGCCTCGGCGACCGCACCGGTGAGGTACCGTGACGGCGTCAACGCGACCCGAACCCCGGCCTCCTGGAGGGTTGCGGCGGTAGCCGGTCCTATCGCCGCCCAGCGCGGACGGGTCCCGGCGAGGTTGACATCCAGAGCCCGGGCCCGCGCGAGGACAGCGCGCGCGCCGTTCGTGCTCGTGATCACAACCCAGTCGTACCGGTCAATCAGCCGAATGGAGGTGTCCAGCGGTCCGCCCGGACGCGGTCCGGCAATGGTTATCGTTGGAACCGCCACCGGCTGCGCTCCCAGCCGGCTCAACCGCTCGCACATCTGACGGCTCTGGCGTCGCGGTCGCGTGACCAGGATGCGCCGGCCGGCCAGCGGCAGCCCGTTCGTGTTCACCGGACCGCCTCTGCCAGGAGCTCGCGCGCTCCGCCGGCGAGGAGCCGGACCGCCAGGCGCCTGCCCAATTCTGCGGGCGCTGTGGCGTCGCCCTCGGCTTGATCCCGCACGATGCGCTCACCAGAAGGGTCCAGTACGGCACCCTCGAGCCTCAGCCGTGCCCCATCGGTAGTGGCCAGCGCTGCGATGGGCCGCTGGCATCCTCCACCCAGGGCAGCCAGGAAGGCCCGCTCGGCCTCCACCGCGGAGCGGGTCGGGAAATGGTCTACTGCGGAGAGCCGCTCGCCCAGCCAGGCCTGGTCGGACCGGCACTGGATCACCACCGCTCCCTGCCCGACTGCGGGGAGCATGACCGTGGGGTCCAACCGCTCCCCGACGCGATGGGCAAGACCGAGCCGCTCCAGACCGGCCGCGGCGATCACCAGGGCGTCCACCTCGCCGGCCTCGAGCTTCCGCATCCGGGTGTCCACGTTGCCCCTGAGGTCGTGCACTACCAGGCGCGGGTGCGCGGCGAGTAGGAACGCGCGGCGCCGCGGGCTGCCGGTGCCCACAACGCTGCCCGGGCCAAGGCCTCGCAGCCCGGTGCCGTCCCTCGTCACGAGGGCGTCTCGGGGATCCTCACGCGGCATGAACGCCGCCAGCATCAGGCCGGGCGTGGATTCGCCAGGGAGGTCCTTGGCGCTGTGAACGGCGGCGTCAACTCTTCCCTCGAGCAACGCGGTCTCGATCTCGCGTACGAACGCGCCCACGCCCAGCGTCACCGCGGGGCGGTCGGGGTGCTGGTCACCGTGCGTACGTATGGCGACGATCTCGCAGCTCAGGCCGCTGCCTTCCAGCGCCGCGGCCACGAGGGCGGTCTGCGCCCTCGCGAGCATGCTGCCGCGCGTGCCGATCCGCAGCCTCACTGCAAGACACGCTCCGGGAGTTCATTCCATGCGCGCAGCACGGACAGGAAGACCACGTCCAGGAGATCGCTCACCTCGACCAGCGTTCGGACCTGATCCTCGTCCAACATCCCACCGCGTCCCCTAGGCTCGGTGATCATCTCGATCACGAGGTGGCGGAAGAAGCCAAAGGCCTCGGCGGCCGCGACCGGTCCCAGGCCTGCCCTGCGTAACTCACGGCCATAGTCGCGGCTCTGTTCCTCGAGCTGCTGGCGAATCGCCTTCCGGGACCGGGCATCGGTAGCAAACCGGATGACCGCGTCGAACAGTTTCCGGCCATGTTCGCGCGCCCGCGCCCGCAGCGGCTCATCGAGCCCGGAGAACCACGGTCGCGCCGCCAGCACCTGCGCCGGACGCCGGGCCAGCAACTTGGCACAGCGGCGCTCCAGAAGGTGCCCCAGATCCGCTACACGGGGGACCTCCTGGTGGATCAGGGCGTGCAGATCGCCTTCCTGGAACCGTCTGTGCCCGCCCGGGGTCCGGAAGGTCCTTATCCTGCCGGTGTCGGCCCAGTGGCGCAGGGTTGCTTCATCCACGCCCAGGCGCGATGCGGCCTCACCGAGCGGCAGCCAGCGTTCCGCGCGTTGCTTCCCCATCCAGGGCCTCCACGCTGTCCTTCTATGTAAACCTGCGCAATCTACCACTAATCTACTAATCTACAGGCTTCGAGGCCGTCTTACCAGAGGGCAAATGGCAGTGGGTCCGGCCCGCCCCCACGGGCACGGCGATCTTGGCGCACCCCATGATGAGGCACCGCGGCGCAGGGTGGGATAGGGTGTGGAACGGATTCGCGCAGATTCAATAGATTCTGCGCCGTACTCGTGTAGGAGTTTCCACGGGTGACTGCGAACTACAAGGGCGCGCGCCGCAGATCGGGCGACGCACGGGGGTCAAATGGAGGGATCCTGAATGGCTATCTGTCGCACGCTTGTGGTTGTGACAGTGCTAGTCTTGGTCCTCGTTGGAACGTCAGTTGAGGCCCAGCCGCGGCCGGGCTGGCCGCGGAGCGTGACGATTGGCTCCGCGACGATCGGCGGAGTCTACTTCGTGGTGGCAGGCGGCTACGCGCGGGT
>CAYLKW010000035.1:0-17170 GCA_964384245.1 uncultured bacterium
TGAGCAATGCCGTCTTGCCCACGCGCCGCCGGCCATAGATCACGACGAGCCGGGCCGCACGGCCGCGATACCCGCGCTCCAACCCTTCTAACTCCCCTGTCCGGTCTACAAACACGTTGAATCCTAATTAGTATAATCAGGATTAGATTAATTACGATTATACACTTGCCCACTCGGCGATGCCAGCCATCGCCCCGGCGCGAGCCGGCTCAGGGATGCTCCAGGCCCAGCGCTTCCCACATCCACCCGAAGTCATAGGCGGCCCGCCCCTCCCGCCGCAGCCGCGCTGAGCGGTTCTCGAACTCCTTGAGCAGCGCGATCAGCCGCGGGCGCATGGTCTTGAGACGGGCCGCGTGGCGGGGAGTGCGGTTCCCGAGCGCAGGGATCGGCTGATCGAGCCAGTCCCGGTAGTGCCGCTCGTAGTACTCGCCCACGATCTGCGCTTCCACTTCCGGTGGAACCCGTTCAGCGGGCGGGGGTGCGGGAGAAGCGCGGTGTTTCTCCAGTGCCCGCTCTACGTCTTCGTAGCGGGTCGCCCTGAACTTGACCGCGTCCCCGGCCACATCTTCAAGCAGCCGGCGGCCACGCTCGGCCCGCTCCCGCGAGGTGGTCTCGAACACGACGCGCTCCCCCTTGAGGACGAATGTGCCGAGGCCCCGGCGGCCGGGCGGGGCGTCCTCCAGCCACGCGTAGGCGCCGTCGTCTTGGTATTCAAGATAGGGGTGACTTGCAAGCGCGCGTACGAGCGCGGGCCGGTCGAGCACGTCGAAGGTCACGCGGGCGAACACGACGGGATCGCCTTCCGACGTCACGAAGGTGGGCAACGGTGGGAACACCACCAAGTCCAGCCACCGATGGTGGAACAACACTCCGACCCTCTTGAAGAACGTCGTGAGGTCGGCGGCGGGGCTGCGGCGCGCGAAGGTCCGGTGAGCCCGCCGCAGCTCCTTGAGCATCTCGGCCCTGGCGCCGGCCGGGTAGAGGTACGGCGCGCCGTCGAGAACCAGCTCGCTCCCGGTGCCTGGCACGACCCTCGCAGCCAGCAGATCCCACCGCACGAGCTGGTGAGTGGCCTTCCGCTCGCGGACCCACAGTCGCTCGTCAGACCATAGGTCGCTGAGGTGAAGCCCTTGCTCGGGCGTGACCTCCGCCACCTCGTAGAGCCGCAGGTGGCTGTCGCGCATCGACTCCAGGTATCGGCGCTCGCCGGCGGTGAGGCGGGCGCTCTCACGCTCCAGGAAGAGAGCGACGAGTGTCCGGGCGGGTTCAATCGGGAGGTCGAAGGCGAACCAGGCATCGTATGCCGCCTGGTTCTGCGGGAGCGCGAGCACTTCCCTGACCCGCTTGTCCGGACGCCCGGCCAGCCGGCTCCCCCAGAACACGATCTGGGCGACATGGTGGTCGGTCTCGAACTCCGGGCGGACCGAGAAGCGCGCCAGTCTGGACAGGGCGCTATCGCGGTCTCGGGGCGTGTAGGCCCCATCTCCGGACGCGTGGGGGCCTGGGGCGTGATGCGCCTTCCCCAGGCAGCACTTCTTGAACTTGCGGCCGCTCCCGCACGGGCACGGGTCGTTGCGACCGACGGCGCTCACGGGCCTGTGCCTCACCCCATATCTCCCATCGAATACCGGCCATTTCCAAACACACAGCGCCTCCCCGCATGTACCCCTTCCCCCGCCCACAGCAGCGGCAGCAGCGGCCCTACCTCGCCCTCGTAGACCGCCTCGCCCACAATCCCACCGAACTTCATCGTGGTCTGCTGCCGGCTGCTGAACCGCTCCCAGTCCACCCACCTGACATCGCTGTTGGCCAATCGCACCTGCTCCGCGGTCCGGATGAGTCCCGGGATCTCCTCGTCCGCCGGCCACTTCGTCCCGCAGTGGAAGAGGCTGAGAGCGGTGACCCTGTGGATGAGGTTGCGGATCAGGGTGCCCATCTCCGGGCGATCTACTAGCCGCCCATCACGGCGGAGCGTAGTCGGCGTGTGGAACCTGAGTGCAAGGGAGCGAGGATCGGACGGGAGTTCGAGGTGCCGCCTGAGGATGTGGTCAACCGTCACGGCGCAGTCGTGGCTGCGCACGAGGCGGTCGCGCTCGGTGTAGACCTCCACTGGCGAGCCGGCACCGTTGCGCGCCGTGATCTCCAGCGCTCCCAGACGTCCGCGGCGGAACCCCAGACCCTGCTCGCCAAGTTCGCGCAAGGTCACGATGAAATGCGGCAGGAAGTCGATTCCGCGGCCTATGAGGACCAGGCCGAGTTCGAACGGCGCCCCGGGCTCGTAGATCTCCGATGTGTCCTCGGGAGGCTCGAACACGAACGGGCGGGGAATGTCTGTCAGCTTGCGGAGAGCGACAGCCCCTGGCAGGGGCGCGGTCTCAAAGACGTAGTGATAGGGGCAGCGGTCGGGGAACTGGCAGGGAGGACAGAGGCGGCCGCCGACGCACGCCAGGCGGCGGAAAACGTGACCGAAGGCGCCGCGCAGGGCTGAGCCTTTCCAGACAGGAAGGCGCAGGCGCTCCAGCGCGGTGAAGCGGATCCAATACTGCGCGAATCGCAGCATGGGCTCCCATCATCTGAAGGTGCTAACCCATTCGTGTAGCGATCCCCAACTCCTTCCGGCTCCTCGATCACTACCTCGTCCCGTCCATCCGTTTCCATCAGCCGCACCGCCACGCGCTCCCGCGCGCTGGTCGGTACGTTCTTTCCGACTTAGTCCGGCCGTAACTGAGGGCTTCGGACTCCCGGGATTATCCGAGGTCGAGGGCCTGCCGCAGCACTACCTCCACCCGCGCAAGGTCCTGCGGGGATAAGCGCCCCAGAGCCCTCCGAATGATTCGCTTGTCAACGGAGAGCAGCTTGGAGACCCGGACGGTACTGGGGTGCCGGAGTCCAACCGCTTGCCATTCTCGAACAGGGCAGTCGCCCTGCCTGGGGTGCCGGTAGTACCGCGGCTGGCTGCTGATGGGACAGATCATCACATCCGGAAGGCCGTGGTGGAAGTTCTCGGCGCTGACGATCAGTGCGGGACGGGGTTTCACGCCGGAGTGATTTGAGAAGGGGACCTCCACAACCACGACTTGCCCTCGTCTATAGGTAGTCGTAGAGACCATCTTCCTCCCCTTCCCAGGCCTCCCGGAGACGGGCCTCGGCGAGATGGCTCCACCCCAGGTCCTCCAGATCCTGCTCCGTGATCGCCTGGATCAGGGCGCACGGCTTGCCGTAGCGGGTTACAACAATCGGCTCCTTCGTCCTCCTGGCCCGGGCCAGATACGTGGAGAACTGGTTCTTGACCTCCGCTACGCTGGCGAATCGCATGACTGCCCTCCCACTGATCATGGCCATAAGTATAGCCAACATCTGCAGGGCGGTCAAACCACTTCTGGCTCCTCGATCACCACCTCGTCCCGTCCATCCGTTTCCATCAGCCGCACCGCCACGCGCTCCCGCGCGCTGGTCGGTACGTTCTTACCGACGTAGTCCGGCCGTATCGGCAACTCGCGGTGGCCGCGGTCAATCAGCACCGCCAGTTGGATGCTGGCCGGCCGGCCCAGGTCAATCAGCGCGTCCATCGCGGCCCGCACCGTCCGACCCGTGTAGAGCACGTCGTCCACCAGCACGACGTGGCGGCCTGCCACGGGAAACGGGATCGCATCGGCCTGCGCCGCCGCTCCATCGTCCGAGGGCCGATCGTCCCGGTACCGGGCAACGTCCAGCGCCCCGTCCGGCGGCCGCACGCCCTCGATCGCCCCGATGGCATCTGCCAGGCGCGAGGCGATGTGCACTCCGCGCGTGCGGATGCCCAGCAGCACCAGGCGCTCCGGGGATTTGTTGCGCTCCAGTATCTCGTGGGCCATTCGCACGACGGCCCTACGGATGCTCTCGGCGTCCATCACGTGGGCCTTCTCGCGCATCTTCGGGGTCATCGCGCACCTCCGGGACTTCCTGCCGCGGCGCGAAGCAGCCCCAGGGCGGCCTCGAGGTCCGGGGGCAGCGGCGCGTCGAATGCCATCTCGCGCCCGCTCACCGGGTGGGCGAATGCCAGCCGGCGCGCGTGCAGCGCCTGCCGGCGCATCCCCCACGGGTTGGGCCGCCTGGCGTAGACCGGATCGCCCACGACCGGGTGACCGATGTGCTCGCAGTGAACCCGGATCTGGTGCGTCCGGCCGGTCTCGAGCCGGATCTCAAGCAGCGTGGTCCCAGGAAGGCGCTCCATGACGCGGTAGCGCGTGACGGCCCGGCGGCCTGAGGCGCTGACGGCCATGCGCGTGCGGTGCCGGGGATCCCGGCCGATCGGCGCGTCCACCGTGCCCTCCGGCTGCGCCACGCTGCCGTGCACCAGGGCCAGATACTCGCGCCTGATGCGCCGAGCCTGGAGCTCGGCCTGGAGGCGCCGCAGCGCGGCATCGTTCTTGGCCACGACCAGCAGCCCTGAGGTGTCCTTGTCCAGCCGGTGGACTATCCCGGGACGGTGCTCTCCGCCGATCCCAGCGAGTCCAGGGCAGTGGGCCAGCACAGCGTGGACCAGCGTGCCGGTCTGCCGTCCTGCGCCGGGGTGAACCGTCATGCCTGCCGGCTTGTCCACGACCAGGAGGTGCTCGTCCTCGTAGACAATCGCCAGCGGGATCGGCTCGGGCTCAAGGGCGGTGGGAACAACCGGCGGGATCACGACCTCGATCCGGTCACCCGCGCGCACGCGGTCTGCCGGCCGGGTGCGTACCGGCGAGATCCCTGCTCCACCAGAGGTCCCTGCCCCGACAACGGTGACGTGCCCTGCTACGATGAGCGCCTGGAGGCGTGCGCGGGACACTTGGGGAACCCGTTCCGCCAGAAAGACGTCGAGACGCCGGCCCACGGCCGCCGCCTCGACGATAAACGTGTGCCGCCCGATGGACCCCGGGGCGGCCAAAGGCAAGGCGCCTATGCCGGCGCCTCGGCCGCGGGCTCGGGCGGGACGACCGGCGCCTGACGCTGCAACCGGACCAGCAGGACCGCGGTCACCAGCACGGCGGCGCCGCTGGCCAGTTGACCTGCGGTGAGCGGGCCAACCACCGCGGGCGCCTCGACGAAGAAGTCCACGGCGAACCTTGCCACCGCCTGCAGGAAGAGCGCCAGCACGAACACGGTCCCGTCCGCGAGCTGTCGCCCGCGTTGAGCCCGCAGGATCGCGAGGATCGCTGCCGATGCCAGCATCAGGTAGATCTGCGTCGGGTGCCGCCGCTCCAGGAACAGCTCGATCGCCCAGGGTACTCCTGTCGGCCTGCCCGCAAACAGGCCGTGCAGGAGCGCGCCGATCATGGCAACGCCGTAGCCCAGCACCAGTGCCGGTGCGAAGGCGTCTAGCAGGCCGGCAAACGAGATCTGCTTGCTCCGGGCGAACCCCCGGACCAGCAGCAGGGCCGCAACCAGCGCGCCGTAGTAGACGAGCCCGCCGTCGCGCCAAATCGTGACCATCTTCACGGGCTCGACGATGAACTGGCCCAGGTTGGCGACAATGTACCCAATGCGGCCGCCGATGATCCCGACGATGATCGCGTATAGCGCGAGGTCCAGCGTCCAGTTGGGATCGGCCCCTAGCCGTCGCTGCGCGCTCCCGCGGGCCACGCTGATCGCCACCAGGAACGCCAGCAGCAGGAAGACGCCGAACGCCGAGATCGGAATGCCCCACAGGTCGTACAGGATTGGCCGCACTCGTTCACCTCCGGGATTGCGCCTGCCGGCCCTCGCGTGCCATCACCAGCATCAGGAGCCCGGCGCCAACAACGATCGCCACATCGGCCAGGTTGAACACCGGCCAGACGTGAAGGTCAAGGTAGTCTACCACATGCCCCAGCCGCGCGCGGTCGAGCAGGTTGCCGCAGGCACCACCTGCCATCAGCGCGAAGCCGCCAGCGGAGGCACTAGTTCTCAGCCAGCGGCCTCTATTGTAGAGAACCAGGAAGAACAGGGTCAAGGCGACGAGCGCTACCGCGACCGGAGGGATCCCGCTCAGCAGCCCAAACGCCACGCCTGGATTCTGAACGTGGGTGATGCTGAACACCCCCGGGAGGACCACCACGCTGGCAGAAGGAGGAAGGACACGCACAATCAGGGCCTTGACTGCCTGGTCAGCCACGGCCACCAAGAGCGCGGTGCCTGGGAGCGCAACCCAGGATCGGCGTCCGGCGCCCGCCCGGGACAGGCCCGCGGGCGCTACCTTGGGAGTGCTCGTTCCTCGCGCTCCTTGCACCGGATGCAGAGACGGGCGTAGGGCAGGGCGCGCAGGCGGTCGGGATGGATGGGCTGTTCGCACACCTGGCAGATCCCGTAGGAGCCTTTCTCTACGCGAACTAGAGCCTCCTCGACCTGGTGCAGCAGTTGGTGCACGCTGTTCTCTATGGCGAGTCCCTTCTCGCGCTCGAAGGTATCGCTCGCGACGTCCACCAGGTCCTCGTCGTAGCTGCCGCTGGCGTCCATTCCCACCTGCTCAACCTCAGGCAGCCGCTCCTCGATCGCCTCCAGTTCCTCGTTCAGGCGCACCTGCTCGGCCTCGAGAAAGCGGCGGAGCTCCTCCACCTCCCGACGGGTAAGGGGCCGGGCTGGCTTCTGCTTGGTGTTGCGTGATGCGCTGGGCCGCGCCGGGTTCTTGCGCGTCCTGGCCTTTGCAGTCCGCCCCGGGTTCTTCTTCGACCGGCCGGCAGGCTTGGTGGCCATTCGCCATCTCCCCTCACTGCGCAGGGATGAAAACCGGCCATATCTTACCCGACCGCCCTGAGACTGGCAAGCATGAGTTGACAAGGGGCACGGACCGCCCTAGGTTGCGCGCGCCACCGCCATCCGGACGCGCAGGCCGTCCAGCCGGATCTCCCGGGCAGAGGCGCCCCCCGGCGCCGCGTGCACAACCTTTGTTGTAAGGGTCTCGGCCCGGACGTACTGCCCGTGCGCTGCCAGCAGGTCTTCGATCTCCGGACCTCCCTCGAGGTACAGGACGATCCGCTCACTGACCTCCAGGCCCTCTTCCTTGCGGAGCTGCTGGACGTGGTGCACCAGCTCGCGCGCCTGGCCCTCCCGCGTCAGCTCCGGGCCCACGGCGGTCTCGAGGATGACGACCTGACCGCCGGCCGCCTCCGCCGCGTACCCTGGCGCGGTGTGCAGCCTGACCTCCACCTCGTCCGGTTCCACGACCAGGGACTCGCCCCCGACTTGCAGCGTGAGGCCGGCTCCTGAAGCCAGCGCTGCGGCCGCGGTCTCGGGCGGCAAGGCCCGCAGGGCCGCGGCCACCGCCTGAACCCGGCCGCCGTGCTTGGGACCCAGCCGGTCGAACCGCGGCTTGACCTCGTGCCGCACGTAGGCCGAGGCGTCATCCACGAAGCGGACCGCCTTGACGTTGAGCTCCTCCGCCAGCAGCTCGACCAGGTCAGGCCGCTCAATCAGGTTCCGGTCACGGGTCGCGATCAGGACCGCAGAGAGCGGCTGGCGCACGCGGATCTTCGCGGTGCCGCGCGCCGCCCTCCCCAGACTGACGAGGCCGCGCACAACAGCCATCGCCGCCTCCAGATCGTCATCGAGGGCGGCCGGATCGCTCTCGGGATAGTCGCACAGGTGCACGCTTTCGGGCGCGCCCAGCTCCACGCCGCGGACGAGGTTCTGGTACATGGCCTCGGTGATGAAGGGGACGAACGGCGCCAGGGCCTGCGCCAGCGTGCGCAACACCACGTACAGCGTGTGGTAGGCGGCTCGCTTGTCCGCGTCGTCCTCGCTCTTCCAAAACCGCCGGCGGCTGCGGCGGACGTACCAGGTGGACAGCTCATCCACGAACGCCTCCGCTGCGCGGCACGCGCTCGCGGGATCGTAATCGTCCAGGCGATCGCGCAGCACCGTCACCAACCGCGTCAGCCGCGAGAGGATCCAGCGGTCGAGCAGGCCCAGCGGCGGCGGTGATTCCAGCATCGCGGCAAAGTCGAGGGTCTCCAGCGAAGCATAGGTCACGAAGAAGGCATAGACGTTCCACCAGGGCAGGATGAACCTGCGGCGGGCCTCGCCTGCGGGGCCGTAGCCGAAGTTGACGTTGGCGGCAGGGTTCTGCGCCGCAAAGACCCACCGCGCGACGTCGGCGCCGATCTGGTCCGCGGCTTCCTCAAACTCGATGGCGTTGCCCCACGACTTGTGCATCTCGCGGCCGTCCTCGCCGCGGACCATGGCATGGCCCAGGCAGACCTCGAAGGGCGGGCGGTTCTCGAGCACCGTGCTCATCACCAGCAGCGAGTAGAACCAGTTACGATACTGCCCTGGAAACGCCTCGGTGATGAAGTGGGCAGGGAACCAGTCGCGCCAGTAGCGCTGATCGCCCACGTAGGAGACCTCACCGGTGTGGGAATCGGTGAGCGTCGAGAACGACACGATGCCAGCGTCCAACCAGGGATTGCCCACGTCCGTGATGCGGGAGACGGTCTGCCCGCACGAGGCGCACGCGACCCGCACCGCGTCCACCCAAGGCCGGTGCGGGGAGTGGCCCTCGAACTCCTCCCACCCCTCCACGGCCCGCGCGCGCAATTCCTCGCGCGAACCGATGACCTCGAACTTGCCACAGGCCCCACATTCGTAGATCGGCAGGGCCAGTCCGTAGTAGCGTTTCTTGCTGATCATCCAGTCGTGCATGTTGCGCAGCCAGTCAATCTCGCGGTCCAACCCGAAGGAAGGGATCCAGCGAATCTGCCGGGTCACGTCCATCATGGCCTCGCGCACGGGATCCATGGCGATGAACCACTCGTCCACCAGGCGGAATACCAGCTCGCTCCCGCAGCGCCAGCACACCGGATACCGGTGGGTGTAGGGCTCGACGCGGTAGAGCAGGCCGCCCGCGCGCAGGTGGGTCTCGATCGGCTCGGCGACCTCGTAGACCGGCTTCCCCTCCAGCCAACCGTAGGGACCGGCGAACACCCCGAACTCGTCGAGCGGGGCCAAGACCGGCAGACCGTGTTCCTTGCCAAGGGCGAAGTCCTCGGCGCCGCATCCCGGCGCGATGTGGACGATGCCGGTGCCTTCCTCGGCGCTGACCTCGCGCCAGGCGATCACCCGGTGCTCCACATCGGCCTGCGCCGGCAGATCGTCGAACGGGCCGCGGTAGCGCCGGCCCACCAGGGCGGCCCCCGGCACCGTCTCGACCGTCTCGTACGGGCCGGCGAGAATGCCCAGCGCGCCCTCGCAAAGGTAGTACTCCTGGTTCCCCTGCCTGACGCGCGCGTATGTGAGATCGGGATGGACCGCGGCGGCGACGTTACTGGTGAGCGTCCAGGGCGTCGTGGTCCACACGAGCAGCGACCGTCCAGGCTCGTCAACCAGCGGGAGTCTAACCGTCATCCCCGGATGCGTCAGCTCGCGGTAGCCTTCCGTCACGATCTCGTGCTCGGAGATCCCGGTGCTGCAGCGTGGGCACCAGGGCATCACGTCGTGGCCCTTGTGGATCATCCCTCGCTCCCAGCACCTCTTGAGGAAGTGCCAGATCGTGTAGTTGTTGTCGTCCGACAGCGTGTGGTAGGAGTGGTCCCAGTCCATCCAGTAGCCCAGCCTCAATGATTGCTGGGTGATCAGGTCGGCGAAGCGGTGCACGCGGGCCTTGCACTGCCCAACGAACGGCGCGATTCCGTAGACCTCGATGTCGCGCTTGCTGCGGAAACCCAGCTCGCGCTCGACCTCCACCTCCACCCACAGGCCCTGGCCGTCAAAACCGTTCTGGTAGCGCTGCCTGAACCCCAGCATCGTCTTGTAGCGCTGGAACAGGTCCTTGTAGGTCCTGCCCCAACCGTGGTGGATGCCCATCGGGTTGTTGGCGGTAATCGGGCCGTCCAGGAATGAGAACCTGCGCGGTGAGTTCTCGTTGCGGCCCAGGTAGCGCGGCAGAATCCCCTGTTCACGCCACCAATCCAGGATCTCCCGCTCGAGCGCCGGGAAGTCCGTCTTCGAAGACACAGCGGCAAAGCGCCTCATCGCGACCGTCCCCCTGACCAAAACAAAGCATCCCGTCCTCAAGGACGGGATGCACCCGTGGTACCACCCTGATTCCGGCCGAGCACAACCTCGCTCCTCGGCCAGCGCTCCAGCTCCCGATCTCGGAGGAGCCCCCGGCGGCGCCTACGCGAACAAGCCGTTCGGGCCGCGGCTTGGGGGTGATAGGGAGCGGCGTCCGCGCCGCTGGGCTCGCACCGGCTCCCAGCTCGCTCGCGCGCGGGGTCGCCATCCCGTCCCCGTCATCGCCAAATGTGGCGGTAGTGTAGCACGGGCCGCAAGCGCGCGTCTAGCGGCAGGCAGCCGGGCAGGGAGACTGAGGGCCGCGGCGAACCCACCCACCAGGACTGTCACGTGCGGTCGGGGAGCCTCGTGAAGGTCTGTCTCTACCTCGAGCACAGTCAGGACTCCTCGTGGAGCGGCGGCATACGCCAGGCCTACGAGAACCAGGTCCGGGCGCTGCGGGCGGCGGGCGTCGAGATCACGAGCGATCCCTCTGAGCCGTTTGACATCCTGGACCTGCACACGATCGGACCGCGGTCGCTCTACCTGGCCGAGAAGTACAGCGGCCACAGGCCGGTTGTGATCCACGGGCACACGACGGCCGAAGACTTCGCCAACTCGTTTGTGATGAGCGACGCGTTCGCCCCGGTATTGGGCCGCCTGCTCACCCACTACTACAACAAGGCCGACCTCCTCATCGCACCATCGCCGTACACCGAGCAAGTGCTGCGGCAGCACGAGGTGGACCGCCCGATCGAGGTGGTCAGCAACGGGGTAGACCTGCACCGCTTCGAGTCGCTGCGCCGGGCGAGATCGCTGGGGCGCGGCCGCTACCGCCTGCGGGGAACCGTGCCCTTCTCAGTGGGATTGGTGCTGCTGCGCAAGGGGGTGGATCTCTTCTGCGAGACCGCGCGCCTCCTCCCTGACCTCACGTTCGCGTGGTTCGGACGGATCCACAAGGCGGTGAAGCCCGACACGCTGCGCGTGGTGGAGGCGGCGCCGCACAACGTGCGATTCACGGGCTACGTGGAGAAAGTGGAGGAGGCCCACGCCGCCGGCGACATCTTCTTCTTCCCCAGCGCCGTGGAGAACGAGGGGATCGCGGTCCTAGAGGCCGCGGCGTGCGGCCGCCCGCTGGTGCTGCGTGACTCCGAGTGCTTCGCCGGCCGCTTCCACAACGGCGTCAACTGCCTGATGGCCAAAGACCCAGACGGGTTCGCCTCACACCTGCGGCGGCTCGCCGGTGATCCCGACCTGCATGCGCGCCTGGGTGAGGCGGCCCGGCAGTTCGCCGTGGCGCGCTCGCTCGAACAGGTGGGACGCCGACTCGCTGAGATCTACGCCCGGCTGTCGTAGGGCTGAGAGCGCGCGCCCTCGTGGCTGGTTTTGCGCCAGTCCCGGGCGCCCGTTATGGCGCCGTAGACGTACCGGCGGATGGCCAGCGGCACGATCACCATGGTGTGGAACGAGAACAAGGTCCACCGCACCAGGACGCCAGCCAGGCGCCACGGCGAGAACCCTACCTCGACGGTGATCGCGGTGAGCATTCCGGCCGTCAGCAGACCCGAGGCGGCGGCCATGACCGTGCGGGGAAGCTGGAGGTAGACGACCGCCTCGTGCACGAGGCCGATCATCGCGTAGATGTAGCCGGTGAGAACCGCCAGCGCGCTCAGCAGGGCTCCCGAGAGGAAGAACAGCATGTCCACCCGCCGCAGCAGCGAAACCCTGCCGAAGAGAATCTGTGGCAGGTAGTCTCCCAGACAGAGCAGGGCGCCCTCGAACCATCGCTCGCGCTGCCGTATCAGGTCACGCAGCGCAACGACCCCCTCCTCCCACACCTGCGCCTCGTAGCAGTACCGGATCTCCCACCCGCGCAGCGTCAGCCGCACGCTGAGGTCAATGTCCTCGGTCAGGGCCTCCTCGTTCCAGCCGCCCACATCCTCCAGGGCCTCGCGCTTCACTATCAGGCCGTTGCCAGCAAGGCAGACGAAGGCGCCCACGGCCTGCCGCGCCCGCTGCAGCAGCGTCTGGAACACGCGGTACTCGTCGGCCTGCACGCGCGTCAGCCAGTTGCGGAGGGGATTGTGCACCAGCCTGCGGCCCTGCACGGCGCCGGTGCGCGGGTCAGCCAGGTGCGGGACCATCTGCGCGATCACGTCCGGACCCAGCCGCGCGTCGGAGTCAAAGACCGCCAGGAGCGTGCCCCGGCTCTGCGCAATCCCAACCTGCAATGCCGCGGCCTTGCCGATGCTCCCTGGCACGGTCTGCACGACCTTGACCGGCAGCTTGGCCTGAAGGCTCTCGATCAACTCGCGCGTGCCGTCGGTCGAGTGATCGTCCACGACGATCACCTCGATATCCCCGTCGTAGGCCTGCGCACAGGCCGAGCGCACCGAGCCCTCGATGACGCAGACCTCGTCCTTGGCCGGGATGATGATGCTCACCGGCGGAGGGACGGTCCAATGACCCACCGCCGGACGGCGGGTCGCCACGCCGAGCAGCAGTACGGTGCCCCCGAAGATGGCCAGCACCAGGAACAAGTGCTGCAGCCAGACGAGATCCACGACGTAGTAGCGGAACCAAAGGGCGTCCCGGTAGGTGATGCTTGCCGCCACCAGCGCGACCCAGCCCGCGGCCAGGGTGGCGAGCACCAGGTGGCGAATCGTGGCCGGCCGCATGCGCATCAACGGTCCCTAGCCGCACCGGCAAGCGCGGTCAGGCTGCGATCGAACGGTGGAGCCGCCACGCCTGCCTCGGTGACGATCGCGGTGATCAGGTCGTGCGGGGTGACGTCGAAGGCCGGGTTCCGCACCGTGATGCCCTCCGGCGCGATTCGGCAGCCCCCAACATGGGTGACCTCGGAGGCCGCCCGCTCCTCGATCGGGATCGCGGCGCCGTCCAGGCAGGCCAGGTCCACGGTCGAGATGGGCGCGGCCACGATGAATGGCAGCACGTGGGCACGCGCCAGCACCGCCAGCGTGTAGGTCCCGATCTTGTTGGCGACATCACCGTTGGCCGCGATCCTGTCGGCGCCCACTATCACGCGGTCCACCGCGCCGCGGGCCATCAAGGCCCCGGCGGCGTTGTCGGTGATCAGGGTCGCCGGGATGCCGTGCTGCAGCAGCTCCCAGGCGGTCAGGCGGGCGCCCTGCAGCACCGGACGCGTCTCACACGCAAGCACGTGAATCCCCTTGCCGGCCTCGTGGGCCGCGCGCAGAATGCCGAAGGCGGTCCCGTACCCAGCGGTCGCCAGCCCGCCGGTGTGGCAGTAGGTCAGGATGCGCTCGCCCGGGCGGATCAGCGCCTCGCCCCAGCGTCCAATCAGGCGGTTGGCGGCGCGGTCTTCCTCGGCAATGGCATCGGCTTCGCGGCGCAGCAGCGCGGCGAAGGCGGCGTCTTCCTCTTGACGCGCCTCCCGTGCCTTCGTGAGCATCCGCTCCACTGCCCAGCGCAGGTTGACGGCCGTGGGACGGGCCGCGGTCAAGACCGCCCCGGCTGCCTCGACCGTGTGAGCGCGCTCGGCACTCGGGAGCGCAGAGGCGCGTGCAGCGGCCAGGGCGATGCCGTATGCCGCCGCCACCCCGATCGCCGGAGCACCGCGCACCTGGAGACCTCGGATCGCACCCGCCACCTCATCGGGCGTGGCGCAGGAAATCACCCGCACCTCGTGGGGAAGCAGCGTCTGATCCACCAGACGCACCAGCCGATCATCCAACCACACGGTCTCAAGCATGGCAGCGTCCGGAAGGAAGGTGGTGAAGGCGCGGCGTCAGGTCATGGGAAAGAGGGCACGCGGCTCGTCGCGCGCGCTCTCCGCCGTAACCGTTACGGTGTTGGGAGCGAACAGGAAGATCTCCTCGCCCACGCGCTGCATCTGCCCGTCCACGGCATAGGTGACGCCGCAAACGAAGTCCACGATCCGCCTGGCGAGGTCGCGCTCGGCATCCCGGAGATTGACGATGACCGGCCTGCGCGCCTTCAGGCACTCGGCCGCGGCCATGGCATCGTCGAGACTGCGCGGTTCCAGCACGACGATCTCCATCTGCCGGTTCGCGTGCAGGCTCAACACGGGCGCCCGCGGAAGCGTTGCCTCCCCGTCCTCCTCGGCAAAGCCCAGGAACGACCAGAACCTCTGCATCGCGCTCACCTCACACCTCCCGATCTCTCCTCCCTCCCTGGGTCCGGCCTCTCCCGTGGCCTTGGACTACCGTTGGCCGAACAGGGCGCGCCCGATGCGGACCATGGTCGCGCCTTCCTCGATTGCCACCTCGAAATCGCCCGACATGCCCATCGAAAGTTCGCAGAACGCATCGCCCGCCACCCCGACCCGCAGACGGTCTCGCAACGCCCGCAACTCCCGGAAGACCGGCCGTACGGTCTCGGGGTCATTGGCGAGCGGCGCCACGGTCATCAGCCCGATCGGGTCGAGGAATCTGCACGAGCGCACCCTCTCGACCAGATCGCCTGCCGCACCAGGAGCGAGCCCGTGCTTGGTGACCTCCCCGGTGACGTTCACCTCGATCAGGACCGGGACCCGCCGGCCGGCTTCACCCGCTGCCCGATCCACCGCCTCCGCGATCCGGAGGCTGTCGAGGGAGTGGATCACCTGGAACTGCCCCACGGCCAGCCTTGCCTTGTTCCGCTGCAGGTGGCCGACCAGGTGCCAGAGCGGCCCAGGGCCGACCGCCTCGATCTTGGGAACTGCCTCCTGGACCCGGTTCTCGCCCAGGTCGCGGAGCCCGGCGGCCACGGCCTCGCGCACCCTTGCCGCGCCGACCCCTTTCGTAACGCCGATCAACCTCACCGAGGCCGGGTCACGCCCGGCCCGTTCGGCGGCGTGGGCGATCCGTTGCACGACCGCCCTGTACCGTTCCTCCATGCCAGTCACGCCATGGCGGTATTCGGCAGGAGGCAGGGAGAATCCCTCCGGTGGGTTCAAACGCTGAGAGGGGCGATGAGGGCAGCCATCCTGCCGGTGCGCCCGGACCGGCGATGCGAGAAGAACAGGTCAGGGTGGCAGGCTGTGCACAGCCCGGCCGTGGTGATCGCCCAAGGGGGCACGCCCGCGGATTCGATCTGGCGGCGATTCGCCTCCCACAGATCGAGGAACCAGCGCCCCTCCGACCACGGCCGCAAGACGGCGCTTTGCCACGGCCAGGGGGCCAGCGCTTCCACGACCTCCCCGCCTACCTCGTAGCAGCACGGGCCGATCGCCGGGCCGATCGCTACCACGAGGTCCTCGGGCCGGCTGCCAAACGCCTCCCCCATTGTCCGGATCGCGGCGGAGGCGGCCCCGGAGGCGGTTCCGCGCCAGCCGGTATGCACCGCTGCCACGGCGCCCGTAGTCGGATCCGACACCAAAACAGGTGCGCAGTCGGCGCAGTGCATGGCCAGGACGGCGGAGGGGTCGCGACTCGTCAACCCGTCGGCGCCCCGAATTCTTTGTCCTCGGTGGGCCGCGTTGACGACGGCGATCTCGCGCCCGTGGACCTGCGAGGCCTCAACCTGATTGGAGGTGTCGCGGCCGAGCGCGGCCAGCGCCCGCGCCCGGTTCTCGCGCACAGCCGCGGGATCGTCACCCGCGGCGCGGCCAAGGTTAAGCGTGTCGAATGGCTGCGCGCTCACCCCGCCGAGACGCGTTGTGAAGGCGTGGGGCACGCCAAGGGCCTCCAGGAGCCCGGCCTGCAACAGCACCAGGCCCTCGCGGCGCTCCCAGCGCCAACCCGAAGGCAGATCGGGCAGCGTGTTAGACGACCTTCTCGCGCACCACGGCGCTGAAGTAGTCCATGGCGGCCACCACGAGCGTGATCGCCCAAACCGCGGTGGCCGCTTGCTTCCACTGCAGCAGGTTGATGTACTGCATCAGCAGGAAGCCGATCCCGCCGCCGCCCACGAACCCGATCACAGTGGACATACGCACGTTTATGTCCCACCGGTAGATCGTGAACGCGATGAAGGGCGGCACGATCTGGGGCACGACCGCGTAGCGCACAACCTGCAGCATCGAGGCGCCGGTCGCGGTGATCGCCTCGATCGGGCCGGGGTCAATGGACTCGATCTGCTCCGAGTACAGTTTGCCCAGCGAGGCGATCGAGTGAATGCCCAACGCCATTACCCCGGCGAAAGGGCCGATGCCGACCCACACCGCGAACACCGTCGCCAGGATCAGGGGCTCGATCGAGCGTGCGATGTTGAACACCGTGCGGACGGCATAGTAGACCAGCGCACCCAACGGGTTGCGCGCCATCAGGTTCTTGGCACCCAGGAACGACAGCGGCACGGCGACCACCACGGCCATGGTGGTACCCATCAGGGCCAGGAACACAGTCTCAACCATCCGGAACATGGTCAGGCGCAGCGTGTTGCTGGGCCCCAGCGTCGTGCCCTCAAGGCCTACCTGGACCATGACGTGATGCTCTGTGCCTATGACGTTGGGAACCGTTACGCTCGCCTGGAACCGACCCGAGGCATCGGTGCTCGCCTTGGCGAGCTGCGCCTTTGTGCCGGATTGATCGAACCAGATCAGATCAACCGGGCGCGACGGCTCAAAGCCTTCACCGGCCACGGACACCGGATCGCCGATCTTCGCGGTGGCGGGGCTCAGGGTGATGCGGCCTGGACCACCCTCCCGTAGGGGGGCCGGCGGCATCGCGCCGTCGAGCCCAATGCCGGTGTCCGCGACCTGCAGGCGGGGCCGGCGCTCAATCAGGTCTGGCCGGATCAGGTCGGCGAGCAGCGGCGTGATCAGGTAGGCCTTGCGCCCCAGCTCGCCCAGGTTGATCTGCGTCACCTGCCAGCCGTAGACGTAGATCACGCCCAGGAAGATCAGCCACAGGATGACGCGCAGGGCCCCGGCGCCTGGCCGCGGGACCTCCGGCGCGCGGGGGACGGGTGTCTCGGTGTTTGGTCCCATGTCGCTCCCTCTACGCGATCTCGACCTCTACCGCTTCTTCGCCGAAGATCTCCTTGAAGCGCTGCTCATCAATCTCCGAGGGCAGGCCCTCGAAGGCAATCTCGCCGGCCTTGAGCGCGATCAGGCGTGTGCCGTAGCGCCGGGCCAGGCTCAGGAAGTGCAGGCTGCAAATCACCGTAATGCCGTCCCTGCGGTTGAGCTCCTCGACGTAGCGGAGCACCGAGTGCGAGGTCGCCGGATCGAGGCTGGCGACCGGCTCGTCGGCCAGGATCA
>CAYLKW010000036.1:0-16697 GCA_964384245.1 uncultured bacterium
CAGATGATGTAGAGCACATGGAGGCTCAGGGCCAGGGAGCGCCAGAGCGCCACGGCCACGGCGCCCGCGGGCATCGCGAAGACGATCAGGGCAAGCGCCGCGGCTGCAACCAGCGCCACGGCGCCGGACCGCACGCCACTCCAGTTCAGTCCGAGCAAACCCACGAGCACGATGACAATAGGTACGGCAGCCAGCCCGACGCGCCATATCTCATCGGGCATCGGGATTACCCCGGGTGGTGTCATCTTGCAGCACGCCTCCTTCATTCCACCCCACCCGATTGATGACCTCCACCCGGAATAGCGTTCTCCCGGTTGAGGCAGTGGGAGGGGCGGTGTACACTGGGGTCAGGCGCGCGTTCTGTCCCCGCGTTCTTGGCGCCCGGAGGCTCCTGGTGCAGGCAATCGAGAACTTGAAGAAGTTCTTTACGCAGCCGCGCGAGGTCGCGGCGGTCTATCTCTACGGCAAGTACGGTCAGGGGCCGAGCTACGCCGACACGGACATCGAGGTGGGACTTCTCTTCGATGACGGCACGGAAGAGGACGAGGTGCGCGAGTTCCTGGACCGTATCTCCGACGCCAACCCTCTGGGAGGCGAACCGGGCATAGTAATGCCGTTCGCGCTCAACACGCACATCCTTCCGGTCATCCACGAGGTTCTAGCGAGCGGGACGCTGTTGGTGGACAACCGCCCCCAGGTGCGGGAGGCTTTTGTTGAGCAGGCCCGGCAACGGATAGCGGATGAACGCGCCAGCCTGCTGGATGATGCCAAGGAGGCGATACTGCAGGCCCGATCGCTCGGCCTTGCCGTGACTGCCACCGCCGGGTTCGTGTTGGCGCAACCGCCCAGGTACCTGGACCCGATCCGCATCGGCTGGCGCATCGGCCGAATCTTGGCCTCCGTGGCCGTGCTCGAGGCGACCACGCGCGACTTGGAAGCCGTGGCGAGAGATCCCGAACGGCTGGGCCAATCGGTGGGGTGGTTCAGCAATGCCGCGGGCGCCGCGACCGGCATAGCCAAGGCCATGCTCACGATGTTCGACATGGAAAGGCCTCCCCGACGCTGGCAGGTGTTCCTACCCGTCGCCGATACCGGGCTGATGACGATGGATATGGCACTCCATCTGGGGTCACTTGCCGAACTGCGGTGGCAGATGCTGGCCTCCGGTGGGCTCCACTCCGCGGACCGCATGCTGGGTGGAATCCGTGCGGGTCTCGCTCCCTTGATCGCCTTCGCGCGGTTGGCGGCCTGGTACTGCGAGATGCCGGGCGGCCGCGGCGACGCCAAGGTCCACTGAGCGGACTGTCAGGATCATCTAAGGAGGCCAAAGTGAGCGATCCGTTGACCCTGAAGATCCTGCCTACACCCAACGTGAACGCCCTGAAGTTCGTGGTAGGCCGGAGGTTGACAGAGGGACGCAGCCAGACGTTCCGCTCGGCGGAGGAGGCCGCCGGCCATCCGCTGGCGGCCGGTCTGTTCGCCATTCCCGGCGTCGTTCAAGTGTTCGTGCTGAACGACTTCGTGACGGTCACGCGCGACCCTGCGGCAGCGTGGGAAGAGATCGCCGGTCGCGCCGAAACCACGATCCGGGAGCACTTCGCCGGCGATTAGACCGCCGGCCGCTCGATCACCAGCCCCACCGGGTTCTCCAGCAGCCGGCGCACCTCGCCCAGGAACCGGGCCGCCTCCACCCCGTCGGTTACCCGATGATCGGCCGATAGCGTTGCCTGCATCACGGTCGCGACCGCCAGGCTGCCCTCCCGAACCACCGCCTGCGGTTTGGCCGCGCCCACGGCCAGGATTGCCGCCTGCGGCGGGTTGATGATCGCGGCGAACGCGTCCACCTCGAACATTCCCAGGTTGCTGAGCGTGAAGGTACCGCCGGCAAGATCGTCGGGACGGAGGCGTCCGAGACGCGCGCGCTCGACGAGCTCACGTGCCTCGGCTGCGATCTGCCAGACCGGCTTACGGTCGCAGTGGTAGAGCGTCGGCACGATCAGCCCCTCGGGCAACGCCACCGCTATGCTGATGTTCACGTCCGGCAGACGGCGGACCGCACCGTCGGCGAACGCCGCGTTCAGGTTGGGGAACCGCACGAGCGCCAGCGCCGCTGCTTTGACGATCAGGTCGTTGATCGAGATCCTCTCGTCCTCGCTCTTCCCGTCGTTGAGCTGCCGGCGCAGCGCCAGGGCGTCGTCCACGGTGACCGCGACCGAGATGTAGAAGTGCGGTGCCTGCTGCTTGCTAAGGGTCATGCGCCGGGCGATCGTCTGGCGCATGCGGGTCAGGGGGACCTCGGTGGCAGCATGAGCGCCAGGAGCTGCGGGTGGAGGCGCGCCGGGTTCGGCCGCTGCCGGTGAGGCTACGAGGGCCGCTTCGACGTCCTCCTTCGTGATCCTACCTTCCGGGCCGGTGCCGTGGATCGTCGCCAGAGGGATCCCGCGCTGCGCGGCCATCTTCCGGGCCAGCGGCGAGGCGCGCACTCCTCCCGCGCTTTCGGACGATGGCGCCTCGGCCCCGGCCGCGGCCGCCGCCACAGGGGCTGCAGGTGCAGGGGCTGTCGGTGCGGGGGCTGCCGCCGCCCTGGGTTCGGCCGACGTTGGCGCGGGGAGCCGTTCTATCTGCTCCCCTGGCCGCGCGATCAGCGCGATCGGCGCGCCCACCGCCGCCACCTCGCCGGCGGGCACGAGCAGTTGGGCCAATACGCCGTCCCACTCGGCCTCGAGGTCCACGTTCACCTTGTCGGTCTCGATCTCGGCGATGACCTCTCCCTGCGCGATCGGGTCACCCGGCTGTTTCATCCACCGGAGAACCTTGCCCTCGGTCATGCCGTCGCCCATCTTGGGCATGATCACCTCAGCCATCGCTCTGACCCCCAGACGATCGCTCACTCGGTGCCTTGATCTCCCGGTACAGCGTCCTTGCAACAGCCCGTACGATGTCCCCGGCGTTCGGGAGGGACAACAGCTCGAGGTTGCGCGCGTACGGCATCGGCACGTCGGCTCCGGTGACCCTTTCGACCGGCGCGTCGAGTGCGTCGAACGCACCCTCCGCGATCGTGGCCGCGATCTCGGCGGCCGTCCCGAACGGCCGCCACTGCTCTTGCACGACCACAGCCCGGTGCGTCCGTTTGACCGATGCCACGAGCGTGCCGCGGTCCAGCGGCCGGAGAGTGCGGAGGTTGATGACCTCGGCCTCGACGCCCTCCCCTGCCAGGTATTCCGCCGCTTCCAGGGCGGCCGTCAACATGCGGCTGTAGGCCACGATCGTGACGTCGCTGCCTGGGCGGGTCACGTCCGCGGCGCCGAACGGCACCACGTATTCGCCCTCGGGCACCTCGCCCTTGGACCCGTAGAGCGCCGCGTTCTCGAGGAAGATTACCGGGTCGCTTCCGCGGATCGCGGTGCGGAGCAGCCCTTTGGCCTCGGCAGGCGTGGCCGGCGTCACCACATGCAGACCAGGGATGTGGGCGTAGATGGCCTCCAGACTCTGCGAGTGCTGCGCGGAGAGCTGTACGCCCGCGCCGTTGGGCCCGCGTATGACCAGGGGGATGTCCACCTGCCCGCCGGAGAAGTACCGAATCTTGGCCGCGTTGTTGACGATCTGGTCGAGGGCAACCAGGGAGAAGTTCCAGGTCATCATCTCGACGACCGGCCGCAGCCCCAGCATTGCCATGCCGATGGCCGCGCCCACGAACCCGGTCTCGGAGGTGGGCGTGTCAATGACCCGGCCGGGGCCGTAGCGCGCCAGCAGTTCGGCGGTCACGCGGAACGTTCCCTGGTAGAGGCCGATCTCCTCGCCCAGCAGGACGATCGTCGGGTCGCGGTCCATCTCCTCGATCAGCGTCGAGCGGATCGCTGCGCGGTACGAGACGATGGTCACCGTCTACGCCTCCCCGCCGTGGGCGTTGGCGTAAACGTCGGCGTAGAGGGCTTCTGGCGGCGGGTCCGGGCTCTCCTCAGCGTACCGGACCGCTGCCAGAACGGTCTGCTCGACCTCCTCACGGACCGCGGCGACCGTCGCGTCGTCGAGCAACCCGGCGGCGCGCAGGTGGCCCTCGAGCCTCGGGATCGGGTCGCGTCGCCGGGCCTGCTCCACCTCTTCCCTGCTGCGGTAGGGCTGGATGACGTCCGCGGCGCCGTGGCCGGCGAATCGGTAGGTGGTGACCTCAACGGCGGTGGGTCTGCCCGAGGTCCGGGACTCGGCAATTGCGCGCTCGGCCGCCAGGCGCACGGTCAGGAAGTCCATCCCGTCCACGCGCTCGCAGGGGATCGCGTAGGCGGTGAACCGGGCGGCGAGGTCGGTCATCGCGGACGAGCGGGCCACCGACGTGCCCATCGCGTACCCGTTGTTCTCCACTACCAACACCAGCGGGCACTGTCCGGTCTGCCCCCACAGGCCGGCCATGTTGAGGGCTTCGTGGAACGCGCCGGTGTTCATCGCGCCGTCTCCCAGGAAGCACAGGCAGACGCGGTCGCTCCCCTGGTAGCGCAGCGCAAAAGCCGCGCCTAGGGCGAGCGGGACGTGCCCGCCGACGATGCCGTGGCCCCCGTAAAAGCCACGGCCGACATCGAACAGGTGCATGGAACCGCCCTTGCCCCGGGCCAGGCCGGTGGCTTTGCCGTACAACTCGGCCATGACCGCGCCTGGGGGCGCGCCGCGCAACAGCGGGAACGCGTGGTCGCGGTAGGAAGTGAAGCAGATGTCGTCTTCGCGCATCGCGCTGACGAAACCGGCGGCCACCGCTTCCTGTCCCGAGTAGACGTGCAGGTAGCCCCCGATCTTGCCACGTCGGAACGCCCGCTCGGTCTCCTCCTCGAAGCGGCGCACGAGCACCATGCGGCGATACCATGAGAGCGCAGACTGCGGGTCGGCCATCTCAATACCAATTAGGGATTTGCCCATTGATCCCTTCCACCGGTATAATAGCGCCACACTCCGGAGATCACAGTGGTTAACGCGACCGAACCCCCGTACATTTCCGCCCTCCCGAAAGTCGAGCTTCACGTTCACCTTGAGACGTCGCTTCGCTTGCGCCGGTTGCTCCAGCGGTGCGATCCCGACCTTCCGCTATGCGGACAGCCTCACAACGTGGCCGATCCCTCGCTGTTCACCGGCTACGACCGACTCCGGCGCCTCCGGTACGCCGAGAGGGCAAACCGCCTGCCCGATGCCGCGTACACGCGCGCCAACATCGCCGCGATCACCGCCGAGTTGATCACCGAGGCCTCAGATCAATCCGTGCGGCACATTGAGGTGCGAGCGGGAGGCCAGCGCGCGTTTTCCATCCTCGGAGTCCGTGGCATGCTCGACGCGATGGCCGAGGGCGCTGAGGAAGCCCGGCGGCTTGGACTGTCCTACGGGACGGTCATCACGGTGATCCGCGAGCGCGGGCCCGAGGAGGCCGGCCGGATCATAGCCGAGGCCGTGGCGTCTTCCGGTTGCGCCGTGGTAGGCGTGGATCTGGCCGGCGACGAGGAGAACTACCCGGCAGGGCTGTTCTCGGCGCCCATCGCGCGGGCCCGCGACGCCGGTCTGGGCATAACGGTGCATGCCGGCGAGTTCGCCGGCCCAGCCGGGGTCTGGGCGGCCGTCTATCAGCTTGGGGCGACGAGGATCGGTCACGGCATAAGGGCCGTCGAGGATCCTGCGCTGCTGGACCGGCTCCGCGAACGGGGCGTGGCGCTGGAAATCTGCCCAACGAGTAACGTCCGCCTTGGCCTGGTGTCCACAATGTCGGCGCACCCCGTTGGGAAGTTCTTGAATCAGGGGGTCCCGGTTACGATCAACAGCGACGACCCCGTGCTGCTAGGGACGACGCTGACCGGGGAACTCGCCAGCGTTGCGCGGGCGCACTGCCTGGACCCGGAAGTCCTCGCCAACCTCCAGGTGACGGCCGCGCGGGCGGCCTTTCTGCCGGCCGCAGGGCGGAAGTCACTGGAGCGAGCCGTCCGATTGAAAACATGACTAAATCAGTCTAGAATGTGCGGGTGGCGCGCCCCAAAGGGCCGTCGACTTGCGCCGGAAGGAGATAGGCATGGCAGATCTGGACATCCGCGACCTTCACGTGCAGGTCGAGGAGAAGGTCATTCTCAAAGGGGTCAACCTGCAGCTCAGCGCCGGGGAGATCCACGCCATTATGGGGCCCAACGGTTCGGGCAAGAGCACCCTGGCCAACGTCCTGATGGGCAACCCATTCTACCAGGTCACGAGCGGCGAGGTCCTCTACAAGGGCGAAGATCTCCTGGCGATGGCGCCGGACGAACGCGCCAGGAAGGGGCTGTTCATCGCGTTCCAGTACCCGGTGAGCATCCCAGGCGTGACAATGGCCAGCTTCCTGCGCACCGCCGTCTCGGCGCGGCGGGGATACAAGCAGGAGCTGATGCCGGTCGTCGAGTTCCAGAAGCTGCTCCGCTCCAAGATCGAGGCGCTGAAGATTGACCCAGAGGTCCCTGGCCGGTACGTGAACGATGGGTTCTCCGGCGGCGAGAAGAAGCGGGCCGAGATTCTCCAGATGGCGATGCTCGAACCCCAGATCGCGTTCATGGACGAGACCGACTCCGGTCTGGACATTGACTCGGTAAAGGTGGTCGCCGACGGTATCCTCAGGATGTACGACGAGGCCCAGGGCGGCATGGGTGTGTTGGTGATCACGCACTACTCACGCATCCTGCAGTTCCTGCGTCCCCACCACGTGCACATCATGTACGACGGCCGCATCGTCGTCTCGGGCGGGCCGGAGCTCGCCGAAGAACTGGAGCAATACGGCTACGAGGGCATCCGGCAGCAGTTTGAGGTGGTGGCGGCAGAGGTCCAGGAGGAGGGTGCGGTCAGGCGCGCCGGCAAGGTCTTCTGGGTCGTTCACTAGGTTCCGGAGGTTCTGGAGAGAGCCGAATGGCGGCGACCAATCCGCTGGGCATAGACCTCGACCACTACAAGTGGGGGTTTCGCGACCCCGAGAAGTACGTCTTCAAGGCCCGGAAGGGTCTCGATCGGGAGATCGTAGAGATGATCTCCTCGATGAAGGACGAGCCCGAGTGGATGCGTGCCTACCGGCTGCATTCATTCGAGCACTTCCTTCGGCGTCCGCTCCCTACATGGGGCGCAGATCTCACACACATTGACTTCAACGACATCTACTACTACCTGAAGCCCACCGACGGCAAGGGCCACACCTGGGAGGACGTGCCCGAAGGGATCAAGCGGACGTTTGACCGCCTGGGCATCCCCGAGGCCGAGAAGAAGTACCTGGCCGGGGTAGGAGCGCAATACGAATCCGAATCCGTATACCACAACCTGAAGGAAGAGTGGGAGAAGCTCGGGGTCATCTTCCTGGACACCGACTCCGCGCTCCGGGAGCACCCCGACATCGTGCGGGAGTACTTCGGCACCGTCGTGCCACCAGAGGACAACAAGCTGGCCGCGCTCAACAGCGCGGTGTGGTCCGGCGGCTCGTTCATCTACGTGCCCGCGGGCGTGCAGGTGGACATCCCGCTGCAGGCCTACTTCCGGATCAACGCCGAGAAGGCGGGCCAGTTCGAGCGGACGATGATCATCTGCGAGCCGGGCTCCTACGTCCACTACGTTGAGGGGTGCACCGCCCCGATCTACACGACGGACCTGCTCCACAGCGCGGTGGTAGAGATCATCGTGAAGGAAGGCGCGCGCTGCCGCTACACCACCATCCAGAACTGGTCCACGAACACCTACAACCTGGTGACCAAGCGCGCGGTGGCCTACCGGGACGCGACGATGGAGTGGGTTGACGGGAACATCGGCTCCAAGGTCTCGATGAAGTACCCGAGCGTGTACATGGTTGAGCCTGGCGCCAAGGCAGAGATCCTCTCGGTGGTTTTCGCAGGGAAGGGGCAGTACCAAGATCCGGGCGCGAAGGTGGTCCACGCCGCGCCGCACACCCAGTCCTCGGTGGTCAGCAAGTCCATCGCAAAGGAAGGGGGGCGGGCCGGATACCGCGGCCTTGTTAAGGTCTACCCCGGCGCGGTGGGCAGTAAGTGCGCGGTGCGCTGCGATGCCCTGATCCTCGACGACCGCAGCCGCTCCGACACCTACCCGTACATGGAGATTGACGAGATGAACGCCTCGATCACCCACGAGGCCACCGTCTCCAAGGTGAGCGACGAGCAGCTCTTCTACCTGATGAGCCGCGGGATCAAGGCCGACCAGGCCATGAACATGATCGTCCGCGGCTTCATCGAGCCGGTCGTCAAGGAGCTACCGCTGGAGTACGCGGTGGAGATGAACCGGCTGATCGAGATGGAGATGGAGGGCTCCGTTGGCTAGGGGCTCCGCGGAGGCGGGCCGCCTGACCCACCAGTCCGTAGAGGCGCTGAGCGCCAGGATGCGCGAGCCCGATTGGGCGCGCGCCCGGCGTATGGCCGCGTGGGAAGCCTTCGAGCATCTTCCCATGCCATCCGTGACGCACCCGGAGACATGGCGCAGGACCGACGTCAGCCATCTGGACCCGGGCGCTTTCTGCCTCGCGGACGGCACCGGGGGCGTCGCCCAGCAGCGGTTCATCGGCACGATCGCCAGGGAGGCGGGCGAGCGGGCCGGGTTGATCACCCATCTGGACGGCGGCGTGGCGGCCAGTGAGCTCATGGCAGCCGCGGCTCAGCAGGGGGTGTTCTTCTCGGACCTTGCCACGGCGATCAGGGAGCGCCCGGACCTGGTGCGTGACCACCTGATGACCACCGTGGCAAGGTCCGACGAGCACCGGTTCCGGGCGCTCCACGCCGCGCTTTGGGCGGGCGGCACGTTCCTCTACGTGCCCAGGGGCGCAGAAGTCGTCCTGCCGCTGGTGAGCCAGATTTGGTTGGGCGCCAGCGGATGCGCGATCTTCCCGCACACCCTCCTCGTCGCCGAGGAGGAGAGCCGGGTGACGCTCATCGAGCTCTTCGCCTCGGCGACCAACGGCCCGCGTACGCTGTGCTCGGGCGTGGTCGAGCTTATCCTGCGCGCCGGAGCACAGGTTCAGTATGTGGCCGTTCAGGAGTGGGGCCCGCCGATGTGGGAGGTGGGGAGCCTGATCCGCGCGCATCTCGACCGGGACGCCTCGCTGCGCAGCCTGGTTGTCGCGCTGGGCGGGGGGCTAGTCAAGGTGGACGTTGAGTCGCAGCTCCTGGGGCCTGGTGCCTCCTCGGAGATGCTTGGAGTCTACTTCGGGACCGGGGGGCAGCATGTGGACATCCATACGCTGCAGGAACACCGGGCGCCCAGCACCTCCAGCGACCTACTGTACAGGGGGGCTGTGAAGGACACGGCCAGAGCCGTGTTTTCAGGCCTGATCAGGGTGGATGCGGGCGCGCAGAAGACCAACGCGTTCCAGGCGAACCGCAACCTGATCCTCTCCCGCGGCGCGCGGTCCGACAGCATACCTATGCTGGAGATCATGGCCAACGACCTCAGGTGCACCCACGGGTCGGCCACCAGCCACCTAGACGACGAACAGATCTTCTACCTGATGAGCAGGGGAATCTCGCGCAAGCGAGCTGCGTTCATGATCGTTGAGGGCTTCTTCGCCGACATCTTCGATCGCATTCCCAGAGAACGGGTGCGCTCCTACCTGCGGGCAAGGGTCGCGGAGAAGATGATCTGAGATGGGCGAGTTCATTCGGGTTGCCACACTCCAAGAGGTCCCGCCAGGCACAGCCATCCAGGTGGAGGCCGGGGGCCGCAAGATCGCGGTGGTGAACGTCCGCGGCTCGGTCTACGCGGTGGATGACAACTGCACCCACGAGGACCAGTCCCTGGCAGCCGGCCCGGTGGTGGGCGAGATCCTGGTCTGTCCAAGGCACGGGTCGCGGTTTCACCTGCCCTCGGGTCGCGTGCTCTCGTTACCGGCTGTGCGGCCTGTGGCCACGTACCCCGTCAAGGTGGAGGGTGACGCGATTCTGGTTTCGCTGGAGGGCAGGCCCGGGCAGGGAATGCCGCACAAGCGTTAGGTAGGAGGTGCGCCCTTGGCTCTAGGTGCCGGCATCCGTGACGACTTCCCGCTCTTGAGCCATACGGTGGGCGGGAAACCTCTGGTTTATCTCGACAGCGCGGCGACCTCACAGAAGCCGCGCCAGGTGCTGGAGGCCCTCTCCGAGCACTACCGCTGCTGCAACGCCAATGTCCACCGGGGCATCTACTGGCTGGCCGAGGAGGCCACCGCCAGGTACGAGGAGGCTCGTGCCAAGCTCGCCTCCTTTTTCGGAGCTGCGCGGTCCGAGGAGATTGTCTTCACAAGGGGCACCACCGAGGCGCTCAACCTGGTGGCCGCGACCTGGGGCCGCGCCAACGTTGGCCCGGGGGACGAGATTCTGTTGACCGAGATGGAACACCACAGCAACATCGTGCCCTGGCAGATGCTGGCGGCCGAGCGCGGGGCCATCTTGAAGTACATTCCCGTTACCAGCGAAGGCCGGCTCGACCTCGACGCCTTCGACCGGCTGCTTACCGACCGAACGAAGCTCGTGGCGCTGGTTCATCAGTCCAACGTCTTGGGCACGATCAACCCGGTCAGGGAGATCGCAGACCGGGCGCACGAGGCGGGCGCGCTCGTCGTCGTTGACGCGGCCCAGAGCGCGCCGCACCAGTCGGTGGACGTGGCGGCGCTGGGTGCTGACATACTGGCGTTCTCCGGGCACAAGATGCTGGGGCCCATGGGTATCGGAGGGCTGTGGGCTCGTTACGCGCTGCTTGACGCGATGCCACCCTACCACGGCGGGGGCGAGATGATCACCAGCGTGGGTCTCGACCGGTCCACCTACAAGGACCCGCCGCACAAGTTCGAGGCCGGAACCCCCAACGTGGCGGATGCGATCGCGCTGGGCGTGGCGGTGGACTACATGCGGCAGGTTGGCCTTGACGCGATCAACGAGCACGTGCACGACCTCACGGCTTACGCGCTCCTGCGGCTGAAGGAGGTCCCTGGGTTGGTGATATACGGGCCCCAGACGGCCACGGACCGGGGCGGCGCCGTTTCCTTCACGCTGGACTGCGTCCATCCCCATGACATCGCCCAGGTCCTCGACGGCGAGGGCATAGCCGTGCGCGCCGGTCACCACTGCGCCGAGCCGCTGCACCGGCGGTTTGGGATACCGGCCTCCGCCCGCGCCAGCTTCCACCTGTACAACAGCGGGGCGGAGGTGGACGCGTTGGTCGCGGGGCTGCTCAAGGTGCGCCGCCTTTTTGCGCGGTCTTCCTCCGCGGCAAAGGAGGACGCGCATGGCGCTGGATGATCTCTACCGCGAGGTGATCCTCGACCACCACGCGCACCCCCGCAACCGGGGCAGGCTGGAGCCGAACGACGTAGCCGTGGAAGGCGCAAACCCGCTGTGCGGGGACGAACTGATCCTCTACCTGAACCTCCGCGACGGTCGGGTCGAGGAGGTACGCTTCGAGGGGCACGGTTGCGCGATCAGCCAGGCCTCGGCCTCGATGATGACCGAGGCGATCAAGGGCAGGACGCTGGACGAGGTCCGGGCGCTGGTGGCGGCGCTCAAGGGTATGATGCGCGGCGAGGAGCCCGGCGACGAAGTGGGTGATCTCATCGCGCTGCAGGGAGTACGCAAGTTCCCCGTACGGGTCAAGTGCGCGACGCTGCCGTGGGTCTCGCTGGAGCAGGGCCTGGACGAGTACGCTGCGCGCTAGGGCGCCCGCTTCCGGCCGACCGCCCGCCGGGCGGCGGCGGCGATCTCGCCCGCGGTAAGACCGTAGGCCTCCATCAGAGGTCTGGGCGGACCTGACTCGCCGAACCTATCCTGGACCCCCACGCGCTCGACGCCCACCGGGTGATGGGCGGCGACCATCTCGCAGACGGCCCCTCCCAGCCCTCCGTAGATCGTGTGTTCCTCGGCCGTGACGATGGCGCCGGTCTCGCGTGCCGCCGCCAGGATCGCCGTCTCGTCGAGTGGCTTGAGGGTGGAGACGTTGAGCACGCGCGCGGAGATGCCCTCTGCCTCCAACTGACGGGCGGCTTCCAGCGCTTCGGCGACCATGATCCCACAGGCCGCCAGCGTTACGTCGCTGCCGTCGCGCAGCACCGGGGCCTTCCCGATCGAGAACCGGTAGGAGTCGTCAAAGAGAACGGGCACGCCAACGCGCCCCAGCCGCACGTACACCGGACCGACGTGTTCCGCCACCGCGCGGATCACCTGCGCAGTCTCCACCGCGTCGGCCGGGACGATCACGGTCATTCTCGCCAGGGACCGCATCATCGCCAGCTCTTCCACCGCTTGCGCGCTCATCCCGTCCTCGCCCACGGTCAGGCCGCCGTGGGTGCTGACCAGCTTCACGTTGAGGCCAGTTTGCGCCACCAGCACCCTGATCTGGTCGTAGCATCGCCCCGGTGAGAAGGCGGCGAACGAGCTAACGAACGGGATCTTGCCACAGGTGGCCAGGCCTGCCGCCACGCCGACCATGTTCTGCTCGGCGATCCCACACTCGAAGAAGCGATCGGGGTACTCCGCCGCGAACGCCTCCAGCCGGTTGGAGTCGCGCAGGTCGCCGGTAAGCGCCACGATGCGCGGATTGTTCCGGGCTACCTCGACGATTGCCTCACCGTAGGCGTCCCGGGTTGGTTTCGTAGCCGCAGTCCTTGCCAGCGTGATCGCCATCCGATGCTACCCCCGCGGGTCTCTGTCCAACTCGGCAAGCGCGCGCGCCAGCTCATCCTCGGTCAGCGCCTTGCCATGGTATCCTGCCACGCCCTCCAGGAACGAGACGCCCTTGCCCTTGATGGTGCCCGCGACAATCGCGTGCGGCCGCCCGGCGGCGGCTGCCGCGCGGTCCAGCGCGGAGATGATCGCCCCCATCTCGTGGCCGTCTATCCCCTGCACGTCCCAGTTGAACGCCCGCCACTTGTCGGCGAGGGGGTCCAGGCGGATGCGCTCCTCGGTGCGGCCGGTCTGCTGGATGCCGTTGCGGTCCACGATGGCTATCAGGTTGTCCAGCCCGTAGTGAGCGGCGAACATGGCGCCTTCCCAGACAGAACCTTCCTGGCACTCACCGTCGCCCAGCACCGCGTACACGCGGTAGGGGCGTCCGTCGCGCTTGCCGGCAAGCGCCATGCCGATCGCGGCCGAGAACCCCAAACCCAGCGAGCCTGTGGAGATCTCCACCCCGGGCGTTCGGGCCATGTCAGGGTGCCCCTGCAAAATACCGCCCATCTGGCGCATCGTCCACAGGTGAGCGGGGTCGAAGTAGCCGCACTCGGCCAGAACCACATACCAGGCAGGGCAGGCGTGTCCCTTGCTGAGAACGACCCTGTCGCGGTCCGGCCAAGCCGGATTCTTCGGGTCGTGCCGCAATTGATGGAAGTAGAGCGCGGTCAGGAGGTCAATCACCGAGAGCGAGCCGCCCGGATGCCCGGAACCGGCGCGGGTAATGATCTCTAGAATTGTTTTGCGAAAGGCATGGGCGCGCGATCGCAGCGCGCCTAGATCCGCTTCACGATTCATGTTGGCCCCCGCGCGCAGGATGCGCGACAGATGAACGACGACCCTAGGTTCTGCGAAGGGAGTTCGTTCACCTCCACCGGCCGCGGCGGAACTTGGTCATGGTGCGCGGTTGCCGCGGCCGCGCCAGTTGCAGCCCAAACCCGTGCCGGGGTTGCGTTTGACGGTCATCGTGACCGGTGCTACCATGAGTGCGGTTTTCTCACTTCCGGATCGGGCGTACAGGGGCGCGACCGCGCCTGCGCCCGTGATCTCCCTGGGGAGGAGCGCATGGTTACCCCGCTACCGCGGGATCTTGTCCCGTCATCGAGACCCGCGCCCGTGGAGAGGGCGATTGACGTCTTGGACCGGCTGCGCGGCGGCAGCGTCGTGCTCACCAAGGTTGAGACGCTGCTCAACTGGAGCCGCGCCGCCAGCTTGTGGCCGCTTGGCTTTGGGCTGGCGTGCTGCGCTATCGAGATGATGGCCGCCTTTGCCGGCCGGTTCGACCTCGACCGCATGGGCGTGATACCCCGGGCGACGCCTCGCCAGGCCGACCTGATGATCGTGGCAGGGCGCTGCACCATCAAGATGGCGCCGATCACGCGCCGGCTGTGGGAGCAGATGCCCGAGCCCAAGTACGTGATCTCGATGGGGTCTTGCGCGACCTGCGGCGGTCCGTTCTACTACGACAACTACTCGATCCTCAAGGGCGTTGACCAGATCGTTCCGGTGGACGTCTATATTCCCGGCTGCCCGCCGCGGCCAGAGGCCCTGATCGAGGGGATCCTGAAGCTCCAGGAGAAGATCAAGGCAGGGCCGTTCCTCCGCCGCGTCGCGGCGGAAGGGGCCTAGGGACGGGTCGCTACGATGGCGCTGCGCACCGAGGAGCTGATGCTCAACATGGGCCCTCAGCACCCCAGCACGCACGGGGTGCTGCGCCTGCTGGTAACCCTTGACGGCGAGAACATCGTGAACGCGAGGCCGTACATCGGCTACCTGCACTCTTCCGTCGAGAAGATGATGGAGCACCGGACCTACCTCCAGAACGTGGCGCTTGTGGACCGCGGGTTGGACTACCTGACGGCCCTGGCCAACGAGGAGGCCTACCTGCTGGCCGTGGAGCGGCTCGGCGGGATCGAGGTGCCCCTGCGCGCCCGCTGGATACGCACGCTCATGTTGGAACTCCAGCGGATCTCAAGCCACCTGGTGTGGCTGGGGACCTGGGGGAACGACATCGGGGCCACAACGGTCTTCCTGTACTGCTTCCGCGAGCGTGAGCGTCTTCTGGACCTTTTCGAGCAGGCCACCGGCGGGCGCCTGCACTACGTGTACTTCCGCCCGGGTGGCGTCTACAAGGACCTGCCGGCAGGCTGGACGGACCGGGTCCTTGAGTTCTGCGACGAGTTCCCCGGTCACCTTCAAGAGTATGGCGACCTGCTGACCGGCAACCCGATCTTCCTGGCGCGCGTGCAGGGCGTGGGGCTCCTGCCCAAGGACGCCGCCATCGGCATGGGCGCGTGCGGCCCCGTGGCCCGCGCATCAGGGGTATCGTTTGACGTCCGCAAGGCCTTTCCGTACGAGGCCTACGGAGAGGTGGAGTTTGACGTCCCGACCCATGAGGCCGGTGACTGCTTCGCCCGGTACCTGGTGCGCATGGAGGAGATGCGGCAGAGCGTGCGCATCGTCCGGCAGGCGATCGCTCGCATGCCAGATGGGGAGATCCGCGCCAAGGTCCCGGTGGCGGTCAAGCTGCCGCGGGGTGAGATCTACGCGCGCACCGAATCCCCGCGAGGGGACCTCGGGGTCTTCCTGGTGAGCGAGGGGGCCGACCGGCCCTACCGGCTCAAGGTCCGCGCGCCGTCATTTGCCAACCTCTACGCGCTCTCCGAGATGATGCGCGGCTGGAAAGTGGCGGACATCATCGCCATCCTGGGCACGGCGGACATCGTCCTTTCGGACGTGGATCGGTAGGCGGAGCATGGCAGAACTCGCCGTACGCGCGTGGGAGGCGGTGGTCGGTCTGGCAACCGGGCTGCGGGTGACGCTGCGGGCCCTGGGGGCCAAGAAGAACACCGTCATGTATCCGATCGAGAGACTTGACGTTTCCCCGAACTGGCACGGCCTCCTGGCCCTGCCCGTGGATCCCGCGACGGGAAAGGACAAGTGCATCATCTGCTTCCAGTGCGAGCGCGTCTGTCCCGATCGCTGCATTCACATTGAGGCAACCGGCAAGGGGAAGGAGCGTCTGCTCACCCGCTTTGACATCGAGATGGACAAGTGCTGCTACTGCGCTCTGTGCGTCGAGGTCTGCCCGACCGAGGCGATCGTCTTCGTTCCCCTCTACGAGGCCAGCACCCGCGACCGGAACAGGTTGCTCTATGACCTAGACGATCTGCACCGCGCGGACTCGAAGGAACCGGTCGCGCGTGGGATATTCTCAATGGGAGGACGGTCGTGAGCTGGGAGCTCGTTGAGCGTCTGGTGGCCCGCTTTCCCGAGGTAGAGCCCTTCCCGCGCGTGGAACCATCCCCGGCGGAGGAGCCGACGGCGCACAAGCACGACGCCGCGAGGGCGCCGGTCCACCACTCACCCGGCGCCGTGGTGCCCGCGGGCCGTCTAGCGGAAATCTGCCGCGTAGTGCGGGATGAGGCGCCGTTCCTGCTGGACTACTGCTCGTTCGTGACCGGCGTGGACCGCCCCGAGGCCGGGCATATCGAGGTGGTCTACCATCTCTTCTCGATGACCGCTCGTCACGAACTGCTGCTGAAGGTACGGGTGCCGCGCGACGATCCTCGGGTGCCCAGCGTCAGCGGCATTTGGAGCGCGGCAAACTGGCACGAGCGGGAAGCCTACGACCTGTTCGGGATCGCATTTGACGGCCATCCCGATCTCCGGCGGATCATGATGACCGACGACTGGGTCGGTCACCCCTTGCGCAAGGACTATGTCTACGAGGATCCTCGATGGCTGGTAGACCTGGTGGCGCAACGCCAGCGCGAGGCCGAGGGGCTCGGACCGGGCGAGCGGGCTGACCCGGACCTGTCCTAGCACGCCAGCGCGCCCCGGTATCCTTAGCCGGGGCGCCCTGCTTTCGCACGCGGCTTGACGGAATCTTTAGGGTGGTCTGATAGGTTATCTGATATAAGAGACCTGATGGGGGGTGGGTGTACGCACGCCAGGTGGCGCGGAGCGGCAGCCGGCGCGCTGGCCGGAGCTACCCTCGTCTGGACCATGACCTCGGGCGCGCTTCCCGCC
>CAYLKW010000037.1:0-13937 GCA_964384245.1 uncultured bacterium
GCGGCGAAGCACCTCGCCCGACCCGACTCAAGCACCGTCGGAATCCTCGGCTGCGGTGTCCAGGGCCGCAGCAACCTCGAAGCCCTCAAGACACTCTTCCCGATCGAGCGCGTGACCGCGTACGATATCCTGCCCGAGCAGACGGACCGATTCGCCGCCGAAGTTGAAGAGCGCTGGGGCTTGCGGGTCGTCAAGGCGAAGCAGCCACGGGAAGCCGTGGACGGCTGCGATCTGGTCGTCACCGCTGGGCCGATTCTGCGCAGGCCGCACGCGACGATCAAGGCCGGCTGGCTGAACAAAGGTGCGTTCGCGTCGCTCGTTGATTTCGATTCCTACTGGGACGGCGCGGCCATGAAGGAAGCGGACAAGTTCTGCACGGACGACGTTCCGCAGTTGGAGCACTATCGCGAGGTCGGGTATTTCCAGGACATCCCGCCGATCCATGCCACGGTCGGCGAGCTGGTGGCCGGGAAGAAGCCCGGGCGCACCGACCCCGGGGAGCGCACCATGACCTGCAACCTGGGACTCGCCCTGGACGATGTGGCCACCGCGCCTCTTGTCTACCGCCGCGCGGTCGAGCGCGGGGTCGGAACCTGGCTGAGGTTGTGATCTAGCGCGCTACAGGCTCCCCAGCCAGATCCGGAGGTTCTTGAACGCCACGAAGAGCAGGGTCAGCGCGAGCAGGCGCCGCAGGTGCGCCGGCGGAAGCCGGTACGCGCCGACGCGGGACCCGACGAGGCCGCCCAAGAACGCCGCCACCACGAGCGGCCACAGGTCGCCGACAACCAGGGTGCCGCGCACCGCGCGTCCGGCCAGCCCCGCGATCGAGTTGACCACGATGAACGCGGCCGAGACCGCCGCGGTCTGCTTCGCGCCGGCCCATCCGGCGAGGAGCACCAGCGGGCTCAGGAAGATTCCACCGCCGACCCCGACGATGCCTGAGAGGATCCCGATGCCGGCGCCGGAGACAAGCGCCACTGGAAGGGCAAGGGGCTTCGGCGGTCGCTCCGAGGGAGTCCACCACAGCCGCACAGCCGCGGCCAGCAGCGCAGCGCCCAGCAACAGCGTGTAGGCGCGCGGGGAGACGTGCAGCCATCCGCCCAGGTACGCCGATGGAACCGAGGTGAGCATGAACGGCCAGATCAGGTGGATCGAAAGATGCCCGGCGCGCGCGTAGGTGACCGTCGCTATTCCGGCCACCAGCACGTTGAGCAGCAGCGCGCTGGTGGACATCTCGCGGGGGGAAGTGCCATAGAGGCTCAGGATGGCAAGATACGCGGAGGCGCCGCCGTGGCCCACTGAAGAATACACCGCCGCGGCCACGGCGACGAGCAGGAGCAAAGGCATGCCTGAATGGTTCGCAGGGCGCGCCGGGACTCCTCCCGAAGGAAGCCCTGGCGGCCGCACCGAAAGAAGCTGGTTGTGGCAAACGGGCAGCCGATAATCGTCCTGGAGGACGTGCACAAGTGGTTCGGGAAGCTGCACGTCCTGCGGGGCATCAACCTGGTTGTGGGCGCCGGCGAGGTGGTTGTCGTCGCCGGACCGTCCGGGTCGGGCAAGTCCACGATGATTCGCTGCATCAACCACCTTGAAGCCCACGACCAGGGCCGCATCGTGGTGGACGGGACCGAGCTGACCGACGACCTGCGCAACGTGGACGCCGTGCGCAGCGAGGTAGGCATGGTATTCCAGTCGTTCAACCTGTTCCCCCACCTCACCGCGCTGGACAACATCACGCTGGCGCCGATCCAGGTGCGCCGGTGGCCGCGCGGGCGGGCGGAGGGGACCGCCCGCGAACTGTTGGACCGCGTCGGTATCCCGGAGAAGGCCGGTTCCTACCCTTCGCATCTCTCAGGCGGCCAGCAGCAGCGGCTGGCCATCGCGCGGGCGCTGGCGATGCAGCCCAAGATCATGCTCTTCGACGAGCCCACCTCGGCGCTCGATCCAGAGATGATCAAAGAGGTCCTGGATGTCATGCGCGACCTCGCTCGGGGTGGAATGACGATGATCGTGGTCACCCACGAGATGGGGTTCGCGCGCGAGGTGGCGGACCGGCTGGTCTTCATGGACGAGGGCGCGATAGTCGAGGAAGGGACGCCCGAGCATTTCTTCACAGACCCAAAGGAGGAGCGCACCAGGATCTTCCTGTCCAAGATCCTGCATCAATAGACATGAGACGGAATCAGAGAGAGATCATTGACGCCCACCTGCACCTGAGCACGGCCGCGATGTACAGGCGCCAGCGCGATCGGGCCTCGGCAATCCGCGTGGTCGCCCGGGAGCGCGCCCGATCCCGCGGTCAGACCTTCCAGGAGCGGATTGCCCATCTCGAAGGGGTCACGATGGCCCAGCAGGCGCAGATGTGGATGGACGGCTTCGACAAGGCAGGGGTGTCCTGCGGGGTCTTCATCGCCATGGGCGAGGCACACGACGACCTGGCCGAGTTCGTCGCGCTGCGGCCCGATCGGCTCTACGGCTGCGGCTCGCTCGTGGATCCCACCCACCCGGACGCGGCGCGCACCGTCCGGCAGTTCCCCTCGATGGGCTTTCGCGCGCTCAAGCTCTACGCACCGGCCTACCGGGTGGCGCTCAACGATCGTCTGGTCTACCCGGTCTACGAGGCGGCGGCCGAGTGCAACCTGCCGATAATCATCCACTTCGGCATCACCGTGGGGACGTTCTACGATCTGACCTTCGCCAACCCGCTGGCGCTGTCGGCCCCGGGTCGGGAGTTCCCCGAGGTCACCTTCATCGTGGCTCACTTTGGCGCCGGCTTCCTGCGTGAGACGCTCCTGCTGGCCTATCACACCGAGAACATCTGCGTGGACACCTCCGGTACCAACAACTGGCGCACCTATGTCCCAGGTGAGCCGTCTCTCGATCAAGTCTTCAGGGACGCGCTGCGCACCTTCGGGCCATCCCGCATTCTATTCGGCACCGACTCGACCTACTTCAGCGGCTACCGGCAGGAACTCGTGAACGAACAGGTGGCGATTCTCGAGCGGCTCGACCTGAGCGATGACGAGCGGGCCCTGATCCTGGCTGGAAACGCGCGGCGGATCTTCGGCATCACCGGCTAGAACCGGGCCAAGGCCCACGGGCGGCCTGAAGCAGGCCGGAATCGGGAAGAATGACCATGGAGACCACGGAGACCATGGCCGTCACCTTGCCGGTAGAGATCCAGCCCGCAGGCGGGCCGGCGATCTTTCACCTGGCCGACGTCCGCCTGGGAGGCGCATTCCCGTTCCTGGGGGATGCGGGGTCCGCCCACCGCCTTGTGGTGCGCGAGACCTTCGTGCGGGCCGTGAATCAGGGCCTGGATCTTACCCCTGCCCTGGTGTTGATCACCGGGAACCTCTTTGGGACGCCGTTTCCCCCGCGTGACGTGGCCGAGTTCGCGCGGGCGCAGCTCGCACGCTTCTCGGAGCGCGGCATACCCGTGCTGGTAGCGGCCGGGCCGCTGGACGCCTGCTACGAGAAGACCTACGCCTCGGGAGCGCTCTCCGATCTGGAGCGCGTCATCGTCTTCCCGGAGACGCCGAAGGCCATTGAGCTGCGCGACCTCGACCTCACCGTCGTCGGCGTGTCCTGGGGCGCGGCGCCGGTGCACGCCGAGGCGCTCGCGGCCGTTGCCATCCACAGGCATCAGCGCTGCCTCATTGGCGCGCTGCATTTGGAGATCCCCGAGTCCGAAGAGGGCCTCCGCGCCCTGAGCCGCCAGATCGCGGCGTCGGGAGCCAGATACCTGGCCCTGGGAGGATCGCCGATTCGGCGCGATCTCTCGGCCGAAACGGTGGCGGCCTGGTGCCCAGGAGCCCCGGAGATGGTGGCCGCGAAGGATGGCGAGGGCTCGCCCCTGCTCGTGCGGCTCGGGGAGAGGATCGCGGCGCAGCCCGTCCCCGTGGCGCGGCGGCGGTTCGTACGGCACGCCCTTGAACCGGCAGCGTTCAACTCGACCGAGGAATTGGCCGAGGCGATCCGGGCGCTGGGCGATCCCAATCACGCCGCCCTCATCCAGATGCATGGGAACTCCCGCATCAACCAGTTCATTGACGCGGACGATCTGCGCAACCACCTGGCCGGCAGCTTCCTCTCGCTGGAGATCGTGGACGATTCGCTGCCGTCTCCCGCAGACATGGAAGCGGCGGCATATCCCGATCTCTCGGTAGCCGGGAGGTTCGTCGGGGTGGCGCGGGCTGAAATGGCGAGGGCCTCGGACCCTGAGGCCATCCGCCGCGCGGGCGCCGCGCTGCGCATGGGGCTCTGGCTGCTTGAAGGACGACGTCCCTCATGACGATCACCCGGATCCGGCTGCGCCGGTTCAAGCGCTTCGCCGACTGGCAGGGGGATTTGGGCCCTGGGCTGACGGTCATTCGTGGCCCCAACGAGTCCGGCAAGACCACCCTCATGGAAGCGATCTTCGAGGGGCTGTTCGGCAACCCGGCGCGCGGTGAGGCCGTCGCTCGGCTGCGTTCCTGGGGTGAGTCGCGCCTGGGCGAGATCACGATCGGGATGCGGGTGAGGGGCGACTGCTACCTGCTGAGAAAGGACCTGGAGGCCGGCACGATCCTCTTGCAGCGAGAAGGCGGCGGGGACCGCGTCGAGACCCTGCGCGAGGTCCAGAGGCGTCTGCTGGATTGGATCGGGCTGGCCACCGAGGGCGCCTACCGGGCCACGGCCTTCGTTGCGCAGGGCGATATCGCGCGCGTCGGCGAGGACCACCGCCTGCTCAGCACCCACCTCTCGCGCATCCTCAGCGGCGCCGGCGCCGAGGGCATCGGGGCCGCGCTGCGGTGGCTGGCTGAGCAGCGAACCCGGCTTGTCGCGGATCTGCCCGGCGGTGGGGGCGCGGCCGATCGCGCCGCCGAGTTGATGGCGCGGCAAACCGCGCAGCGGCAGCGCGAGGAACGCGCGCAACGCCACCGTCTGGAGCTGCGCGAGCTTGCGCAGAAGACGGAGGGGGTGGAGCGCGAGGCCAGCGAGAGGACCGAACTCGCGCGCACCGCGCGGTGGGTGGCCGACCTCCATGGCCGGGAGCAGGCGCTCGTCGAAGAAGAAGCCGCGACCCGGGAGCACCTCAAGCGCGCGGAGGGGCTGCTGGAGCGCCTGGCTGAGATCGAGGCGGCTCGGGCGGAGTTCTCGTCGCAGCAGGAGGCGCTGATTGCCGACCTGTTCCAGGCACGCCGCCAGTATCTCCTGGCGGAGTCCGGCCTCAACGATGCGCGCGCGCAGGCCGTCCGGGAAGAGCGTCTCCTGGAGCACCTGGCCACGCGCCACCACACCGCGGTGAAGGTGGGCGCCATGGGGTGGACACTGGCCGGCAGCGGCGGGATCCTCATCGCCGGGGGCGCGCTCATCGCGGCGTTCCTGCAGCACTGGATCGGCTGGGCGCTGCTGGCCTCGGGCGCGGGCGTCGCGGTCGCGGCCGTGCGCTACCGCGGCCGGACCACCGAGGCCGGGGCCGACTACCGAGCGCAAGAGCAGCGGGTGCTGGACCTGCGACGCCAGGTTGAGGCGCTGCAAAGCCAGTTGGCCCGGGCCGGCGAAGTGGTAACGGCGCGCCTTCGCGCCGTGGGAAGCACTGAGATCGAGGAGGTCGAGCGCCGATTCTCGAGCTACATGGACCTCCTGCGCGAGCGCGAGGAGATTCGGGCATCGCTGCGGCAGATCCGTGGCAGCGATCCAAGGGCAGCGCTGGAGGGCCGGCTGCGCGAGATCGTGGAGGAGCTCTCGAGCGTGCGCGCCACGATCGGCACGCTGCCCAAGGGCGCCAGGCGACTGCCGACCGGCGGCGTGGAACAGCTCGAACGGGAGGGCCGGGAGGCCGCGGGCGTGCTCGAGGATCTGCGGGTGCGGCGCGCGCGCCTGGAAGGCGTCCTGGAAGAGCTGCGTCAACAGAACGACGAGGGCCCTCACCTGGTCGAGGAGATCGCCGGTCTGCAGGCCCGGACCGCTCGTGCCGCGCAGTCCATGAAGGTAGTCACTCTGACGGCGCGTATGCTCGAGGAGGCCCGGGCAAAGAGCGTCTACCCGGCCAGGGAACTGCTGGAGCGGCGGGCCGGGCAGTACCTTTCGCTGGCCACCGGCGGCGTCTACGGCAGGCTGGCAATTGACGAGCGCACGCTGCGGACGCAGGTGTGGGCGCCCTCTGCCAGCGACTGGAAAGAGGCGGGCGACCTCAGCCAGGGGATGAGCGACCAGCTCTACCTCTGCCTGCGCCTGGCGCTGCTCGACGTCATCACCGAGGATCGCCGGCCCCCGGTGTTCCTCGATGAGCCGTTCGCCCACCTCGATGCGGAGCGGCGGCGCGCCATGCTCGCGCTGCTCGTTGCCGCGGCGAAGGACCGTCAGGTGGTCCTGTTCACCTGCTCGCCTGACTGCGACGCCGTCGCGGACCGGGTCATCGTGCTGGCATCGCCGTGAAGATCACGGATCTCCGCCTGGCGCTGGTCTTCGTGCCGTTCCCCGGCCCGGTCTACCCGGCCTGGCGCGCGGGCGGCGTCCAGGAAGGCACGCAGGCCACGGTGCTTGAGATTGACACCGACGCCGGGATCACCGGCGTCGGCACCGCCTTTGCCCACGGCCGGCGCGAGATGATCGAGACCATCGAGCACATGGTCAAGCCCTACCTGATCGGAAAAGATCCGTTTGCGGTCGAGCGCCACATTCACCTGCTGCGGACCGCGGGGATGTTCGGCGCCAAACCCTGGCTGGTGGAGGTCGCTCTCTGGGACATCATCGGCAAGGCCGCGGGGCTGCCGCTCTACCGGCTGTGGGGCGGGTACACCGACCGGGTCAAGGCCTACGCCAGCACCGCCGAGGTCCGCCCCCCGGCGCGGCGCGCCGACGACGTCCGCCGCTACCGTGACGACGGGTTCCGCGCGGTCAAGCTGCGGTTGCACCACGACGACCCAAAGGACGATCTCCGTGTTGCCGAGGCCGCGGTGGCCGCCGGCGGCGGTGAGGTCGAGATCATGGCCGACGCCAACCAGGGCACGATCCTGCCCTACCACACGATGGGGCCGCGCTGGTCGTACGAGACGGCGCGCTTCATGGCGCGCGAGCTGGGACAGTTGGGCGTCGTCTGGCTGGAGGAGCCGCTGCCGCGCTTCGACTTCGACAGCATCGCGCGCCTCTCCGCCGAGGTGGACATCCCCATCGCCGGAGGGGAGGCCAACGCCGGCCTGCATGAGTTCCGGTGGTTGATAGAACGGCGCTGCTACGACATCCTGCAACCCGACGCCACGCTGTCGGAAGGACTGTTCCAGCTCCGCAAGATCGCTGGGCTGGCCGAGGCGCACGGGCTGCGGTTCGTACCGCACACCTGGGCCGACGGCATCGGCATGGCCGCGAACCTGCAACTGGCAGCCTCGGTGCCGAACTGCGGGTACCTGGAGTTCCCCTACGACCCCCCGCACTTCACCATGGAGGCGTTCCAGGCGCTGCTGGTCGAGCCGATCCGCGTTGAGGCCGACGGATGCGTGCGGGTTCCCGAGGCGCCGGGCCTGGGCGTTGAACTGAACCGGGAGGCGGTGGAGCGGTTCCGGGTGGGGTAATCCCATGGCAGGTGATCCCATGACAGAAGCATCATGGAGGCGGGGCGTAGAAGACCCCCTCTTCATGCGCGACTCGGCGGAGATCGCTGAGGCGTTCGCGGATGCCGACGCTGAAACGGCGGGGCAGGCCATCTGGGATCATCTGGACCTGGAGTGATCGTGAACGCGCGGGCTCACCGCAAGGCCGACGGCCGCCGCCTGTTGCTCTACGGCACCGCTCCCCATGCACTCCCACCGCTGGCCGAGGGGCCGAGCGCAACTGAGAATCTTTCTCACTTGCGCTGGCATCCTCTCCGGGAAGAATGGGTCGCCTACGCCGCTCACCGCCAGGAGCGAACGTTCTTGCCGCCGGCGGAGTTCTGCCCGCTCTGCCCCACGCGGCCGGGCGGACCGCCGACTGAGATCCCATTTGAGGATTTTGAGGTCGCGGTGTTCGAGAACCGGTTTCCTGCGTTTGCGGCACGACCGGGCCCGCTGCCGGAGATCCTGGGCCAGACCGCGCAGGCCCGGGGAGCGTGCGAGGTCGTCGTCTACACTCCGGAGCACACCGGGAGTCTCGGCACACTGACGCAGGAACGCCGCGAGTTGCTGGTGCGGGTGTGGGCCCAGCGGTATCGCGAGCTGTACGAGCGCGAGAGCGTCCGGTTCGTGATGCCCTTTGAGAACCGCGGCGAGGCCGTGGGCGTCACGCTGCATCATCCGCACGGGCAGATCTACGCGTATCCGTTCGTCCCACCCGTGCTCCAGGCAGAGATCGCGGCGTTCCGCCGGGAGCCGGTCTTGCGGAATCTCCTCGCGCAGGCCGGCAGCAGGTTTGTCGTGGAGGAGGACGATGCCGCAATTGTGATCGTGCCGCCGTTCGCGCGCTTTCCCTACGAGGTCTGGGTTGTCCCCAGGCGCGCTCAGCCCGGGCCGTGGACCCTTGAGGACGCTGAGGTGACCGCCGTGGCGCGGGCGTTGGGAAGAGTTGTGTCGCGGTACGACGCGCTCTTCGCGCGATCCTTCCCTTATGTGATGGTGCTGCACGCCGCGCCAAAGGGCGAGGAGGCACACTTCCACTTCCACGTCGAGTTCTATCCCATCATGCGCGGACCGGACCGGCTGAAGTACCTGGCCGGGACCGAACTCGGGTCCGGGACGTTTACCGCGGACATCCTGCCGGAGGACGCGGCGCAGGCGCTCCGGCAGGTAGAACCGTGAACGAACCTTCTGAGGTCTGCGCGGAGGCCCCGGGTCGGGTCAACCTGCTGGGCGAGCACACCGACTACAACGAGGGGTTCGTCCTGCCGATGCCACTCGAGCAGGTCACACGCGTGTTCGCCGCGCGGGCCGATGGCGTGGTGGAAGCGTACGCCGAAACCTTCGATGAACGGCTGGCGCGGAAGATGGGACAGCCGCGCGAAGGCACATGGTTGGACTACGTCGCCGGCTGCGTGTGGGCTCTCGCCCAGGAAGGGATCCATGTGCCAGGCGCAAGGTTCCGCATCCAGCGGGGCGTGCCGCCCGGCGCCGGGCTCGCCAGCTCCGCAGCCCTCGAGGTCGCCGTCCTGCGCGCGCTCCGGACCTTGTACGCGATCCCTCTGGACGACCTGCGGCTCGCGCTGATCGCCCACCGGGCCGAGGTAGAGTACGTGGGCGTGCGCTGCGGCGTAATGGACCAGATCGCCGCGTCGTTGGGCAGGGCGGGCCAGGCCCTGTTCCTGGATACGCGCAGTCTCCAGTGCGAGTGGGTTCCCATCCCCGCGGGGTATCGGTTTGTGGTGGTGGACTCGGGCGTCCCCCGTAGACTGGCGGAGGCCGACTACAACCGGCGCCGCGCCGAGTGCGAAGAAGCAGCGGCGAACCTGGGGGTCCGGGCCTTGCGCGACCTCACTCCCGGGGACCTGGAGCGGATCACCCGGCTTCCAGAACCGCTCGGCCGCCGGGCCCGGCACGTGGTCAGCGAGAACGCGCGGGTCCTGGCTGGGGTCGAAGCCCTGCGGTCAGGGGATGTGCGGACGTTCGGGCGCTTGATGATCGAGTCGCACCGGTCGCTGAGGGACGACTACGAAGTTTCGACGGTGGAACTCGATCGGCTTGTGGCTCTGGCGATGGAGCGCGGCGCGCTGGGTGCGCGCCTGACCGGAGCCGGATTCGGCGGGAGCGTCGTGGCGCTGGTGGCGGAGGTGGGTGGCGTAGGCCTATGATGCCTCAGACCACAGGGGCCGAGACCGGGACGGAGACCTACCGTTCGGCGGATAGCAGGCTGCGGGTCCATCCGAGGACGGTGTGCGCATCCGCCAGAGCCTGCTGTGCGTCTTCATGCGTATACAAGCGTTGAGGCGCCTTGCCCGTCCGTTCATCGCCATAGAAGCTCAACTCCCGCTCCCGGCTCAGCCGCCGGGAGATCGAGGCCATCCGGTCGCTCTCGCCTCGCACTGCTTCCGGAAAGCGCGCTGCGCAATCAACCAGAATGACACCCACGTCGTGCACCCTGGGCACCTCGACCCCGACCACGCGCAGGGCCGACTTCAGGGCGATCTCCACAACCTCTTGCGCCCGACGAACTACTAGGTTCCATGCCCCTCGGCCCAGCAGGCCTTCTGCCTCGATCAGGATCTCCTCAGCCTGACGCAGGTGCGCTTCGGCCAGTTCCCGGTTCGTCATATGTGGAACACATCGCCTGGCCGATAGTCGGGCTTGAGGTCCCAATAGCGGAGCGCGCCGCGCCGGATCCGCCGGGCTCCCAGTCGCTCCAGAGATTGGCGGAGCCCCGCCAGGACGCCCGCGAAGAATCCGTCACGGTCGAACAGAAGGAGCGCGTCTTCCACCATGTCCAGGTACAGTGCCGTGGTTTGCTGTGCCTCTTCCGGTGTCTTCAGGATGGGACGAATCTCCACAAGGTCCCCCGCACGCATGAGCCGACGGAGATCAGCATCGACCCGCGCATCCGCATCGCGCAGCACCTCCTGGCGCGCAAGACGGGAGACGGGCAGGCCTTCGGCAACGACCAGCAGGTCGATATCGGAGTGCTCCGTCGCCTCCCCCCTGGCGACGGAGCCAAAGAGAACAACCGAAACCAGAGAGTCACCGATGCTCTCTCGCAGGGCCTCGGAGTATGTCTTGGCGAGGTCTCTGCGTATGTCGCTGACGGCGCTTGCGCCCTGCTCCGGCACAGGAAACCGCGGCCTCCCCTGGCAGGCGACTGCCTTCCCTCCCGATTCTTCGGGCAGGGCGGGAATCCCTTGGGGGAAGGGTGCCGATGAGCGGCACGATCTCCTTGTACGATGCGAGCCGCCGTGATCCCGGCTCAACCGGCCCCGCGAGTGCCTAGCGGCAGCGCCACCGTAAACCTGCTCCCCTCCCCGGCCCGGCTCTCCACCCACACCCGTCCGCCGTGCGCCTCGACCAGTGACCTCACGATGGCCAACCCGAGTCCCGAGCCGCCGCGCGCGCGTGACCGTGAGGCGTCCAGCCGGTAGAACCGGTCGAAGATCCGCTCCGTTTCCTCTGGAGGGATGCCCGGCCCGGTGTCGGCCACCCAGAACCGCAGCTCTGCCGTGTCGGCTTCCAGCCCCACGGTCACGGCGCCCCCAGCGGGCGTGTGGCGGATCGCGTTGTCGAGGAGGTTGTGGATGACCTGCATCATCCGCTCGCGGTCCACGCTGACCGCGGGAAGCCCGGCTGCTATCCTGCTCTGCACGGTGACGCTCTTGTCCGCGGCGTGCGGGCCCACCGCCGCCGCGGCGTCGTCCACAAGCGCGGCCAGGTGCGTCGGCGCCCGGTGAAGCGGCAGCCGGCCGGCCTGCGCCAGCGACAGATCCCGCAGATCTTCGACGAGCCGCGCCAGCAGGCGCACCTGCGTGTGAAGCGCGGCCAGGCGATCGGGCGCGGGCTCCACCACGCCGTCCAGCATACCTTCCAGGTTGGCCTGCAATACCGACAGCGGCGTGCCGAGTTCGTGCGCAATGTCGGCGACAAGGTTGTGGCGGCTCTCTTCCAGACGCCTCAGGTCAGCGGCCATGGTGTTGAACGCGCGCGCCAGGTTGCCCAGATCGTCGTCCGAGGGCACCGGCACCTCCTGAGCAAGGTCCCCCCGGCCTATGCGCGCAGCGGCGTCCGACATCCGGCGCAGCGGGGTCGTCAGGTAGCGGGCCATGAGGATCCCGAGCAGCACCGCGGCCAGGCCTCCGGCCAGGGCAGCCAGCCAGGTCGTCCGGCGCAACTGCTCTAGGAAGTGCAACTCCTCTGGCCCCATCATGCGCCGCATCATCCGGCGCATCTCTCCCGGATCGGTCATGTGCGGCGTGCGGGGTCGCCCAATGGCGCCGGGAGGCCGTTGGCCCGGTGGCACCTGGCCCGGCGGCGGCAGCATCATGGGGCCCCCTAGGAAGTAGTGGTCGAACTCGGCTCGGATCGTGGCGCTCGAGATTACGCCTACCGCGGCAATGGAAACCAGGGCCACGGTCACGAAGGCCAGGATGAGTCGTCCTTGCAGACTAGTCACGATCGGGCTCCGCCAGGCGGTACCCTACGCCGTGCACGGTGAGCACGTACCTGGGCCGGCGGGGATCGGGTTCGAGCTTGTGCCGCAGGTTCTTGACGTGGGCGTCAATCGTGCGTTCGTAGCCCTCGAAGGCGTGGCCCTGCACCAGGTCAATCAACTGAAGACGCGTGAAGACCCGGCCCGGCGAGCGCGTGAGCGCGGCCAGCAATCCGAACTCGGTCGGCGTCAGCGCCACGGCCACGCCGCTCCGACGGACCTCCATGCGCCCCTGGTCAATCTCCAAATCGCCGACGGTCAGGACCTCGGACGGCGCCTCGCCGCTGGCACGCCGCAGCACTGCCCGCACCCGCGCGACGACCTCTCGCGGGCTGAATGGCTTGGTGATGTAGTCATCGGCGCCCAACCCCAGGCCGAGCAGGCGATCCACCTCTTCTCCCCGCGCGGTGAGCATGATGATCGGCGTGCTCCCTGCCGCGCGGATCTGGCGGGCGACCTCCCAGCCGTCCACCTCCGGCAGCATCAGATCGAGGACCACGAGATTGGGCTTCTCGTGATGGAAGGCCGCGAGCGCCGCCCGACCGTCGGCGGCGCTCACGACGTGGTAACCGTCGCGCTCGAGGTACTTGCGGACGACGTCCGTGATCTCGGGCTCGTCGTCCACGACCAGGATCGTTCGCCGGCTCACGGGGCCACGACGATCCGCCCAACCATGCCGGACTCGCGGTGCCCAGGGATGCTGCAGAAGAACACATACGTGCCCGGTCGGTCGGCCCGAATCGCACCCGCAACAGTCTGCCCAGGCAGCGCCACGAGCCGGACGCGCAGACCTGGTACCGTGATGTCGTGCACGGAATCGTCATCCTTGTTGGCGAGACTAAGGTTGACCACCTCACCGACCTTGACCGGGATCTCGGTCGGGCTGAAAGAGAAATCGGTCGCGACGATTTCAACGGCCCGGGCGCCGGCAACCGGCGGGAGTGCCCATGCACCCCTTCCCTGCCATCCCCAGGGGCCGCGCATGTGGTACCGCCCGAAGCCGGGCATCATCGGACCGCGATGCCAGCCCCACCCGGGCCCAGGGGTTCCACCCCATCCCAGTCTGCCCACGCACAACAGGCCGACAATCCCCACAACGATCAGTACAATACCCCAAACCAATCGGTTTCGCATCGTCTGCTCCATCCGCCCCGGCCTAGGAAAGTTCCTTCTTGATCGCGTCGTACTCCTCGCGCGTGATCTCGCCCTTGGCAAGGCGGCGCTTCAGGATCTCCAGCGGCGCCTCATCCTGGCCTGCCGGTGCGCCCGCTCCTGCGCGTCGCACGATCTCGGTGACGACCAGCACTATCCCCACCAGAATCAGCAGCCAGAAGAACATCCCAAGGAATGGCATCCCCCACCCTCCTGCCCAGCGTCCGTCGGCCCAGGGCGCTCCGGACCACCCACCACCCATCATGCCGGGGCCCATCATGCCCCAGCCGCCCATCATCCCGATGCCGCCGAGCAGCGGCAGCAGGAGGAGCACACCGACCACCACAAGTGCGACTATGCCAGCGTGCCGACAACATGCCATCGCAATCACCTCGCTATCCAGCCTGGTCAGGGGGCGGAAGCCCCGGCCCCCTGCCCGGATTCCCGTATCCTACCGGATGACCTGCTCCCGGATCACCGTGCCGTAGTGCCAGGCGTACCAAACCTGCCCACCAAACGCATTGACGCTGGCGAGCGCGAAGTTCTTCCCGTCACGCGCCAGCCGATAGGTGAAGAAGCCCGGGAACTCGACCACCTTGCCTATGCCTGCGCCGGGAAACGCCTGGGCGACCCAGGCCTGCAGCGCGGCTTTGGCCTTGGCCTCATCCAGCGGCGCCACCGGTGGGCGGACGCCAGGAGCGCCGGGA
>CAYLKW010000037.1:14037-16696 GCA_964384245.1 uncultured bacterium
CCGCCAGCCAGGCGGCCGTACTTGAGGTTCCACATCATCGGCGGTCCCATCTCGAAGGTGACGTTGCCGTTGTACCGGTCCACCAGCAAGCTGAACGCGCCTTTCCCTGTGCTCTTCTCCGACACCACGGCGTAGTAGACGTTCGAGAACTCAATGATCTCGACCGGCACCAAGTCAGGATTCTGGTACTGCCCAAGGAACTGCCGAACACGAGTGATCGCCTGCTCCAGGGGCAGCGCCGGTCCTCGTGGCTGGACGCCGGATGGCTGTGCGTACCCTGCTCCCATACCCGGCCCCATGCCGGGTCGCGTCATCTGAGCGAACGCCGGGATGGTCAGTGTTGCGATCACCGCCACGGCGCCCAGGATTGCCATTGCGCGCTTCATCATGTCCCATCTCCTTTCGAATGTGGTTCTCAATCCGCAATTCTGAGACTACCGGACAGCGGTGCAGAAGCCGTGAATCAGACGTGAATGTTTTGTGAACGCGGGCGGTGCGCCGGGGCGGTGCGCTAGAATGGAAGAGGTGATGCGCAGTGAGAACCCTGGGAGCCCGCGCCGATTCAAGCCTGGCCGCGTTCCTCGACGCCAGGACAGCCGAGGGCTTGCTCTACGAGCATCTGGCAGCCGGCAAGGTGCGCTGCGTCGCCTGCGGGCACAGGTGCGTCATATTCCCCGGCCGCCGCGGAATCTGCCAGGTGCGGTTCAACGATGGCGGGACGCTCCGTGTCCCCTGGGGATACGTCGCCGGGCTACAGTGCGACCCAACCGAGAAGAAGCCTTTCTACCACGTGTTGCCGGGATCCACGACGCTCACATTTGGGATGCTGGGCTGCAGCCTGCACTGCCCAGGATGCCAGAACTGGGCGACCTCGCAAGCCCTGCGTGATCCTGCCGCGGGGGTCGCGCCCGAGAAGATCTCGGCCGGGGAACTGGTGGCGCACGGCCTCCGGTGCGGCGCGCGGCTGGTTGCCAGCTCGTACAACGAGCCGCTGATTACGTCCGAGTGGGCAGTCGCGGTCTTCACGGAGGCACACCAGGCAGGGCTCCGCACATGCTGCGTGAGCAACGGCAACGCCACGCCGGAAGTGCTGTCCTATCTGCGCCCCTGGTGCGACTGCTTCAAGGTTGACCTGAAGTCCATGAACGCGAGGAACTACCGCGCATTGGGCGGCGTGCTCGACCGGGTGCTGGCGACGATCCGACTGGTCCACGCGATGGGGTTCTGGATGGAGATCGTCACCCTGGTCATCCCCGGGTGGAACGACTCGGACGAAGAGCTGGCAACCGCTGCCGGGTTCATAGCCTCGATCTCGCCGGACATCCCCTGGCACGTGACCGCGTTCCACGGGGACTACAAGATGGCGGCCCGCGGCAGCACCACCGCCGCGGCGCTCCTGCGGGCGGCGAGGATCGGCCAGACCGAGGGGCTGCGGTTCGTCTACGCAGGCAACCTGCCCGGGCAGGTGGGATCCTACGAACAAACTCGCTGTCCCCTCTGCCGGGCGGTGCTGGTCGAGCGCAGCGGGTACTACATCCGTCAGAACCGCATGGAGGCGTCCGGCGGGCGCTGCCCGGACTGCGGGCAGGCCATCGCCGGAATATGGTCGTAGGCTCCGGGCGTAAACGGGGAGCGGCTCCGGGCCGTCCAACGCTGTGACATGTTGAAGCGCACATCTGTGCCGGTCATGCTGCTCGCGGTGGTGCGTCTGCCCGCGGTGCTGTTGTGGACCGCGCTGCTGGCAACGACCGTGCTGCCGGCCCCAGGTCCAGCCGGCGTCGCCGTTGCCCAAAGCCGCGGGCCTGTCAGCCGTCCCGGGTCGATCCAGCACGGCGGGGTCGAGCGCACCTACCGTATCCACCTGCCCTCATCGGCCGGCAGAGCCGGTCCTATGCCCCTGGTTCTTGCACTGCACGGCGGCGGCGGCAACGGCCTGAACATGGAGCAACTCACCCTCGGCGGCCTAAACCGGCTCTCGGAGACCCACGGATTCGTGGTGGTCTACCCGGACGGCGTGGACCGGCACTGGAACGACGGCAGGGGGGTTCAGGACTACCGCGCGCAGAGAGAGAACATTGACGACGTCGGGTTCATCTCGGCGCTCATTGACCACCTGGCGCAAACCCAGGGCGTTGACCGAAGCCGCGTGTACGCGGCCGGGATCTCGAACGGCGGACTGCTCTCGATGCGCCTGGCCCACGAGACCTCCCACGGCATCGCCGCGATCGCGCCCGTCGCCATCTCCGCAACCGACAAGATCGCCGCGATGCGCGCTCCGGCCAGACCTGTCCCGGTCGTGCTGATACCGGGCACGCACGATCCCCTGGTCCCGTGGGACGGGGGAAACCTGGGGTTCCCCGGCGGCCGCGCCCGCGGGAGGGTGTTGTCGGTGGCCGACACGGTACGGCACTGGGTCACGCACAACCGCTGTGCGCCGTCCCCAACCGTCACCCTCGAGCCCGACCGGGATCCCAACGACGGCACGCGCGTGCGCCGCGAGGCCTACGGTGGGTGCAGCGAGGCCGCCGAGGTGGTCGTGTACGTGGTCGAGGGCGGCGGGCACACCTGGCCCGGAGGGCTTCAGTATCTACCGGAGCGCGTGATCGGCAGGACAACCAGGGACATCTTTGCCAACGAGGTTATCTGGGATTTCTTCAGG
>CAYLKW010000038.1:0-2815 GCA_964384245.1 uncultured bacterium
TCAAGGTCCACTCCCTCGAGGAACTGTGGCGCTGCTACGACCAGAGCGGCCCGCAGACGATGCTTCTACAAGAGTACGTTGAGTTTGACCACTACGTCCGGTGCATCTGCGTGGGCCGGCGCGAGATCATGCCCATCCGGTGGGATCCTCGCCTGTACTGGACCGAGCGCTACATCGTGGACCACCAGCACCTCACGCCGGAGCTGGGCGCGCGGGTGGTGCGCGACGCGCGCCTGATCTGCGAGGTTCTGGGCCTGGACATGAACACGGTCGAGTTCGCGATACGGGACAACGTGCCCTACGCGATCGACTTCGTAAACCCCGCGCCGGACTTCGAGCGCGCCCGCATCCGGGACATCTACTTCGAGTGGGTCGTGGAGAAGATGGCCAACCTGGCGATCGCCTATGCGCGGGGAGCGGAAAGACCGCCGGGACGGCTGCGATGGGACCGGTTCCTCCGCGAGGCCGGCATCGAAGAGTGATGCGGCGGCTGCGGGGCGCGGCGCTAGCGCTCCTGGCTGCGCTAGCGCTCCCTGCGGCGCTGGTGGCGGGATCCGCCCGTCCCTGGGCCCGCGCGATCGAAACCTTCCCCATCTACGCCCGGGCCGTGACCTTTGAGACGCTGCGTGCAGGACCGGTCGAAGAGACCGTCTTCATCCGCGCGGAGGTGGCGAAGCTTTCCCTTATCAACCAGGGGCTGACCGGCGTCGCGATCGCGGTCAACGGCCATGATCTGCCAGTGGACGATGGACCAGGGGCGGTCCTGGACCTAAGCGGCCTCATCCGGTGGGGACCGAACCGGATCCGCATCTCGGCGCGCGCACCGCCGGGCGCCTCTGGTACCGTCAGCATCGAGATCCCACGATTCATCCGCGCGGTCTTCCTGCACACCAACGACATCCACGGCGCGCTGGACGGCCTGGCCGCGCAGGCCGCGGAGATCCGGCGGGTCCGCGCGCAGCACACGAACACCTACTTCGTCGTCGCCGGGGACGTCTTCTCGGGCAACCCGGTCGCCGACCTGAACGCTGGCCGGCCGGTAATCGAGGCGCTCAACGCGATGGGCGCCACGGTGATGGCGACCGGCAACCACGAGTTCGATCACGGTCCGGCCGAGACCCAGGCCCGCCGGGCCGAGTCGGCCTTCCCCTGGCTGGGCGCCAATATCCGGGTGGTCAACCGGACGGCGACGCCCATAGCGCCCTTCGATTCCTACCTGATACTGGCGACCGACCTGGGGCAGCGCATCGCCTTCTTCGGGGTCATCGAGACGCCGCCGTCCACGCGGCGCCAGAACGTCGTCGGGCTGGAGTTCCTCGATCCCGTCGCGGTCGCGCGCATCATGGCTGCGCAATTGCGGCAGCAGGCCGATCTGGTGGTGGCTGTCACGCATGTGGGTGTGGACGTGGACCGCGAGGTCGCCCGGGCGGCCGGCGACCTGGACCTCATCATCGGAGGGCACTCTCACACCGTGCTGCGCGCGCCGGTGGTTGAGGGCGGCGTGCCCATCGCACAGGCCGGCGCCAACAGCCTGTTCCTTGGACGGGTGGACCTGGTCCGGGACCTGGCCACCCGGCGTAACAGCGTGGCCGCCAGGCTGATCGAGACCCGCGCCCTGCGGGATGAGGACGCCGCGGTGCGCGCGATCGTGGATCGCTGGAACGCCAGGATGGCCGCGGCGCTGGACCGGAGGATCGGGCACGCCGCGACGCCGCTTACCCGCGAGAACCTCACCACCCAGGATGCCAGTCTCGGAAACCTGATCGCCGACGCGACTCGGGCCGCCTTCGACCGGGCCGACGTGGGGTTGATGAACAACGGCGGCATCCGCGCCTCGATCCCGGCAGGACCTATCACGCTGCGCAGCCTCTACGGCGTCATGCCGTTCGCCAACTACTTCATGCTCTTCGAGGTCGCCGGCGAGCAACTGCGCGAGATCGTCCGGTCCTCGTACGCCAGGCGCAACCAGGTGGACCTCCAGGTCTCGGGCATGACCGTCCGCTATCTCGTGGACGCGGAGCGCCGGCTGCTCGACGCTGAGATCACCGTAGGAGGCCGGCCGCTGGACCCGTCGCGGCGGTACCGGGTGGCGGTGAACGACTTCATGGGCACCGGCGGCGGCGGTTATCCATTCCCGGCTTTCAGCCCCCCGGTTGATGCTTCATCGAACACCGATGTCCTGGACCTCGCGGCGTTCATAGAGAAGACGCTGCGGGGCGCCGTCAGCTATCCCCCGTCTGAGGGCCGAATCCGCGTGGAGGTCCGGCGCTAGATCGAGGAGGCCACGCCACTGCATAGGCTTACGGTAGAGGTCAACAACATTCCCGTGACGCTCTGGCACGGCGCGCGGGTGAAGGACGCCCTGATCAGCGCGGCATGCGGCCGCCGGCTGGTAAGGAAGGTCGAGGCCGGCACCCACATGGTCGTGGATGGGAATGTCGGGGCCGAGGTGGAACTAGGCGGCGCGCTGTACGCTGGGCAGCGGCTGCGGGTCGAGGCGTGCGAGGAGTCACAAACGAAGGTGAAGAGATGAACGGTCGCCGGACCAAGTGGGGAATCGTTCTCACTATCGCGGCGCTGCTGCTGGTCGTTCCGGGCCCACCCGTCGGGGCCACCGGGCCGGTGGCGCCCAAGTACATCATCATCACCGACACGATCATGGCGGCATGACCCCAGACAAGCAGCCGAGGAAGACCGTCGGCGAAGCCGCGAAGGAGAGAGGGCACCGAATCGGACTCCTTTCCACCGACGCGACCGGACACGACAACGACTTCCATTGCGCAGCGCAGCCAGGCCCACGGCGGCTGACATCCAG
>CAYLKW010000038.1:2915-16636 GCA_964384245.1 uncultured bacterium
GCCGGTGGCAGCGCTCGGGGTCGGGGCGCACCGGTTCCGTGGCTACATGGACAACACGCAGTTTGCGCGCATCCTGTTCGATTTGCTGGGGGGCCGGTAGGAACGTTCTACGCGCGCGGAATCACCCGCGGCCTGTAGCCGATCGCGTCGGGGGGCACCGTCCCGGTGTATCCCGGGGCGGTCTTGCCCGAATAGTAGAGCGAGACGACCAGGCCCTTGAGCCCGATCTCGATCATCCGCAGCACCGCTCCGATGGGCCCTGGCCAGCGCCGGCCGGCTCCGGCCAGGGCCAGGATGAACCGGATGCCGGCAGTCGGCTTGACAGAGAGGATTCGCAGCAGCAGCCGGATGTCGGCGACGTCTCCTGGGGGCATGTACCGGAGCAGGTCGTCCACGTAGCGTACGCACCCGGTGGCAGAGAAGGCAGGCAACGGGCCGCAGGCCGGGACCACGACGTCGCCCACCCGCTCCAGGGCCCTTACCTCCCGCGGCGTGAGGATCTCAGACATCCCTGAGGACCTCCTGACTCGCCCTGTGGCTGAGTGCCATGATCGTCAGCGCCGGGTTGATCCCTGGCGCGGCAGGGAAGATGCTCGAGTCGGCGATGTAGATGTTGTGGAAACCGTGGAGGCTGAACCGGCCGTCAACAGCCGAGCGCTGCGCGTCCTGGCCGATCGCCAGCCCTCCCATCAGGTGCAGCCCAAAGCTCATAGGACAGTGCAGGATGGTCCGCGCGCCCGCGCTCTCGAGGATCTCCCTGACGGCAACCAGCCCTGCCTGTCCACGCCGGGCGTCTTCGCCCCCCAGACGCTTCGCTATCTGGAGCTTGCCCCGGGAATCCACGCTGATCCTGCCGGGAACCGTGTCGTGCACGGCCACCTCGATACACGCCAGGTGCCGGTAGCGCAGCATGAATGCCTGGAGGCGCGCGCCGAACCCCGGATACAACATGGCCACAGAGGTCGGCGGGGCGAAGACGTTCTCGAGCTTGAACCCCGCCTTCCTGAACCGCGGATCGTCGGACTTGCAGGCCTGGAAGGCGCCCCTGTGGGCGTCCACCGGCTCGTCGAACTCGGCGAAGGTCATCAACTGCGGGTGGCAGTAGAATCCCTCACCCAGCGACGGCAGACGCTTCTTGAATCCAGAGCGCAGCATCAGGCGCGCGTTGCCCAGCGCGCCGGAGGCGAGGACAACCCTGGGGGTACGGATCTCCTGCGTCTGGCCGTGGTGGGTGCCGGACAGCCGCACGCCGTCAGGAATGCTCTCCAGGCGCTCGACCTGGAAACCCGGTCGCGCCTGTAGCCCCAGGGCCTGCGCCCAGCGGATGAACGTAACAAGGGTGCTCTGCTTGGAGTCGCGCCGGCACCCGTTCAGGCAGGCGATGCAGTCGTTTCCCTCTTCGATCGCGCAGTCGGTCTCCCCGCGGCGCAACGGCACCCACCGGTATCCCCGCTTCTCGCAGCCGTCCACGAATAGGCGGGCGTTGCGATTGTGGTGCGTCGGGGGAACCTCCCGGATGCTGAGGCGGCCCTCGACCTCCGCGTAGTGCGGGGCCATCGCCTCGCCATTGAGGAACCCGATCCCAGACGCCGCCTGCCATGCAGCCCAGGCGTGCTCGTCGAAGCGGTCGAGCAGGCACTGGTTGACTACCGAGGTGCCGCCCAGGCAGCGGGCGCGCAGGAACGCCATCTCGGCCGTAGCGCTCAGCTCGAGCCCGCCGCCCCAGAACAGCCGGGCAGATCCGTCCATATCGTTCTCGGGGAAGGTGTCGGCGCCGTAGGCATCGCCGGCCTCCAGTAGCAGACACCGCATGCCCCCGACGGTCAAGTAGTAGGCGATGGCCCCCCCTGAGGTGCCGGATCCTACGATGACGCAGTCAAACTGGCCGCTCATGGGCGAAGGGCCTTGCGCAACGGGCACACCGCCGGCACGCGCGCCGCGAGCCAGCGCGCGCCGAGCGCTACAGGCGGCAGGACCACGAGCAGCGGGGCAGGGGTAAGCGGCCAGAACGCGCCGGTCTGTAGCACGTCGATCAAGTACTTGAATCCAAGACCCAGATCAGGCAGGTACCAGTTGAAACCGATCCCGTAGAGCACGTAGAAGATCCCAATCTGGAACGCCAGCCACCAGGTCACCATGAACGCCATGGTTACCGTGTTGATCGCGGTCGCCAGGGGTGTGGCGCGGCGCGCCAGCACGCCGACAACGATGGCGGCAATGAGCAGCGCGACCATCGCATCCATAGTGCGCGCGGTGAGGAACTGCATGATCTGCGTCTCGGTGTTGAATGCGCTCAGCGACCAGGTGTGGCCGCGGCCGAAGAACAGGCCCTGGTAGACCAGGGTGTAGACAACCACGCCGGCAAGCGGCGCGCGCCAGTCCCAACGGGCCCTGATCACGGCGGCCATGTAGGCAGCGAAGGCGAGCATGACAAGCAGCGCAACGGGCAACCGCGCCAGCCGCTCACGGGTCAGGCGCGCGGCTTTGGCCGCATCCGCCTGCTTCCAGGTGGCCTCCGTGTCCGCGATCGCGGCCTGGTATGCTGCGTCGAACCGGCCGGCGGCGAGGGCCTGGCTACCCTCGTCCAGGTGCCGATGGACGAATGGGGGCACACCGATCACCCGGGCGTACTGGGCATAGAGGTCGCGCAACTGCGTCGCGGCATCCACTGCGCGGCGGGCGCGCAGGCCTTCTGGCAGATCGAGCACCTCAAACAGCGGCCGGCCCTGGTTGTGAGCGGGGATGCTCGTTCCCAGCAACACGGCCACGGTGGGGGCGATGTCCGCCTGGGTCGCCTCCGCGTACCGACCCGGCCGGATGCCGACTCCGGCGGCCACAAGCGGCACGGCGAGCACCTCCGGTTCCCATCCGCCGTGCCCGCCGCGGTCCAGCATGCCGTGGTCACCGGTGACCAGAATGGTAGCATCGCGCAGGTCGAGCGCGGCCACCAGGCGGCCGATACGCGCGTCAATCGTGGCGATCGCATCCGCGTACTCCCGGCTGGCCGCGCCGCGGGCGTGCCCGGCGTTGTCTGGCTCGGCCAGGTGAACGAGCAACAGGCCCGGCGTCCTCTCGATCTTCTTCTTGGCCAGGACGCGCAAAGCCATCGCCTCTATCTGATCGTCCTGCCGGCGCACGCCCTGCAGGTCGGAGTACGGGTCGCTCGGCCCCTTGATCCCCACGTTGACGTCAGCCCCGCGGGCGTAGAGCCGCGGCCACTCATCCCCCGCGCCTACGATGGCCGTCATCAGCCTCTTGCGCTTGGCCGCCTCGAAGATGGTGTCTACCCGGATGTCGCCCTTGTAGAAGTTGGTTGTGACCCCGCTCTGCTCTTGCCATGCGCCGGTACCGATGACCGTCCAGGATGGCAACGAAAGCGAAGGCTGGCCGACGCGCGCGGTAAGGTCTGCGCCGACCTCACGCAGTTTGTTGAGGTTGGGCAGGGTGCGCGAGGCGTCGGCGCGCAGCGCGTCCACCACCACAATGACCACACGGCTGGAGGCCGCGTCGCCTTCCTGACCCGGGGCGATGGCGCCTAGATAAGGACTCCGGTAGTCGGCAACCGCATCCCATGAATAACGGGTGAGCCACGGCGCGCCCACGCGCGCCCACGCGAGCAGGACGATCGGGATGAGCACCAGGTGTGCAATCTCTCTTCGCACGGTCGCCTCCTTCGGTCGAGTTCCTTCGGCATCACAGCGGGCACCGTCCGTATCCCCTATATGTGGGTGCCCGCTGCTCAACGCGCTCTCCGCGGACAAACAGATACTCGTTGAAGTGCTCGGCAGGCTCGCCTGCCTTGGCGTGCCGGAAGAAGACGGGGTCGCCCAATTTCAGCGTCACCCTTGGCGGTAGGCGCAGGGGGGTCTGCACCTCCCCGGCGCCCTCGAAGGGCAGGAGTTCCATCCCCGCGGGCAGGGCAGGCAAGGGCAGCCTGTCGCGGCCGGCTTCGCCTGAGGCGATGTAGCCGCCGCCGTGGCAGGTAACGATCCGCGGGTCGGATCGGCGCACCACTTGAAGCGCAAAGAAGAGCGCCGGGGTCAGGTTCAGGCGGGGGTAGTAGTCGAACAGGTGGCTGTCCAGAAAGCCCGATCCCGCGGTGACCTCGGTTACGGAAGTTTCCTTGACAGTGGAAGGCAGGCTCCCGGTGCCGCCACCGTTGAAGATCTCGACCCGCATCCCCCGGTCGGCGAGGAGCCCGGCGATGCGCGCCCGCGCTTGCGCCACACGCGGCACCGAGAGCGCCTTGATCAGCCGCCTGGCGGGATTGAGCAGGGGCGAGTGCGGGTTGGCCTCACCCACGCCCGCGATCTGGCCCTCGTAGCCCATCACACCCTTCAACGACAGGTTGGGAAATGCCAGTACGCGCTCCGCCAGGGCCACGACGGCCTCTGGAGTGCGCAGCGGGCTGCGCCGTACCCCCAGGTGCAGCATCCCTCCCAGCGGCCGGTACGAGAGATCCACCTCGACCACTACAGGAATGGTGCACCGCGCCTCCCGGGCGGCGACCTCAGCCCTATCCAGGTGCTCCACACAGTCAACGACGACCGCAACGCGGGGGCGTTCCTTGTTGACCTGGGCCAGGAGGCGCATGTCAGATTCCTGGACCGTGGGATAGGCCACCAGGAGATCATCGAATCCCTGTTCGATCAGAAACGCGGCCTCTTCCACGGCGTAGGACATCAGCCCGCGGATGGTGCCGCCCCCGCGGTCGAGGATGTAGCGAATCAGGGCCGGGCAGCGGATGGACTTGGTGGCCAGCCGGAGCGTCTTGCCGGCCTTGCGCACCGGCGCGACCAGCCTCTCCACGTTGCGGTCCACCGCGTCCATGTCCACCAGCGCCAGCGGCAGTCGCTCGCTGCGGATCGTCCGGGAGTATCTCTGGTAGAGTGTGGATTCCACCGGCTAACACTTTCCTACCTCCCGGCGGTTATCCTCTGCCCGCGCCCGATGCCGCGTCGCCGCATTGACCGGCGGAGCCCTGGCGCGCTAGTATTTCGTTGGTTGACGAAACGATGCCTGTGGATGCTGTGTTCCGGGCCCTGGCCGATCCTACCAGGCGGGAGGTCCTCCGCCTGCTGCGGCGGCGCGACATGACCGCCGGCGAGATCTCAGATCGTTTCCCTCTGGCTAGATCCACGATGTCGGGTCACTTCAACGCGCTCAAGGCCGCCGGTCTCGTCCAGGCCGAGCGACGGGGCGCGGTCATCGTCTACAGCCTGAACGTCTCGGTCTTTGAAGAGGTGGTGGCCTTCCTGCTGGGTCTGTTTTCCGTGGGCCGCGCCACAAGATAGAAGGCGGAAAGGGGAGCGGCGGTTGTGAGGGTCTCGTGGAGAAGTGAGGGATTGAGTCTTGCCCTCATCGCGGCCATGCTGGTGCTCGCAGGCCTGACGTGGGGCGTCGCCCCGGAACGGATGCCGGTTCACTGGGACATCAAGGGAACGCCCGACCGGTTCGGCGGTAAGGCGGAGGGACTCCTTGCCATCCCGGCAACCGCGGCCGGCATCTACGTCCTGATGCTCGCCCTGCCGCGCTTCGATCCCAGGCGCGGGCACTACGAACGCTTCGCCGGCGTCTACAACCTCATCCGGACGCTGCTGGTCGCGTTCCTGTTCGCCCTGTACCTGGTAGTCGTACTGTGGGCGCGCGGAGTCCCGGTCCGAGTGGAGAGAATCACGCCCCTGCTGGTTGGCGCCCTGCTCATCGTGTTGGGAAACTACTTGGGCAAGCTGCGCTCGACATGGTTCGTGGGAATCCGCACGCCGTGGACGCTCTCGAGTGAGGAGTCGTGGAACAAGACCCACCGGTTGGGAGGGAAGGTGTTCATCCTGGCCGGCGCGGCATCAATCCTGGCAGGGCTGCTGCGCTCGGAGCACGCGGTCGCGGCGATGCTCGCGCTTCTCGTCGGGGGAATGCTTGTTCTAACGGTCTTCTCGTACATCTGGTGGAAGCACGACCCGAACCGGCAGGAGATCCCGTAGCTGGGAGGGGACTGCCATGCGAGAGGGCAGGCTGTGGATCGGCGGCAAGTGGTCCGAGAGCGGGAACTGGGCAGTGGGCCAGGATCCTTGCACCGGTGAGGATGCCTATCGGTACGCGGTAGCCGGGCCGAACGATGTCCGGCAGGCGGTGGCAGAGGCCTGTCGGGCCCAACCATCCTGGGCAGAGAGCCCCTGGTCCGCACGGCGCGGCGTGCTGCGGCGCGCCCTGCACCTGATGGTGGACCGCATCGAGGAGATATCGGCCACCATCCAGATGGAGACCGGCAAGCCTCCCTGCGAGGCCGTCGGCGGCGCGGAGATCCCGGTCGGCCTCGAGTGCCTGGCCTACTACGCGGCGGAGACGGAACGCGTGCTGCGCCCGCGCGCGATCCGAATGCGCTTCCGGCCCTACTTCTTCGGCAAGTCCGGCCGCGTACTGCGGGAGCCCCTGGGCGTTATCGGCGCCATCGCGCCGTGGAACCTGCCGTTCTCGCTTGCGATGGGCGCCATCGTACCTGCCCTGGCAGCCGGGAACGCGGTGGTCGTCAAGCCGTCGGAGCTTGCCCCGCTGACCGCGCTGGAGATCGCGCGCGCCTTCGCGGATGCGGGCCTTCCGGCTGGAGTGCTCAACGTGGTCTGCGGCGGTCCAGAGACAGGCGCTGCGCTGGTGGCTTCGGAAGTCGATCGCATCGTGTTCACCGGCAGCGTCGCCACCGGCCTCGCGGTTGCGCGCGCCCTGGCCGAGTTGGGCCGGAGGCCCCCGCTGCTCGAGTTGGGCGGCAAGGACGCCATGGTTGTCTGCGCGGATGCGGACATCGCCTACACGGCGCAGGGCGCGGTGTGGAACGCGTTCAGCAACAGCGGACAGCTCTGCTGCTCGGTGGAGCGGGTGTACGTTGTTCGCGAGGTGGCCGGAGCCTTCGTCGAACGGGCGCTGCAAGCCGCAGCGCGCCTGACCGATCTGGCCGGGTTCGTCGAGCACGAGGGGCGCCTGCGCGCCCCGGCCGCGCACTGGGCCTTTGGCCCGTTGATCCGGGAGTCGGCGCGGCAGAGGGTGCACCGTCACGTTACCGACGCGGTGGAGCGCGGGGCCCGGCTGTTGACCGGAGGCCGCATCCCCGAGGGGTCCGGGTTCTGGTACCCGCCGACCATCCTGACCGGCGTGACCGATGAGATGCTCGTGATGCGCGAAGAAACCTTCGGGCCACTCCTGCCCGTGGTGGCCGTGGCCGATGAGGAGGAGGCGATCGCCCGTGCCAACGCATCGCCCTTCGCGTTGACCGGCAGCGTGTGGACGCGCGACCTGAAGCGCGGGAAGCGCCTGGCAGGCCGGATGCGCGCAGGCCTGGTCATGGTGAACGAGCATGCCTCGGCCTACGCGATGCTGGATTGTCCGTGGGGCGGAAGCGGCTCTAGCGGGTGGGGCCGACTGCACGGACACGATGCCCTGTGGGAGGTGACCGAGGCGTGCGCGCGCGTCACAGACCGCGTACCGACGCCTAAGGTGTGGTGGTACCCGTACACGCATCCGGCCTACGAGTACTTCCGCCGGGGGAACGAACTGCTCTTTGCCGGCCGGCTGCGCAAGCGGCTAGGCGCCGTCGTCCCGACTCTCCGCGCGCTCCTGGCCGGCCGCCGCCAGCCGGGCCTGGGCGGCTAGGGGACGCAGGAGTTCGGCCGGTGGGTCCGTAAGGATGTTCTTGTGAGAGAGGAGGACGGCTATGGGTATGAAAGGCGCATCAAGATGTCCGGGGTGCAAGAGTACACATCTCGAGTACCAGGGCGTGGACGAGGCCGGCGCCCAGAAGTGGCGCTGCCGCAACTGCGGCACGCGGTTCACGTTCAAGCCAACTGAGACCAAGTCGGGCTAGGCAGGGCCTGAGCGGAGATCCTCCAACCGCTCGAAGAAGTCCGGAAATGTCTTGGCCACGCACCCGGGGTCCGCGATGGCGATTCCCGGGGCCCGCAGGCCGGTAACCGCAAAGGCCATCGCGACGCGGTGGTCATCGTGCGCCTGAACCACCGCCGGCCGCAGAGGCCTGGGCAGGATCACCAGGCCATCGTCGCGTTCTTCCACCTCTTGCCCCAAGCGCCGCAGCTCGGTGGCGGTGGCCGCCAGCCGGTCGGACTCCTGGTGGCGGATGTGCGCCACCCCGCGGATGCGCGTCGGGCCGTCGGCGAAGGGCGCGATCGCGGCCAGGGTCATGGTCTGGTCGCTCATCTCGGAGAGGTCCGCCTCGATTCCGCGCAGCTCCCCAGTGCCCGAGACCTCAAGGAAGCCCTCTCCGCGCACGACCCGGCAGCCCATCTCTTCCAACAGGTCCACGAAACGCGCGTCCCCCTGCAGCGAGGATGCGGAAAGCCCCGGTGTCCGCACCCGTCCTCCGGTGACGGCCGCGGCCGCGAAGAAGTACGCGGCGGCGCTGGCATCGGGCTCGATGGCGTAGTCGCGCGCGCGGTAGCGCCCTCCGGACCGGACGAAGAACCGCCGCAGGCCCTCGCGCTCAACGCGGACCCCAAACGCCTCCATCACGGCCAGCGTCATCTCAACGTAGGGGGACTCCACCAGGCGGCCCTCCAGGATCACCTCCATGTCCTCGTGGGCGTACGGCGCTACCATCAGCAGCGCGGAGAGAAACTGGCTGCTGGTCTCACCGCGCACCGTCGCGCGTCCGCCGCGCAGACCGCGGGCATTCACCACAACCGGCGGCGTTCCGCGCTCTGAGAAGGATTGAACCCCAACCATCCCGAGGGCGTCGAGCAGATCCTGGATCGGCCTCTGCCGCATCCGCTCCGTGCCGTCAATCGTGTACCGTCCGTTGCCCAGGCCCACCATCGCCGTCAGAAACCGGGCCGCGGTTCCGGCGCCCCCCACGAACAACTCGGCGCGCTGCGCAGGGATCTCCCCGCCGCGGCCTTCCACGAGCATGACGAGCTCCGATTGGTCCACCCGTACGGTAAAGCCCAGGCGCCGCAGGCACTCGACCATGACGCAGGTGTCATCGCTGAACAGGACGCTGGTCAGTCGCGACACGCCGAGCGCCAGCGCGCCCACCAGGAGGGCCCTGTTGGTCAGGCTCTTCGAGCCGGGGATGGACACCGAGGTGTCAGGAGGGGTCGGTAGCGGAACGATCTCTCTCATAAATCCTCCCTCACAAATCGCCGGTGGGGGCCGCATGGCCGAGGTGGGAATTGAGGTCGGGCCGGAGCACCTCTGCTCCGCGCAGGTAGACGTGCGCGGTCTCGTCCTGCGCCTTGGGCGTATTCACCAGCATGAGGACGCGCAGGCACCGCCCCAACGCGCCTGGCACGGCAATCTCCGTGGACGACAGGAGCGGTACCGCGGTCCAGCCCATCTGCCGGGCGCCCTCTGCCGGAAAGGCGGCATTGAGGTCGGTTGTGAGCGTGAAGATCACCGCGGCGATCGCGTCCGTCTCGATCTGGTTGGCGCGCACCATCTCGGTCAGCAGCGTGCGGGTGGCCTCGCGGATCGCCTCCGCGGTGTTGACCTCTACCGTGATGGCGCCGCGTGCGCCACGAATTGGCACTCTATGACTACCTCCTGCATCAGGGAGTCAAGAACCTCCACGCCCAGCCGTGCACGGCCGATGCCTTCGGGAAGGGTGCAGCGAATCCTGCCGCCACGCCGCTTCTTATCCAGCCGCATCGCGTCAAGCAGTGGACCGGGAGGGCCGGGGGGCACCTCCACCGGCAGTCCGAGGCGTTCCAGCAGTATAACCTGACGGGCGGCGTCCGCCTCTGCCAGCAGGCCTAGTCTCACCGCGGCGCAGGCCTCCACGCGCATCCCGATGGCGACCGCGGCGCCGTGCGTGAAGCGGCCGGGGAACGCCGCCTCGATGGCGTGTCCCACGGTGTGCCCGTAGTTAAGCACCTCGCGCGGGCCGCGCTCGAACTCGTCCTCTTCGACCACGCGGGCCTTCATCGCTGCGCAGCGATACACGATCTCATCCAGGGTTTTGGGAGTGAAGCCCTCCAGCATCTCGAACAGCTCCCGGTCCATCGCCATGCCGTACTTGACGGCTTCGGCCAGCCCAAAGCGCATCTCCGCCGGCGGCAGCGACCGCAATGCGTCGGGGTCGGCCACCACGAGCGCCGGCTGGTGGTAGACTCCGATCAGGTTCTTGGCGCGCGGATGGTTGACCGCCGACTTCCCGCCGATGCCGCTGTCAATCTGGGCCAGCAGGGTGGTCGGAACCTGCACCAGGCGGACGCCCCGCATGTAGGTGCCGGCGACGAACCCGGCCAGGTCTCCCACCACGCCCCCGCCCAGCGCGATGAGCGTGTCGTCGTGGCTGAAGCCGGCCGAACTGAGCGCATCGTAGATGCGCGCGACCTGACGAAGACTCTTGGACTTCTCCCCCGGCGGAACGGTCACCGTTTGGACCGTCAGCCCGCAGTCCTCAAGGGACCTCGCCAGCGCACCCCCGAGGCGGCGCATCACTGCGTGGTTGGACAGGATCGCGGCCTGGCGGCCGGCGCCGAGCCGCTGCAGCTCGTGCCCGACCAGGGAGATCGCGCCCGCGCCCACAACGATATCGTACGACCGGGCACCCAGGTCCACGCGCACGCGGCGCATCAGCTGCCCCACGACCGACGGACCCGCTTCCATTCCCGCCTGAGCAGGCCGAAGGCCACCCGATCGTAGGTACAGTTCGCAGTGGCGTACGCCTCCCGGAAGGCGGCTTCCTGCCGGAACCCCAACTTGCGGGCAAGACGGACCATCCGCTCGTTGCCAGACCAGGTGCGCAGACCGATGCGGCGCAGGTCCAGTGCCTCGAAGAGGTGGTCCACCCAAAGGGCCAGCGCCTCTGGTCCGTAGCCCCGGCCCCAGTAGCGCGCCGCGTAGATGCCCACGCCCACCTCCATCCACTGGGTGCGCTCTTCCACCCAGTACCGGGACACGGTGCCGATGGGCGATCCCGCGCGCGTCTCGATTATCATCCGCCTGGGTGGCGAGGCGCCCTCGTGGATCATGGCCTCGATCCGCACGGGCACCCGGCGCAGCTCGTCCTCGGTGGGCCTCCCTTCCCATGGCGCATCCCACTTCCACCACGAGCCGCGCCCCATCACCCGGACCAGCCAGGCAGCGTCCCCTGGCCGGAACTCCCTCAGGTTGACGTGCTGTCCGATTATCGTCAGCACCGCCGCGCTTCTTCCATGCAAAGGTTGAGCATGCGAAGGGTTTCGCCCGGCCCGGCCGAATTGCCTTTCGCACTTGATTGCCCCGCCGGAGCATGGATACCAAGTGCGGGTATACTTGCAAATAGTGACGCTGTACGCAAGAATAGACTCATGCGGATTCGGACCTTCTGGCTAGAGGGAGTCGAGGCGGCCTGGCGGCGGAGGCGCATCGTCTGGCTGGCTGGGGTGCGGCGGGTGGGGAAGACCGTTCTCTGCCAGTCGCTCCCGAACGTAGAATACTTCGACTGTGAGCTGCCGCGGGTGCGGCGGCAAGTGGAAGACCCGGAGGGCTTCCTGGAGTCGCTTCGGGGGAAGCGAGTTGTGCTCGACGAGATCCACCGGATGGGGAACCCGTCCGAACTACTGAAAATCGCAGCCGATCACTACCCTGAGGTGAAGATCATCGCCACAGGATCGTCCACGTTGGGCGCTTCGGCGAAGTTCCGCGACACCCTGGCTGGTCGCAAGGCCGACATCTGGCTGACGCCGATGGTGGAAGCCGATCTCGCCGACTTCGGCAACACGGACCTGAAGCATCGGCTACTGCGCGGCGGATTGCCGCCGTTCTTCCTAGCCGAATCCGTTTCCGAGCACGAGTTCCAGGAGTGGATGGACGCCTACTGGGCGAAGGACATTCAGGAGCTGTTCCGACTCGAGCGACGGCATTCGTTCCAGCGGTTCGCCGAACTGCTCCTCACGCACAGTGGGGGGATCTTCGAGGCCACTCGCTACGCCGCGCCCTGCGAGGTCAGCCGGACTACCATTGCCAGCTACCTCGGCGTCCTGGAGGCGACGTTTGTCGTTCACCTGCTTCGCCCCTTTGCACGTCACCGGTCCGCTGAGATCGTTTCCGCTCCCAAGGTATACGGTTTCGATACCGGCTTCGTGTGTTACCACCGTGGTTGGCAGCGGCTTCGCGACGATGACCTCGGTTCACTCTGGGAGCACTTTGTCCTGAACGAGTTGCATGCACGCCTGCAGACGCGGGTTCTGCGCTACTGGCGCGACAAGCGCGGTCACGAGATTGACCTCGTGCTGGGAGGCGCCGAAGGGAGACCGGTCGCGGTCGAGTGCAAGTGGAAAGCGGATGCCTTTGACCCGTCTTCGCTTCTGGCTTTCCGCCGGAGGTATCCCGCCGGGCCGAACTTCGTTGTTGCTAGCGACATCTCACGGTCCTGGACGCGCAAGTACGGCGATGTGGCGGTGAAGTCTGTCTCACTACAGGGGCTTGTCGAGGAATTGCTGCTTCACTAACGAGGCTTGCAGAGAAGGTCTTGATGGCGCTCGTCAGAGACCCGGGCTCAGGTCGCCCGCCTCGCCTCCACCACAAATCGCTCGTACGCGTGCCGAATGTGCGCCACCGCGTCCCCGCCAAACTTCTCTAGAAGCGCGTCGGCCAGCACAAACGCCACCATCGCCTCGCCCACCACCCCGGCCGCTGGTACCGCGCAGACGTCGCTGCGCACGACCACTGCTTCCGCCGCTTCCCTTGTCCTCAGGTCCACCGAACGCAGCGGTACGCGCAGGGTCGAGAGCGGTTTCATCGCGGCCCTCACTACCAGGGGCTCGCCGTTTGTCATGCCGCCCTCCACGCCCCCTGCTCGGTTGGTCTCCCGGTAGAATCCCCTCGCTTGATCGTGGAAGATCTCGTCGTGGGCGCTGGTGCCAGGGGTGCGCGCCGCCTCGAACCCCAGCCCGAACTCGACGCCCTTGACCGCGGGGATGGACATCACCGCCGCGGCGATGCGGGCGTCGAGCCGTCGGTCCCAATGGGCGTGGCTGCCCAGCCCTGGAGGCAGACCCAGCGCCACCACCTCGAAGACACCGCCCAGCGTGTCCCCACGCTTCTGGGCCGCGTCAATGGCCGCCTTCATGCGCTCCTCGGCCTCGGGCTCGACGCAGCGCACCGCCGACGACTCGGCCAACAACGGAACTTCCTCCCAACGAGCGGGCCTTGCGCGAATCGCCTCACCGCCGATCTCGACAACGTGGCTAAACAGGCGCACGCCCAACTCCTCCAGGAGCAGGCGGCAGACGGCGCAGGCGGCCACGCGCGCCGCGGTCTCCCGCGCGCTGGACCGTTCGAGCACGCGGCGAACCTCATCGAAGCCATACTTCAGCGCGCCGGGCAGGTCGGCGTGGCCGGGCCTGGGCCGCGTGATGTCCGGCTCGTCCTTGCGCCAGTCGCGGTTCTCGATCCACAACGCCACGGGCGCGCCGATGGTCTCGCCGCGGATTACCCCTGAGATGATCTCCGCGCGGTCCTGCTCGATCTGCATCCGACCGCTGCGGCCGTACCCCTGCATGCGCCGCGCCATCTGGGCGTTGATCCGGTCCTCGTCCACCCGCAGCCCTGCGGGCAGGCCCTCAACGATTGCGATCAGCGCCCGGCCGTGCGATTCGCCTGCCGTCAGATAGCGCAGCATCGTTCCTCCTCGTCTGACCACGCGACAGGACAGCACCCCGTCCAGCGGTTACTAGAGAATACGACGGCCGAGCGCCATGCCCTGTGCCGCGGCTGCGGGCAGGGGCGGGCCG
>CAYLKW010000039.1:0-16523 GCA_964384245.1 uncultured bacterium
ATTCGGCCGCCCCGACCCGGAAGGCAGGCCACTGCCGCCCGGCGAAGCGGACCTCCACCCGTGTTGCAGACGCCGGCGTCTGCACGTTCAGCCGCAGCGTCTCGCCCTGGCGAACCGAGGCCCGCGACAGCTCTACTCTGACGCTGTATCGCGCTCCTCCGGCAGCCGGTTGAGCTCCCAGGACAAGGGCTGTCCCCAGGATCAGCGCAGCCCTTCTGACAGCAAGGTGCCGGACTTGGAAGGAGACGCCGCGGCGGCGGCGAACTGTACGTTGCGTTTGCCGATCTGTCAATCTGAATGTCGGACAATAGTACCGTCGGAGGGATGCTGCGATGCACATCAAGAGCGTGGTTCGGCTCATCGCGAGTCTCATGCTCATCCTGGGCCTGCTGGTGGCAGGTCCTCTCAGTTTCACACCCAGCGCGGCCGGCCCCAGGCTGGATCGGCTCACGATCTTGGGAGGGCCTCCCGGTGGGGTGTTTGGCATCTTCGCGACAGGGATCGGGACTTTCCTTTCCAGGGCGGTCCCGAATCTCGACGTATCCGTGGCCGCCACCGGCGGGTCAGTTGAGAACGTGCGCCGGGTCAACGCGGGCGATGCCGAGATGGGAATCGCCTTCACCTCGGACGTGCACGAATCGTACTACGGCCTCGAGGGTTTCAAGGGCAATCCGCACACTAACTTGAGAACCATCGGCATGATCTTCCTGGGCATCGCCCATGTGGTGACCTTCCGCGACAGCGGCATCCGCACCGTGGAGGATCTGGTGGGCAAGCGCGTTGCGGTCGGGACTCCTGGTTCCGGGACCTTTGCCACCGCCGAGCGAATCTTTCGCAGCCTCGGGATTTGGGATCGGATCACGCGGGTGCCTCTGCTGGGGGCCGCGGCTGGCAGCGCCATGGGAGACGGTCGGGTTGACGCCTACTTCTGGACCGGCCCGTTCCCGGATCGCGTAACGATCGAGGCGGCCGTGACCCGTCCCGTGCACTTCATTGACGCCTACACGCCCCTGTTGCGTACGGATTTCATGAAGGTCTTCCCGTACTACGCGCGCTACATCATCCCTGCGGGGTCCTATGCGGGCGTCACCGAGAACACCCCCGCGCTGGGCGTTCCGGCGCTGTGGTTCGTCCACAAGGACGTGCCCGCTCCCCTGGTACAGAGGATGGTCGAAGCGGCCTACGGCCGCGAAGGTCACGGTCACATGCTGCGGGTTCACAGCGCCTCGTCCGACATGACCTCGCTGAAGGCGCTACAGGGCGTCACGATCCCCCTGCACCGTGGGGCCGAGGCCTACTGGGTAACCAGGAACATCGAGATCCCCGAGAGGATCCGGGCGCGATAGGCGCCTGAGGACACGGGCACACACCTGAATCGAAACCTCTCGCGCCACTGGGACATCGTCGCCCAGATCCTCCTGGGCGCGGTGGCCATCTTCTACCTCCGGGCGGCCGCCTTCGGCGTGGATTCCATGCAGTACCACCGTGGGATCGCCGTGATGTTCAGTTTGGTGGCCGCCCTGCTCCTGTACAAAGGATGGCGGCGCGCTCCCTCCGACGCGCCCTCGTGGCTGGATCTGGTGTTCATCGCGGGCGCGGTCGTGGGGGTGGGCTACTGGATTCTGCAGCACGAGGCGCTGGCCTACCGGGCCGGCGTTTACACTCCTGCCGACTACCTGATGGGGCTGATGGTGACGCTGCTGTCCATCGAGGTAGCGCGGCGCGTGCTCGGTCGCCCACTTGCCATCATCTCCATCCTGGCCATCGCCTATGCCCTCTACGGGTCCCTTCTCCCGCCGGTCATCGGCCACCGCGGCTTCGTGTTCCGCCGCGTCGTCGAGTACATCTACCTGACCTCGGACGGTATTTTCGGGATCATGGCCGAGGTGGTGGCCAGCTACATAGTGCCCTTCGTCGTCTTCGGCGCGTTCATGATGCGCGCCGGTGTGGCGAAGTTCTTCATTGATCTCTCAATGGCCGGCCTGGGACGGGTTGCAGGAGGACCTGCCCAGGTTGCTGTGGTGTCCAGCGCGCTGCTGGGCTCCATCAATGGGAGCCCGATCGCCAACACCGCGACCACCGGCGCGTTCACCATACCGCTCATGAAACGGACGGGCTTTCCACCGCACATCGCAGCCGCGGTGGAGGCATCAGCCTCCACCGGAGGAATGATCCTGCCTCCGGTTATGGGAGCGGGCGCGTTCATCATGGCCGAGATGACCGGGATACGCTACGCAGAGATCGTGAAGATGTCAATCCTTCCCGGCGTCCTTTACTTCCTGGCGGTTGGGATCATGGTCTACCTGGAGTCGCGCAAGCTGGGCATCCGCGGCCTCAGCCGGGAGGAACTTCCACGCGCCCTGGACGTCCTGAAGCAAGGCTGGTATCTCTTCCTGCCCATCGCGGTCCTGGTCGGTGCGCTCTTCAGTGGGGCCTCGCCAGCACGCGCCGTGATCTACGCCATTGTGGCTACCGTCGTGGTGAGCTGGCTTCGTCCAGAAACCCGGATGGGTCCGCTCCAGGTGTGGCAGGCGCTGGTAGACGGCGGCAAGGCCTGTACCTTCGTGGGGGCAGCCACCGGCACCGTAGGCATCATCATCGGGGTCCTGGCCCTCACCGGGATAGGGATCAAGTTCTCGACGATCATGCTTACACTGGCCGGGAAGAACCTCCTGTTGATGCTCCTCTTGATCGCGATCGCTTCCTTCATTCTAGGCATGGGCCTGCCGATCACCGCGGCCTACCTGGTGGTGGCCGTGGCCTCTGCGCCGGCGCTCGTAGAGCTGGGCGTGCCGCTCATCGCGGCGCACCTTATCATCTTTTGGCTCAGTCTCGACTCGAACATCACCCCGCCCGTGGCCCTGGGCGCCTATACCGCTGCTGCCATCGCGGACGCCGACCCCTGGCGAACCGGCTGGAACAGCTTCAGGTTCGCCAAGATGATCTACGTCATACCGCTGCTGTTCGCGTACACGCACATTCTGTTCACTGGCACCCTGGCCGAGAACATCTGGGCGGTCGTCTCCGCGATAGTCGGTACGGTAGCGTTCTCCATCTGCAGCACGGCGTTCTTCCTTGTCCGGACCACGCTGGTGGAATGGCTGCTCCTGGCGGCCGCCACGGTTCTGGCGTTCGTGCCCGGGCTGGCGACCGACCTGAGCGCCATTGCCATGTTCGTCGCCGTCTTCCTCTGGCAGAGGCGGAAGTTGCTGCAGGCTTCGCAACCTGGCACAGGCGCACCGGCCGGCGTGACCGCGACAACGGTAGATCGGTAGGCGTGGATGATTCATCTACCCATTGAACGACAGAGGGTCTGCGAACTGGTTGCCAACCATCTTATCCGGCAGATCTCGGATCGGCGGCTGAAGCCCGGCGACACGCTGGCCACGGAGCGGGAACTGACGCGGACCTATGGCGTGGGTCGTTCTTCCGTCAGGGAAGCCCTCCGGATCCTGGAATCCAAGGGGCTCATCCGGTCGGCGGGCAAGGGGGCGTTCGCGGTCGCGGAGTACGCCAACCCCCTGCAGCACTCGGTGCGTCTCCTACTCACGCTGCAGGAGATCGCCCTACCTGAACTCTTCGAGGTGCGCAAGATCCTGGAGGTCGAGGCCGCGGGCCTGGCGGCGGCGCGGCGCACTGACGATGACCTGGCCGAGATGGCTCGCCGGATCGAGGAGATGGTCGAGGGTCTCTCCTCGCAGGAGCGCTACATCGCAGCCGACCTGCAGTTTCACCTGGCGATCGCCTCCGCAACACGCAATCGCATCGCGGTTCACGTAATGCAGGCCATCCGTGAGGCGCTCCACCGGGCACTGGCTTCGATATTCCAGATCCCAGGCAGCCCACAGCAGTCCCTGGCGCAGCACAGGGAGATCCTTCGAGCCATCGCCGCTGGCAAGCAGGACGAGGCCAGACAACGGATGCGGGAGCACCTGCTGCGGGTAGAAGGAGACATCCGCGACGCTCTCGACGCCGGCGCCTGACCGGTACCTAATCTGAACATGGAGGGAGCAATGCAGAAGCTGGGATTCGTGGGTTTGGGAGTAATGGGGAGCCGCATCGTCAAGCGGCTGCTGGATGCCGGCCGCCCGGTAGTGGGCTACAACCGGACCCAGGAGAAGGCGCAGTGGCTGCTCGACGCGGGCATGCGGTGGGCATCCTCGCCGCGGGAGGTGACCGAGGCCTCGGACGTGGTCTTCACGATGGTCACGAACACCGCCGCGTTGCACGCCGTTACCGAGGGGCCGGATGGGATACTGGCCGCGCTGGGACCGGGCAAGGTCTACGTGGACATGAGCACGGCGAGCCCGGAGGCCAGCCGCGCCCTGGCGGCGCGGGTCGCCGCTGCCGGCGCCCGGATGCTGGACGCGCCGGTGTCGGGCAGCGTGGTGACCCTTGAGCAGGGTAGGCTCTCAATCATGGTAGGGGGCGAAAGGGAAGTCTTCGAGCAGATGCTTCCGATCCTTAGAGACATTGGACCCACGGTCAACCACGTTGGCAGCAACGGCCAGGCGGTCCTAATCAAGATCGCCAGCAATCTCAGTCTGGCAGTCCAGATGCTGGCCTTCAGCGAGGGCATCCTGCTTGCCGAGAAGAACGGCATCCCTAGGTCCGTCGCGGTCGAAGTGCTGCTCAACAGCGTGATGGCATCACCCATGCTGCGCTATCGCGGCCCCTTCGTGCTCCAGATGCCGGAGGAGGCCTGGTTCGACGTGACCATGATGCAGAAGGACATGCTGCTGGCGCTGGAGATGGGCCGCCAGCTCCAGGTGCCGATGCCCACCACCGCGGCCACCAACGAGATGCTTACCGCGGCCCGGGCCCAGGGCCTGGAGAAGCAGGACTTTGCGATCGTCTTTGAGGTGCTGGCCCGCATGGCCGGGATGCCTCCTTCCGGGGGCGGCGCGGGACAGGCCTCCGAGCGCTAGGGAGGCGGAGGATCCGATGCGGCGTACAGCCCCGCCCACTGAAATCCAGCAGGTAGATGCCCTGCAGGGTGTTGCCCGAGAGCAGTGGCTTCAGATGTACGAGCAGATGATCAAGATACGGGTGTTTGAGGAGCAGGTCAACGAACTGTACCGCGGCGCCAAGATGCCTGGTCTCGCTCACCTCTACAGCGGGCAGGAGGCCTCCGCGGTCGGGATCTGTCAGGCGCTGCGGCCTGCCGACTACATCACCAGCACACACCGTGGTCACGGCCACTGCCTTGCCAAGGGGGCGAGGGTGGATCTCATGTTCGCCGAGCTGCTGGGCAAAGCCCCTGGCTACTGTCGCGGCAAGGGCGGTTCGATGCACATCGCCGACCCCGAGGGAGGCAATCTGGGCGCGAACGCGATAGTGGGTGGGGGGGCCGGAATCGCTACGGGCGCTGCCCTGTCCGCGAAGCGGCGTGGCTCCGGTCAGGTTTCGGTGTGCTTCTTTGGCGAGGGCGCGCTGGGCCAGGGAGTGCTGTACGAGGTTATGAACATGGCCGCCCTCTGGAAGCTCCCGGTGATCTACGTCTGCGAGAACAACCTCTACAACGAGTACACGCGCTACTCCGAGGTCACGGCCGGCGAGCTGTGGGCGAGGCCTGCCGCGTTCGGGATCCAATGCGCGGAGGTGGACGGTCAGGATGTGCGGGCGGTCTACGCTGCGGCCTGCCGGGTGGTCGAGCAGGTTCGGGGTGGAGGGGGCCCGGCCTTCCTCATAAGCAACACCTACCGGTTCTTCGGTCACCACGTAGGTGACGTGAGCCGTACCTACTACCGCAGCAAGGACGAAGAGCAGGAATGGAAGGGGCGGCGCGATCCCATCGCCATCCTGGCAGGGTGGCTGACCGGCGACGGAATCGCTGATGTGGGCACGCTGAAGGAGATCGAGCGGCGCGCCCGCGACGAGGTTGCATCAGGCGTGGAGTTCGCCCTGGCCGCTCCCTATCCTGACCCTGGCGAGGTGGACCAGCATGTCTATGCCTAGCGCGGTCGCGGATCGCGAGATCACCTTCGCCCAGGCGATCCGGGAAGCCCTGGCGGAGGAGATGCGCCGTGACCCTGCCGTCTTCATCCTGGGCGAGGACGTCGCCGAGGCCGGGACGCCGTTCAAGGTACTCTCGGGCCTCGTGGAGGAGTTCGGTCCTGAGCGGGTGACCGATACGCCAATCTCCGAGGCCGGCTTCACCGGAATCGCGGTGGGAGCGGCGATGACCGGGCTCCGTCCCGTGGTGGACATCATGTTCGGCGATTTCCTCACACTGGCCATGGACCAGATCGTGAATCAGGCCGCCAAGGTGCACTACATGTCCGGCGGGAAGCTTCGGGCACCGATGGTCGTGCGGACGAACCTGGGAGCCACCCGACGCTCCGCGGCCCAGCACAGCCAGAGTCTGCACGCCCTCCTCAGTCACATCCCCGGATTGAAGGTTGTGCTGCCCTCAACCCCCTATGACGCCAAGGGCCTCCTCAAGACCGCCATCCGGGATGAGAATCCGGTGGTGTTCTTTGAGGACAAGTTGATGTTCCAACTCAAGGGCCCGGTTCCAGAAGGGGAGTACACTATCCCCTTCGGCGTCGCCGACGTGAAGCGGCAAGGAACCGACATAACGCTCGTGGCGACCAGCAGCATGGTGCAGGTTGCCCTGGATGCGGCGCGGATCTTGGAGAAGGACGGGATAAGTGCGGAGGTGATTGACCCGCGCACGACCGTGCCCCTGGACGCGCGCACGATAGTGGAATCCGCCAAGAAGACCGCGCGGGCCATCGTGGTGGACGAGGGCCACGAGCGCTACGGGGTGACGGCTGAGATCGCCTCGGTCATTGCCGAGGGGGCCTTCTATCACTTGGACGCGCCTGTCAGGCGCATGGGCGCAATGGACGTGCCCGTGCCGTTCTCCCCGGTTCTGGAGGATCTCACGGTGCCCACGGGTGAACGGGTGGCGGCAACGGCAAGAGCCCTCTGCGGGCGCACCTGAGAGGCGAGGAGGAGAAGAGAATGGGCCTGAAGACTTTCGGTCTCACGGCGGTCGACTGGGAAGAGCGGGTCAACTACGACCGGCTCCGCGCTCAGAGGCTGGCCCGGGTGGAGCGCCTGCTCGGTGAGTCGGAACTGGGCGCCCTGTTGTGCTTCGACATGAGCAACATACGATACATCACCGCGACACACATTGGCACCTGGGCGATGGACAAGCTGGTGCGGTTTTGCCTGCTGCCCCAGGGCGGTGATCCCATTCTCTGGGATTTCGGATCGGCGGCCCGGCACCACCAGTTGTACTGCCCGTGGCTGGGAGAGCGCTCGCGCGCAGGGATCTCCACGCTGCGCGGGGCATCGTCAGAGCAGGCGCAGGGTGTGGCGCGCAAGATCCGCGTCGAGCTGGAAGAACGCGGACTGATGAACGAGCCGGTCGGCGTGGACGTGATCGAGCCGGCGGTGCTCTTCGCCCTGCAGGCCGAGGGGGTCAAGATCGCGGACGGCCAGCCCCTCATGCAGCAGGCCCGCAAGATCAAGACCGAGGACGAGATCACCCTCATCAACACGGCGTGCATGATGGTGGACGCCGCCTACGAGGAGCTCTACCAGGCGATGAAGCCTGGGATGCGTGAGAACGAGTGTGTGGGGCTGGTCAGCAAGGTGCTCTACGATCTGGGGTCCGAGCACGTGGAGGGCGTCAACGCCATCTCCGGTGAACGGTGCAACCCGCACCCCCACGTCTACACCGATCGCGTGCTCCGGCCCGGCGACCCTGCCTACTTCGACATCCTGCACTCCTACAACGGGTACCGCACCTGCTACTATAGAACTTTCGCCATCGGCAGCGCATCGGCGGCCCAGGTGGACGCGTACAAGCGCTGCCGCGGCTACCTGGACGAGGCGATCAGTTTGATCAAGCCGGGCGTCACCACCGCCGACGTCGTGAAGATCTGGCCGCGCGCGGAGGAGTTCGGATTCGCCGGCGAAGAGGCGGCGTTCGCCCTCCAATACGGCCACGGCGTGGGCCTCTCAATCTGGGAGAAGCCCATCTTCAGCCGCTTCGTCTCGTTTGATCATCCTGAGGTCATCGAGGAGAACATGGTCTTCGCCCTCGAGACCTTCTGGCCGGCATTGGACGGCTGGTCGGCGGCGCGCATCGAAGAGATGGTTGTCGTCAACAAGACGGGCTGCGAGGTGATCACCCGGTTTCCGGCCGAGGAGCTGCTGGTGGCAGGGGGACGCTACCACACGGCGGCCGGTCCCCTGCCGGCTACCCGGGAGACCCAGTCCAACCTGAACCGCAAGGAGAAGGCCCGGTGACGACGCAGGTCATCATGCCCGCGCTGGGCATGGCCCAGGAAACGGGGAAAGTCCTTCGGTGGCTGAGGGCCGAGGGCGATCCTGTCACACAGGGTGAGCCGTTGCTGGAGATCGAGACCGACAAAGTCACCGTGGAGATCGAGGCGCCGGCGTCCGGCATACTCCAGGAGGTGACCGCCGCGGAAGGCCAGGAGGTGCCGGTAGGTCAGACGATAGCCCGCATCGTTTCCACGACTCCCACGGTGGCCGCCAGCCCGCTTGCAGCGCGGTTGGCCGCCGAGCACGGGGTGGACCTACTGGAAGTGAAGCCGTCCGGAGGCCGCATCGCGAAGTCCGACGTCCTGGCGTTCTTGGAGAAACGGAAGGAATCCGGATCCACGCCGGGTGGTGGCGTGCGCACGCTGGCGTCGCCCAAAGCCCGGCGCCTGGCAGCCGAGCGGGGCGTGGACATTGCAGCGCTGCAGGGCACGGGCCCAGCAGGAGCGGTTGTGGCCGCGGACGTGCCAGCGGCAGGTTCCCCTCAGCCGGCCCAGGTTGCTGCGGTCCCGGCTAGCGTCGGGGCGGTGGCAGTAAGCACCGCCTGGCGTATCATGGCCGAGCGCACGACGCGGAGTTGGACCGGTGCCCCGCACTTCTACCTTGTCCGCGAGGTGGATGCGAGCAGGCTTGTGGCGTGGCGTGAGCGGTGCCGGAAGCGACTCAAGGTGGAGGTCACCTACACCGACCTGCTGGTCAGGCTCGTGGCAGTTGGGCTGCGCCGGCACTCCCGTCTCAACGCCCGATGGCAGGAAGGCAAGATCGTGACCGGTTCCGAGATCAACGTGGGGTTGGCTGTGGCGGTGGAGGACGGGCTTGTCGTCCCGGTCATCCACCGTGCGGACCAGCAGAGCGTTGCCGAGATCGCTGCCCGGCGGGGGGAACTCGTCGGTCGGGCTCAGGCGGGGAAGCTCCGTCCAGAGGACCTCGCGGGCGGCACCTTCACGGTCAGCAACCTGGGCATGTACGGCGTGGACGTGTTCAATGCCATCATCAACCCGCCCCAGGCCGCCCTCCTGGCCGTCGGCCGTATCGCTGACCGCGTGGTGGCGGTGGAGGGTCGGCCTACCGTGCGGCCGATGATGACGCTCAGCCTGTCTTGCGATCATCGCGTCGTGGACGGCGCTCGGGGCGCGCTGTTTCTTGAGGCCCTGGCGAATCTGATCGAGGAGCCCCTGGAACTCCTGGAGTGATGTAGAGAGATGCAGGCCCTCGTCAAGACCGCGCGCGGTTCCGGCCACCTGGAACTCAGGGACGTCCCTGCGCCTGTTCTTGACCGGGGAGAGGTGTTGATACGCGTTCGCGCCTGTGGCATCTGCGGAAGCGACCTGAAGATCCAGGACGACCAGCATCCGTACAGCCCGCCGGTCGTGATCGGCCACGAGTTCGCGGGTGAGATCGCCGAGGTGGGTGAGGGCGCGGGCGGGTGGGCGGTCGGCGACCGCGTCGTCTCCGAGCAGCACACGGGTAGTTGCGGGCGCTGCCGCCAGTGCCTGACCGGGAACGCCTTCGCGTGTGCTTCCAAGCGGGCCCCAGGGTACTGGGTGGACGGCGGGTTCGCGGAGCTCATCAAGGTTCCGGCGTGGCTGCTGCACCGCATTCCAGGCAACCTCAGCTTCATCGAGGCCGCGTTCACCGAGCCCTCGGCCGTGGCGGTGCACGGTGTGCTTGAGCGCGCTGGCATCGCGCCCGAGGATGTGGTGCTTGTGCTAGGCTGCGGACCGATCGGACTGGCGGCCGCCAGGATGGCGCAGGTCGCCGGCGCGTCGCAAGTCATCGTAACAGGGACAGATCGGGACGAGAGGGCCCGTCTTCCCAGAGCAAGGGAACTCGGCATAGACCATGTCGTCAACGTGGAGCGCCACGACCTCACGACGCTGGTCGCCGATCTGACCGGCGGGGAGGGCGCCGACGTCGTCGTTGAGCTCTCAGGTGCCCCGGCGGCTGTCGCACAGTGCTTTCGTCTTGCTCGGCGCCTGGGCAGGGTTGGAATCATCGGGCAGCCTCCGACCGACGAGGTTGCCATACCGTACCGCGAGGCGCTGTTCCGTGCGCTTGTCGTGTCGTTCACCTACAGTTCCAGGTACACGAGTTGGGAGCGGGCTCTGTCGCTTTTCGCGCGCGGGGCGGTGCTTCCATCGCAGTTCGTTACACACGTTCTCCCTCTGCGGGAGTGGAAGCAGGGCTTCGATCTCTCGCGAAGTGGAGAGGCGGTGAAGGTTGTGCTGGATCCATTTCAAAGCCGAGTCTGAGAGGAGGAACCGTGGCGATTCCCAAGACGATGAAGGCCGCCGTGCTGTTCGGCTATGGAGACCTGCGCGTAACACAGAAGCCGGTTCCTGTGCTGGGTGAGGGTGAGGCGCTGCTCAAGGTGGGCTCGGTGGCAATCTGCGGCAGTGATCCGGCGATCATAGCGAAGGGATGGCCCGGTCATCCGCCGCTGGGTGAGTTCATCCCCGGCCACGAGTTCACCGGCACTGTCGTGGCAGTGGCGCCCGACGTGACCGAGGTGAAGATGGGCGAGCGGGTGACCGTCGAGCCCCACAAGGGCTGCGGCCGCTGCGTGAACTGCCTGCGGGGTCTGTACACCACCTGCCTGAACTATGGCAAGCCGGAGAAGGGGCACAGGCACTACGGGTTCAGTAGCAACGGCGCCTACGCCGAGTACGCCGCCTGCCACGTCAACACGCTCCACAAGCTGCCGGAGGCGATCTCGTGTGAAGAAGGCGCTCTGCTTACCACGGCCGGGACCGTGCTGTACGGCTACGAGCGGGTGGGCGGGGTGAGGCCGGGTGAGACCGTTGTTATCACCGGACCGGGCGCCCTCGGGTTGATCTCAGCGCAGGCAGCCAAGACCCTCGGCGCCGGGCGCGTGATCCTGACCGGCACGCGTGAGGACCGGCTCGCGGTAGGCCGGCGGATGGGCGCAGACATCACGCTCAACGCCCGGGAGACGAACGTGCGCGAGGCGATCATGGAGCTTACCGATGGCCTCGGCGCCGACCTGGTGGTGGAGTGCACCGGGCAGGCCGGCCCTGCCGCTGAGGCGCTGGACTTGGTCCGAAAGAGCGGCCGGATCTCGTATAACGGCATCTACCACGAGCCAGTGACGCTCCAGCTCAACAAGATCGTTCAGTGGAACCTGCTAATTACCGGTCCCAAGGCAGAGGGCATGTGGAACACCGAAAGGGCCATCCCGCTCATGGTGGGCGGGCGGCTGGACCTCAAGCCGCTGATCACGCACAGGTTCCGGCTCGACGAGATCAACCTGGCCTTCGAGACCTTCACGGGCCGCGCGGGCGGCGCAATAAAGGTAATCGTCAATCCCTGAGGCAGGCACCGCGAAGGAGGGCACGATGGGCAACTGGGAGATTCCCCCCAAGGGCGGGCACATGGACGCCGCCAACGGCATCTACTTCCAGAACATGACCATGAAAGAGGTCACGGCGCGACTCCGGAAGGATGATCTGATAATCATCCCCGTAGGGAGCACGGAAGCCCACGGGCCGCACGCCTGCTACGGCGAGGACACCTTCCTGGTAACACGGATGGCCGAGGCCGTGGCCCTGCGGACCGGGTGCACCGTGTCACAGCCGGTATGGTTCGGCAGTCATCCCTACCACCACATCGGCATGCCCGGCACCGTTCCGGTGGACGAGGACACCTTCACGGCCTACCTTAGCTCGATCATCGCGGGTTTTTGGAACGCCGGGTTCCGCAAACAGATCCTGCTGAACGGTCACGGACAGGAGTACGTGATTCCCACGGCCATTCACCGCTTTGCCAAGCGGTATCAGGTTCCGGCGGTCCTCGTCAACCTGAACTGGTACTATGCCATTCAGCCCCACGTCAAGGACAAGGCGCATGGTGGGCCGTTTGAGACTCCCTTCGTCCACGCCGACGAGTGCGAGACCTCGTACTCGCTGGCGTTGTTCCCAGAGATGATCCGCATGGAGGATGCGGTGGACACCAAGGTCCACGGCTTCCTGCCGCCGGGCCACGTGGATTCAGCTGCCAACGCCTACCAGCGGGCGATCCCATGGTACGGGCACGCCGGATTGGGGACGATCGAGATCGTGGGCAATCCTGAGGGCGTGGTGGGCAGGGCTACGCTGGCGCAGGCCGAGAAGGCACGGGGAGGCATTGAGGCCTTACTCGACTACATCGTGAGACTGCACGACGACATCATGACCCGCTTTCCCTCGGGGGTGCTGCCGGAAGCCGCGCTCGTCACGCAGCGGTTCACGCAGGCCGAGGTGGACGAACTACTGAAGGGGCCTCTGGCCGGTGGGAAGCACCTGTACACAGTGGCATGGCCGCCGCGCTGATGACGTACGACGTGGTCACCTTCGGCGAGGCGATGGTCCGCCTCGCCCCGCTGGATTACCGGCGGCTGGAGCAGGCAGCAACCTTTGAGGTCTCGGTAGGCGGCGCGGAGCTCAGCGTGGCCGCCGGCGTGGCGCGGCTCGGGATGACCTCGGCCTGGGTAAGCCGCCTGCCTACCAACCCGTTGGGGCGAATGATAGCCAACAAGGGCCGCGAGTTCGGGGTTGACGTGAGCCACGTCACCTGGGCGGATGGCGAGCGCGCCGGGTTGTACTTCATCGAGCACGGGGCCGCTCCGCGCGCAACCCAGGTGATCTACGACCGCAAGGAATCGGCGTTCGCCGGCATCAAGCCGGGGATGGTGGACTGGGGAGCTTTGCTCTCGCGGGCGCGCGTCTTCCATGTGGGCGGCATCACCCCCGCGCTGAGCGCGTCGGCGGCGCAAACCCAGCGGGAAGCCCTGGTCGCCGCGCGTGCGGCGGGCTGCCTGGTAAGCTACGACCTCAACTACCGTGCCGCGTTGTGGAGCATCGAGGAGTCCCGTGCTGCGCAACTGCCCGTGATGGAGTTCGTGGACATTCTGGTCACCTCGCTTCCGGATCAGGCCAACGTGACCGAGCTGATCTCGGGTGAGAGCGGCGCCGACCCGGCCGAGGTGGCGCGGCGCCTGGCCGAGCGGTTTGGTTTCCGCGCGGTGCTTGTCACGATGCGCGGGACACCGTCGGTATGGCGTACGACCTGGACCTCGCTCGCCTGGGCCGCGGGGGAGGTCTTGACGGACCGGGTGTACGAGATCGAGGCCGTGGACAGGATCGGCGGAGGGGACGCCTGCGTGGCCGGATTCCTGGTGGGTTACCTGGAAGGCGATCCAGGCCGCGGGGTGAGGCTCGGAAACGCGATGTCCGCGCTGAAGCAGACGTCGCCCACCGACTGGCCGTGGCCGACACGCCCCGAGGTTGAAGCCCTCATCGCCGGCGGCGGGACGCGACTTCTGCGATGATCGGCGCTGCCGTAGTCAGACGGGAGGAAGAGTTCTGATCCGCGTTGCCTTCACCGACGTGATCTTCGAGGACCGTGAGGCGATCCGGCTCGACGGGTGTGCGTTCACCCTCCACGGCCCGCTGCGATCGGCCGATGAGATAGTGGGCGCCGCTGCCGACGCCGACGTGCTGTGCATGCGCGATCAGTTTGGACGCATAACGCGCGAGATCCTGGACCGACTGCCGAATCTGAAGCTCATTGTCACGCGGTCGGCCGGATACGACCACATTGACCTGTCCGAGGCCTCGCGCCGTGGAATCCCCGTGTGCAACGTGCCGGACTACGGCGCCCACATGATCGCCGAACTGGCGTTTGGGCTGCTGCTGGCCGTCGCGCGCAACGTTGTGCGGGGAGATGAGCGGTACCGTCGGGAACGACGTTTCTCCGACGAGGGGCTGCAGGGCATCGAGTTGTACGCCAAGACCCTGGGCGTGGTTGGTACCGGGCGCATCGGCCTGCACAGCATCCGCATAGCCAGGGGTTTCGGGATGCGGGTCATCGCTTGCGACCTGTTCGAGAACCTCGATGCGGCGAGAGACCTGGGCTTCGAGTACGCGCCGCTTGAAAGGGTGTTGGCCGAGGGGGACGCGGTAACGCTTCACATCCCGATGAGCGTTGGGACGCATCATCTCCTCAACGCCCGCCGCCTGGCGATGATGAAGCCAGGAGCGATCCTGATCAACACCTCGCGGGGCGCGGTCGTGGACACGCAGGCGCTCATTGAAGCCCTCCGCTCAGGACACCTGGCCGGCGCCGGGCTGGATGTGCTGGACGGCGAGCGCAGCATCTACCACGACTTCTCCGGCCTCAACGTGGTCGTCACCCCACACATCGGCTGGTACACCGATGGCGCGGTCCGGCGCATCCTATCCATCACGCTTGGCAACATCGCGGCATTTGCCGCGGGCCGGTGCACGAACCTGGTGGGATCGTGAATGGAGCCCACGAATGACCGGCGCCCTGTGGGCGATAGCCTCGGGAGTAGGCTTCGGGCTGTTCCAGGCCGTCAACCGCCGTGCGGTACACGGGATGGAGGTTATCCAGTCCACCTTCGCGCAGTTACTTATCAGCACGGCCGTCCTCGCAGGAATTGCCATCGCGACCGAGGACGTGGCACGGTTGCTTTCCGCGCCACCCTCCGCGCTGGTAAACTTCTTCCTGGCCGGCTTCTTTCACTTCTTCCTCGGATGGACCATGCTCAATGCCAGCCAGAAGCGGATCGGCGCCTCGCGCACGACGCCGCTGCTGGCCACAACGCCCCTTTTTGCGACGATCCTGGCGGCGGTTGCGCTGCGCGAGTTACCCGGCCTGCCAGCCCTCGGGGGCGTGGGGCTCGTGGTGGTCGGGGTGGCCGTGATCTCCAGCGGAGGGATCCGCCCGGCGCCGGGTTCTGCGGCCCAGGCCGGATGGCAGGCGTCGCTGTGGGGGCTGGGCACGGCGCTCTGCTGGGCGGTGAGCCCGATCTTCATCCGAAAGGGACTGGAAGGCCTGCCGTCGCCGTTACTCGGCGTCACGGCCGGACTGGCCGGCTCCGCTGCGGCGTATGGGTTGGCCCTTCTTGCGCGCCCAGGCGGCTCGCCAGGGGGCGAGCCGGTGAGCCGCGAGGCGATGCTGTTCAAGCTAGCGGCCGGCATTCTGGTAGGGTTGTCCACCTGGGCGCGCTGGATCGCTGTGGACCTAGTGCCGGTCGCGATAGCGCTTGCTCTCAGCCAGGTCTCGGTGCCGGTTGTGCTCCTTGTGTCCCCGTTTGTCGCGGGACGGCAGATTGAGCAAGTCACAGCGCGCCTCTGGCACGGGTCGGCGCTCGTAATCGTTGGTTCGTCGGTGCTGCTCTTCTACAAATAGTGCGCACGCCAATGAGGGGGTTCTCGTTATGGTGGTGGATGGGCACGCACACATCATCGTGCCGGAAGCCACGCGTGAGGCGGGGGGCGAGTCGTGGCGACCCCGGGTGTACTGGGAGGGTGGGTATCAGGTCGTCGAGAAGGGCGGGCGGCAGATCAGGTCCGCGCTGCATGAGTTTGTCCGGATTGAGGCGGTGCTTCAGTTCCAGGAAGCCAGGGGAATAAGCCGCACCCTGCTCTGCCCCTGGGTTCCCCTGCTTGGCTACGAACTCGAAGAGGAGGAGGGGTTGCGTGCCTGCCGGGTTCAGAACGAAGCGCTGGCCCGGCTTGTTGAGTCATATCCCGGCCGCGTCGCAGCCCTCGGCGCGGTGCCGTTGCAGGCTCCTGAGCTGGCGGCGCGCGAGTTGGAGGCACTGATGGGTGAGGGCCGGCTCCGCGGCGTTGAGGTCGCCGCCAGCGTACGCGGTGTGCCGCTTGGGGATGATCGCTTGCTGCCGTTCTGGGAGGCGGCCGAAGCAGGTGGCGCGCTGGTGTTCATCCACCCCACCACGCGGGGTTTCGATCTCCCAGCACTTGGCGGGTACTACATGTGGAACACGGTGGGCAATCCCCTCGAGACCACGATCACCGCTGCCCAGATGGTGATGGCCGGAGTGATGGAGCGGTATCCACGGCTCAAGGTGCTGCTGGCCCACGGCGGCGGGGCCCTGATGTGCGTGCGGGGACGGCTGCGCCACTCGCACTCCTTTCAGCCCGAGGCCCGGTCGCGGCTGCGGGGATCTCCCGACGCATCGCTGCGGCGCTTCTACTACGACACGGTGACCCACGACCGGGACCTGCTGCGCTCACTTGTGGAATACGCCGGCCCGGACCACGTCCTGCTCGGGTCAGACTACCCGTTTGACATGGGTGTTTCAGACCCGGTAGGGGACGTGCGCGAGCTCGGCCTTTCCGCCGACGCGGAGGCCGCGATTCTGGGCGGCAACGCGGCGCGGCTGCTTGGGGAGGAGG
>CAYLKW010000040.1:0-16502 GCA_964384245.1 uncultured bacterium
CGCACATGGGCGTTCGTCTGCGAGAAGGCCGGCGCGGCGTACGTGCAGGCGCCAGTCCCGCTCCCGGTCGAATCATGCGAGCAGATAGTGGACGCGGTGTGGTCGCGGGTGACGCCCAGGACCCGGGTCCTGTTCGCCAGCCACATCACCCCGCCGACCGCGCTGGTTCTCCCGGTCGAGGATCTGATCCACCGCGCCCGGGCCGCCGGAATCCTTACCGTGATAGACGGAGCCCACGCGCCGGGCCAGATCCCGCTCAACCTGGAAGCGCTGGGCGCCGACTTCTACGCTGGCAACTGCCACAAGTGGATGTGCGCGCCCAAGGGCTCGGCGTTCCTCTACGCGCGGCGCGAGGCCCAGCCGCTGCTCGATCCGCTGGTCGTAAGCTGGGGTTGGCGCTCCGAGAAGCCAGGACCGTCCCGGTTCATTGACGAGCACGAGTACCAGGGAACGCGCGATCTGGCAGCCTTCCTGGCCGTGCCCGCGGCGATTGAGTTCTTCAAGGAGCACCACTGGGACGCGGTGCGGCAGGAGTGCCACGCGGTGGTCAAAGATGCGCGGCGGGCGATCGGCGCGGTAACCGGACTGCCTCACATCTGTCCTGACACGCGGCCGGACGGCGGCCCCTGGTACGCCCAGATGGCCAGCGTCCCTCTGCCGCCCTGCGACCCGGAGAAGTTCCAGCAGCGTTTGCGTGAGGAGTTCCAGATCGAGATACCGGTGTGGAACTGGAACAACCGCCAGCTCCTCCGGGTTTCAATCCAGGGATACAACACGCGCTCGGACGTGGACGCGCTCGTTCACGCGATCCGCTCGCTGATTCAGGCGGCCTAGTCGCCCGGTCTGGTCGCGACGTGCAGCACTGCGATCCCGCCGGCGAGAGATCTGTACGCGACCTCCCTAAATCCCGTTTCCCGCATGAGACCGGCCAGCGCCTCAGGGTCCATCCACTGGCGGATCGAGTCATGCAGGTACTGGTACGCGTCGCCGCGCCCTGAGAGCCGGCCGCCGAGCCGCGGGATGATCGTCCTGGAGTACAGGTCGTAGGCCACACGCAGCCACCGCGCCTTCGGCTGCCCGAACTCGAGCACCACAAGCCGGCCTCCCGGCCGCAGCACCCGGTGGGCTTCCCGCAGCGCGCCGGAGGGGGACGCTACGTTGCGGATCCCGAAGGCGAACGACACCGCGTCGGTGGATCCATCGGCCAGCGGGAGCGCCTCGGCGTCCGCGCACACGAGCGAGGCGCGGGCCCGGGGCTTCGCCGCGCCCAGGCGCCTGGCGCCTACCGCGAGCATCCCTTGCGCGAAGTCCACGCCGATCGCATGCCCCTGCGGGCCGACCGCGCGTGAGGCCAGCAGCACAAGGTCCGCGGTCCCGCAGCACACATCGAGCGACACCCCGCCCGGCCTCAGCCCTGCCGCCTGCACCGCGGCCCGCTTCCAGAGCAAGTGCAGGCCTCCGCTCAATAGATGGTTTAGCAGGTCGTAGCGGACGGCAATCCGGTGGAAGGCGTCCCTGATCCACGTGCGCCGCTCAGTCGGCGACGCTGCCACAATGTCGGGGCGGAGCCCGAACGCATCGCGCAGCGCCCGGCGGACCAACTTGCCGGAGGGAGATCGCGGGAGATCTTCCACGATCCAGATCCGCTTCGGCACCTTGTACCGGGCCAGGCGCGCCGCGCAGGAGGCGCGCACTCCCTCCTCGTCCAGGGAGGCGCCGCGCCGCACCGTGATCGCCGCTGCCACGACCTGCCCCCACTCGGGATCCGGAAGTCCGAACACGCCCGCGTCCTCCACGGCAGGATGGTCGCGCAGGACTCCCTCCACCTCGGCCGGATAGACGTTCTCGCCGCCTGAAACTATGAGGTCGTCCCTGCGATCCGAAACGAAGAGGTAGCCATCGTCGTCCAGGTAGCCCATATCGCCCGTGCGCAGCCAGCCGTCTCGCAGCACGCACGCGGTCTCCTCGGGCCGGCCGGCGTAACCGGCCATGACCGTGGGCCCGCGCACCAGGATCTCGCCGATCTCGATGCGCACCTCGACCGGGAACAGCGGCCGGCCAGCTGATCCAGGCCTGCGGGAGACTTCTTCCGGCGGCAGCGTCGCCACCTGAGAAGCCGCCTCGGTCAACCCGTAGGTCGGCGCCACGGGTACGCCGCGTTCCAGGCATGATTCGATGAGACCGGGTGGCGCAGGCCCGCCGCCGAGCAGCACTGCCCGCAGGGATGCGGGGAACGGACGAGGGCCCCGCTCGTCCAGCATGCGCTGCAGCATGGTGCTGACAACCGAGATGATGGTCACCTCTCCGGCATCTATCTCGCGGTTGACCGCTCCTGGATCGAATATCCCGTGCACAATCGCGGGGATACCGTAGATCACGCTGCGCCACAGGATCGCCAGCCCCCCCACGTGGTACAGCGGCAGCGGGGCCAGCCAGCAATCGTCAGCGCGGAGCCCGAGATTGAGAGCCGAACCGACCGCGCTCCACCAGTGGTTGCCGAAGGTCAGCATGACGCCCTTGGGCCGCCCAGTCGTGGCCGAGGTATAGATGATCCCCTGCACGTCTGATAGCGCGATACGGTCCCGCAGCGGCGCGTCGGCTTCGGGCAGGGAGGCCAGTTCCTCAACCGTGAGGGTCTGGGCGCCGCCCCCGGCGCACGCGGATGAGGCCAGCGCGGCGTTTGCCTCCTCGCAGATTGCGTGCGTCGCGCGTGCGTCCCGCAGGCACCACGCCACTTCCGCAGCGGCCAGGCGCGTGTTGACCGGCACCATCACCGCGCCCAGCCGCGCCAGCGCGTGCGTGAGCACCGCAAACTGGACGCTTCCCCCCAGCACCAGGGCCACGCGCGCCCCGGCGGCAACGCCCAGGCCCGCGAGTTGCCGGGCGGCTCGGGCGGCATGGCGGTCCAGGTCTCCAAAGGTCAGCCGATCGCCACTGGAAGCTACTGCCAGCCGCCGGGGAAACGCGCGCGCGCGCGCTCCGAGCCAGTCGGGGAGTGTCTCAACCAGGGGTGTCTCGACGGGCGCCATCAATGAAGCTTAACGAGAAGGCTCGCGGCAAGCAGCGCCCCGAAGACCAGGAGCAGCCAAGCGGTCCGCTTCAGCGCGCCCACGAGGGATGCGGCGTCGTCGTGGCGCAGCACGATGCTCACCAGCCCCACCATTGTGGGTACCGTCAGCCAGGGCAGCCAGAACCACGATCCAAGCAGCCCTGCAAGGCGCATGACCGCGGGCGCAGCCACAGCGCCGGCCAGGCAGCAGACGTACTGCGCGCGCGTGGCGCGCACGCCCAACCTCACCGCGAGCGTCCTCTTCCCAGCCGCGCGGTCGGTCTCGATGTCGCGCAGGTTGTTGAGCACCAGGATGGCAGCGGCCAGCAGCCCAACAGGCACCGAGGCGGCCACCGCCACGGCGCGGACGTTCCCGGTCTGCACGTAGTCGCTGCCGACGACGGCCACCACCCCAAAGAAGAGAAATACAAACAGGTCTCCCAGCCCGCGGTATCCCAGCCGCAAGGGGCTCGCAGTGTATGCCAGGGCAGCGGCAATGGAGACCAGCCCTACCACCAGCACCGGCCAGCCCCGCAGCGCCACCAGGTAGATGCCCGCCGCCGCGGCGATCCCAAGGCACAGGTAGGCGCCGGCAAGCACCTGCCGCGCCGACAGCAGGCCTGCCTGGGTGGCCCGCGCCGGCCCCAGACGATGTGGGGTATCGGCCCCGTGCAAGAAGTCGAGCGCGTCGTTGTGGAAGTTAGTGCCGATCTGGATGCAGACAGCGGCTATCAGCGCGGCAATCGCGGGCAGCGGCGCGAATGTCCCATCTCCGGCCGCAGCCGCGGTGCCGACCGCAACCGGCGCCACCGCCGCGGTCAGCGTGGGCACGCGCGCGGCGAGCACCCAGGCGCGCCAGCGCCCGCCGGCCTCCGGCGCCTCCATCCCGGTCTTCATCGCACCCACACCGCCCGGCTACGGGTACCTTGGGAACTTCTTGAAGTTAGGCTTGCGCTTCTCCAAATAGGCGTCCCGGCCTTCCTGCGCCTCCTCCGACATGTAGTACAGCAGCGTGGCGTCGCCACCGAGCTGCTGCAGCCCGGCCAGGCCGTCGGTATCCGCGTTGAACGCGGCTTTCAGCAGGCGCAGGGCCAGCGGGCTCTTCTCGAGCAACTCCTTGGCCCACCTGACCGCCTCTTCCTCAAGTTGATGGAGAGGGACCACGGCGTTCACCAGGCCCATCGCCAGCGCTTCCTGGGCATTGTATTGCCTGCAGAGATACCAGATCTCGCGGGCCTTCTTGTGACCCACGATCCGCGCCAGGTAGGTCGAGCCGTATCCGGCATCGAAGCTGCCGACCTTTGGGCCGGTCTGCCCGAAGATCGCGTTGTCGGCCGCGATCGTCAGGTCGCACACCGTGGCCAGGACGTTCCCTCCGCCGATGGCGTATCCGGCGACCACCGCGATCACCGGCTTGGGTAGGGTGCGGATCTGCCGCTGCAGATCGAGCACGTTCAGCCGGGGGATCTTGTCCCCACCGACGTAGCCCGCGTCGCCCCGCACGCGCTGGTCGCCGCCGGAGCAGAACGCTTTGTCGCCGGCGCCGGTGAAGAGCACTACCCCGACGGCGGAGTTGTCCCGCGCATCCGCGAAGGCGTCCATCAACTCCTGGGTCGTCTCGGGCCGGAAGGCGTTGCGCACCTCGGGCCGGTTGATGGTGATCTTCGCGATCCCATCGGCGTACTCGTAGATAATGTCGGTGTAGTCCTTGACCTTCTTCCATTTCATGGACATCACATCCTCACCCCATGCCTCTGTCTTGGTTAAGGAACTCCAACACAAGCGCGCGAAACCGCTCGGGCTGCTCCAGGTGCACGGCATGTCCCGCATCAGGCACGACCTCCAGCCTGGCCCGCGGGATCAGGGTGCGCATCTCCTGCCCCAGCGCGCAGTAGGCAGGATCAAGCCCGCCCGCTATCAGCAGGGTGGGGACGCGAATCTGCTGGAGGTAGTCGTGCATAGGCGGCTGCACGCCCTGGCCCAGCCCGCGCAGACTGTTGGCCAACCCAACAGGGCTGTTCTGCAGCCGTCGGGTGCGAAGGCCCTGCCGCACTGGCTCCGGCAGCGTGGCCTGGCTCGCGAACAGCGGCAATCGCTCCCAGCGATCCACGAACGGCTCGATCCCATCTTGCTCGATCGCCGTCGCCAACTCTGCGTCCGCCACGGCGCGCTCGCAGCGGGCGCCGGCATCGCGGATCCCGGGCGAGGCGCTTTCCAGGATCAGCGCGGACAGCCGTTCAGGGGCGAGGATCGCCAGTGAGATCGCGACACGGCCGCCCATCGAGTAGCCCAACAGGCCCACCCGCTGAATCCCCAGCGCGTCGAGCACGCTCAGGATATCCTCGGTGGCGTGGCCGATCCCATAGCGCTCCGGATCGTCCGGTGCGTCGGAGGAGCCATGGCCCAACAGATCCACCGCCACGCTGGCGTGGCCCTGTGCGAAGACGGCGGCGTGCTCTGCCCAGCCCGCGGCGCTGCCGGTGAAACCGTGCAGCAACACTAACGGTGGGCCCTCCCCGGCCTGCTCGACGTTGATGTGGACCCCGTTTACCGGAAGCCGGGGCATCAGGGAGTCCCTCCGGAGGCGTCAGGCGGCAGCTCGGTGCGCAGGGCGGCTTCGACCGCCTGCCAGACCTCGCGGTGCAGGAGCACGTTGCGATCCCGCGCCGTGCGCACCTCGACGATGGAAAGCCCCTCTGAGCGGATGCCTTCCCGCACGCGCGCCCTAAAGTCCTCCCAGGACTCGACGAGCGCATGTGATGCACCGTACAGCCCGGCGGCATGCCGGAAGTCGAGGCCGTGCGGCGTGCCGAAGAGCGCCTCGAAGTAGTCCGGGTAGCGCGCCTGCGGAAGGAACGAGAAGATCCCGCCCCCGTCGTTGTTGATCAGCACGATGGTGGCGTTCAGCCCGTACAGCTTCGCCGCGAGCAGCCCGTTGAGGTCGTGGTAGAAGGCCAGGTCCCCAAGCACCAGGACCACCGGACCGCCGGTCGCGCCTGCTGCCACGCCCAGCGCGCTCGAGACCAACCCGTCAATCCCGCTGGCGCCGCGGTTCGCCAGGAATCGGACCGCCCGCGGTGTTCCCGGAAAGAAGGTATCGAGGTCGCGCACCGGCATGCTGTTGCCCACGTAGAGCACTGCGCCGCCGGGCAGCATCTCGGACAGCTCGGCGAAGACCTTACCCTCGAACGGTTCTGCCAGCGCGTCCAGATGTCGCCTGATGGCCAGCCGGGCACGCGCTCCCAGGCCCTGCCATAGGGCCAGCCACGCGCGCTGCGCCGGTGCCGCGGAATCCGGCCCGTGCTTGTCGGGCGTTCGATCTCCCAGCGCGTCGAGCACGGCCCTGCACAGCAATACCGGATCGGCGTGCACGAACTCCGCGGCCAGCCGCGCAGGATCGTTCCACTCGCCGCCCGCGTCCACCACGACCTGACGAACCGCGCCGTGCATCTCGAGATACCGCGTCAACGGCTTCGACGCGGGCACGGCTCCAAACCTCAGGACAACCTCCGGGACTAGCATTCTGGCCGCACCGGGGATCCTGAGCAGGGCATCGTAGCTGTCAACAACCGCGCCGCGGTCGTGCGGTCCGCAGCGCACCTGCGAGAGGGGATCTGCCAGCACCGGATAACCCAGCACCGCGGCCAGCCGGCCGACGGCATCCGGCAGCGCCGGATCATCCGAGGGCCCGCAGACAATCAACCCCCGATGCTGCTGCGCCAGCTCCGAGGCAAGCGCAGAAGCAAGTCCGGGCTCAGGCGCCCTCTGCGCGGCGCGGGAAGCGGCATAGGGCCGTCCGCCATCGCGGCCCCCCCAGGCCGCACTGGCACGGGCCTCTTCCGTGGGAAGCTGGTCGGGCGCCAGAACCGGCACCAGCGGCTCTCTCAGCGGGAAGTTCAGGTGCACCGCGCCCGAGGGCACGCTCACGGCCAGCGCCACCGCGCGCGAGGCCACGCTGCGGGCGTAGCGCATCAACTCATCGGTGGCCTCTGGTATCGCCATATCCACGAACCACTTCGCGTGCGTCCCGTAGAGGCGCACCTGATCAATCGTCTGCGGCGAACCGCTATCCCGCAGTTCGTGCGGGCGATCTGCGGTGAGCACCACCAGCGGCACCCGGCCGTATCGCGCCTCGATGACCGCAGGCAGGAAGTTGGCCGCCGCGGTGCCGGAGGTCGAGAGCAGGGCCGCGGGGCGGCGCAGCCCCTTCGCCAGTCCCAGAGCAAAGAACCCGGCGGACCGTTCGTCAATCAGCGTCCACACCCTGATGCCGGGATGGCGCGCCGCGCACACTGCAATGGGTGTGGAGCGCGATCCTGGGCAGAGACAGAGGTCTGTCACACCCGAGCGCGCCAGTTCGTCTACCACCGCGCCGATGTAGGCGTAGGTCGCGTTCTCGGGAACGCTCATGCAAGCCCCTCCGGTATTCCAAGAGCCGAGATCATCGGCCGCAGCTTGAGACGGGACTCAACGTACTCCTGGTCGGGATCGGAACCCGCCACGATCCCGCACCCCGCAAAGAGCACCGCCTCGTCATCGTGCAGTAACGCCGAGCGGATGGCGACCGCGAACTCGCCTTCGCCTGCCCTGTCCACCCAGCCGACCGGCCCGGCGTACCATCCTCTGTCCAGGCCCTCGTACCCGCGTATCCACTCCAGCGCCTCAGCGCGCGGAACCCCACCCACGGCCGGGGTAGGGTGCAGCCGGGCGACCAGATCGAGCACCGTCAGCGGGGAACCGATCCTTGCCGTCAGCGGGGTACACAGGTGCTGCACGTTGGCTACCTTCAGCAGCCCAGGCCCTTCATCGGCGGATACACCCAGGCACGCGCCGGCAAGATCCTCGCGCAGGAGATCTGCCACGGCGGCGTGCTCGATCCGGTCCTTGGATCTGGCCAGCAGCATCTCTCCCAGCCGGCGGTCTTCCTCCTCATCGCGCCCCCTGGGAGCGGTCCCGGCCAGGGCCATGGCGTTCACCTCGCCGCCGCGCACCCGGACCAGGCGCTCCGGCGTCGCGCCCAGGAAGCACCGGGCACCGCGCGCCACCGCGAACAGCGTGCATCCCGAATAGCCGTCACTCAGTCTACGGAGGGCAGTAACGGGATCAAAGGGACCGCCCCGCACCCGGACCGACCTCGCAAGGACAACCTTGCGGAGGCCTCCTTCCCGGACGGCCTGCGCGGTCGCGGCAACCCTGGCCCTCCAGTCCCCACCTGGGGGGTGCTCCTCGGCTGCCAGCCAACGCGGGACCTGCGACGCAGCGCCGACCGGCGCGCCATGAGTCGAGCCCTCGCGTGAGTCCTCCAGGAGTCGCAGCGCCTCGCCGGCAATCTCATCCGCCTGGTGTTCGGCCGAGCCGTCAGGCGTAACCATCGTCGAGAGAACAAGCCGGCTCTCGTTGCCCGCGCTCGCCACGCAGATCCTGGGAAGGGTCAGCAGGCCCGCGGGGTAGCCCTCCCACTCGGGGCTGGCCGGGCCTTCGGGCGCGAATGCAAACCCTCCGATCAGAACTGGACCGGCCACGCCAGGCGCAGGCCCTCCATAGCCGATCGCAACACGGCCGATGTCCGCGTCGCCGACGGCGTCGTGCAGGAGCGCCTGCCACGCCGCGCCTGCCTCTGCGAAGCGCCCCGCGCCCTCGGCCGAGACCGCCCAGGCGCTTCCAACACCTGCCAGGCCAAGAGCCCGGTCCGCGGCGATCCAGAGCATCCGGTCATGCGATCCGGTGGCGCGGGCAAAGATGGCAACAGGATCAACAGCCGGGATGCGCTCGCTGGCCCACGCCAGCACCGGGCGGCCTATCTCACGCGCCATCTGACCGGCGACCCGGACCGCGGCCCGTAGCCGGCTAGGACTCATCCTTGATCCTCGCGCCGATGCTGCGTAACAGCACCGTCCTAAGCGCCGGCAGAGAGGCCAGCAGGTCCGCGCCCGAAGCCATCTGCTGCGTCAGCACCTCATTGATCGCGCCGATCCACGCCGTGGCAGCGGTGTGCGTGTCCTGCGACGGAATCGCGCAGTCGGCGACGGCCCGATCGAGATGGCGCTGGATCAGCGCGGCGAACCTCCTCTGGATCCCGAGGCGGCTCTGCTCGAACTCGGGCCCAAGCGCCGCCGATTCGACGAGCAGTATCCTGGCCAGGTCCCTGTGGGACCCCGCGACCTCCAGCACCACCCGCAGCGCGGCCTCGACCTTGGCGAGCGCGCCGTCTTCCCTGTCAATGGCCTGATCCACGCCGGCCTCGACCATGGCAGCGAGTTGATCGAGCAGCACCAGGAAGATCCCCTGCTTACTGGGGAAGTAGTGGTAGAAGGCGCCCTTGGACGAGTCGGATGCGGCCACGATGTCATCCACGGTGGTACCGTGGTACCCCTGCTGGGCGAACACGTCCATGGCCGCCTGGACCAACCGGTCGCGGGTGGCGGATTCTATGTTGGGGCGGCGGGCCATGATCGAGGCAGGACCTCTTCGTGATCGCGGGCTGATCCCTGCCCGCACGTGTAGACCGACGCGTCGGTCTACGACCAGAGTACGCAGGACCTGCGCCGACGTCAACCCGTGGCAGGCAAGAGACCATCGCGCGAGGAACCCTCACGGTAGATAACCACTTGGAGGCGCGCCGTGCCCGAACCGTCTGACCGCGAACGCGCGATCGCAGCCTACGTCGCCGAGGTTCGGGCCTTTCACGCCTTCTTTGGTGCCGCACTCGTGGTGATCGCGGTGCTCCATGTGGCCGTGGTCTTTCCTTTCCTGCAGACTCGGGCGGCGGTACCGCTGGTTGCCGAGGCGCTCGCCCGCGTCAAGCAGGAAGCAGCAGAGGCTGAGGCAGCGGTGGAGGCGGCACAGGCGGCCGCAGGCGCGCTCGTGGAGTTCCGGGACGCGCTGGATTCCGGGCCGGTAGCGCTGCGGCGCGCCATCGCCGACCTGGTAGCCCGGACCCGTGGCGCTACCGCTGAGTCAGCGCCGCTTGAAGAGGCGATCAGGCAGCAGATCGGCCGGCAGGTCGAGGCGCTGGGCGTCGCCCTGGACGGCGCGCTGGGACCGATGCGGGCCTTGAAGAATCCCCCGGTCGAGATCGCTGAGGCGCTCCGCGCAGGGGAGCGAGATCTGGCCCGGCACGTCCTGGCCCTCAATGAGGTGCTGCGCGAGGCGTTCGCAGCAGACCCACTCTTCTGGCAGCGGTGGAACGGCCCGGGGGCGACGTTTGGCGCGGCCTCGCCGCGCGCGGAGGAAACCGTGCGGGAGATCGAGCAGGCCCGGAGGTCACTGGATCGCCAGATCACCGCCGCCTCCGCGGCGGCAAGGAGCCGACAGCCGGTGCTGCAGGCCCGTTCTGCCGACCTGGCAGTCCGGCAGCGCGACCTCAAGGCGCGCCTGGACGGGGTGAACTCGCCCCCCTGGTCCATCCCGATGGGCCTGGGCGATCTCGCGCGCCTCTTCCCGGTCTTCTCCGGCATCCTCACCCTGATGGTGTTCTTCCGGCTCAAGCGCATCTTCGCGCTGCGCCGCGCTCACGAAGGAGTTAACCTCGACCTGCTAGCGCCGTCGTGGGTCGTGGGCTCGCGGGGCGTGCCAGGGGTGTGGTGGGCGCTGATCCTGGTCTGCGCGCCCCTGGTGGCCACGATTCACGCTTCGGTGGCTGCGCTGGGGGATCCAGGGCTATTCATGACGGTCCTGGGAGACCCGAGCCCCAGTTCCGCGGTCGCCTTCGGAGCGGTCTACGCGGTGCTCGTGCTTATCGGCATGGCCCAGTTGCCCGCTGTCACGCGAGGGCTCGTGGGCACGCCGCAGAGGCGGTCGCAGGGGAAGACCGGACGCGGGGCATCGGGCTAATCAGGAGTATGCGGCCGCGTGTCCTGCGAGCATCTGCACCATGCCTGGGTGCAGCGGGCCGTTGGTCGCCAGCAGTTCGGTCCTGAGCGAACGCAGCGGCCGCCCTGACCAATCGGTGACCAGCCCTCCGGCCTCCTCCACCATGAGAACCCCGGCGGCGACGTCCCATGGCTGGAGCCCGGGCTCCCAGAACGCGTCCAGGCGGCCCGCCGCCAGGTATGCCAGGTGGATCGCAGCCGCGCCCATGATCCGCACCTCCAGCGAGCGCAGGATGAGCGGGCCGATGGTTTGCACGTGCCGGCTGCGCTCGGGCTCGCGCGGGAGTCCGGTTGCCACCAACGCCTGGCCCAGGTCCGCTGTATCGGAAACCGCCAGTCTGACGGGCGCGGCGCCGTCACCCAGCAAGTAGGCGCCGCGGCCGCGCTCGGCCACGTAGTACTCGCCGAGCGGTGGGATCGCGATCACGCCGCACTGCACGGCCCCGGCGTCTTCCAGCGCGATCGAGACCGCAAACCATGGAATGCCGTGCGCGAAGTTGGCGGTCCCGTCCACGGGATCCACCACCCAGCAAGGACCTGCCCCGTCGGTCGAGGTACCCTCCTCGCCCAGCAGTCCGTGGTCTGGAAACCGCGCGCGGATGCGCGCCGCGATCAGCCGCTCGGCCTCGTGATCGGCCCGTGTGACCAGATCGGTGGTGGCCTTGAGGCGGACCTGCTTCTCGGCAGAGGACTCTGGCAGGATGCTCATCACAAGTGCCGCGGCCTCGCGCGCGGTCTCCAGGGCAAACGCGGCCGTGTCGGAAAGATCCAATCGGGAAACCGTGCCCATGCCGCTCGTCGTCCACCTCCGATCGCGTGGTGTTCCAACAATAGCATGCCTGCGGAGGAGTCCGCGCCCCCTGGCCGAACCATCGAGGCAATGACGCGGACCCACCTCCGGCAGGCAACCGCGCGCGACGTGGACGAGATCGTCTCGATGTGGGGCGAACTGGCGGCGCACCATGCCCGGCTCGACGAAGCCTTCCGGCCGTCCCGGCGCTGGCAGGAGGAGTACCGCCACTTCATCCTGGGCCTGCTGGACCGCGACGATGCCCGCATCGTCGTGGCCGTTGAGGGCGGCCGGGTAGTGGGCTACGGGGTCGGACGGATCTCGATGCTGCCCGCGTTCTTCGAGTGGCGGCGGCGCGGCTACCTCCACGACGTGGTCACGCGCGAGCCGTACCGGCGACGGGGAGTCGGCCGTGGCGTTGTTGAGGCGCTGCTGGCGTGGCTGCAGGAATGCGGCGCCCTGACGGCGGAACTGACAGTGGCCGTTCTGAACGAGGAGGCGGTGGCGTTCTGGACGCGGCTGGGATTCGCCCCCTACATGCACCACTTCAAGCGCGAGTTGCGCTGATGGAAGTGGCGTGTCTTCGATGAACCGGCTGGAATCGGCCACTGCCCGGATGCGCGACCACGGCCTGGCAGCCCTGCTGGTCACCACGCCAGCCAGTGCCTACTACCTGAGCCGGTTCCGGGCAGCGACCCACACCCGGCCGGTCGTGGTCGTGGTCGCCGAGAACCCGGTGCTGATCGTCCCCGAACTCGAGGAAGCGCACGCCCGCAGAACCTCGGTGATTGGAGACATCCTCACCTACTCCGAGCGACAGGTAGGCAGGCAGCGAGGTCTCTCGCACCTGCACCTGGCGCTTGCCGTAGCTATCGAGACGCTCAAGGAGTCCGGCACCTCAGGACCGATCGGGTTCGAGTCGGAGGGGCTCTCGGCAGAGGGGTTCTTCACGCTGCGCGGCCGTATCCCGGCCCAGATCGTGCCTACTCGCGGGATAGTTGAAGAGATGCGCGTCGTGAAGGATGCGGGCGAGCTGGAGCTCATACGCGCCGCCGCCGGGTTGGCGGATTGCGGGATTGCCGCGGGCATCGCGGCTTGCCGCCCTGGGAACACCGCGGTGGAGGTCGGTATCGCCTCCGCCGCCGCGATGATGCGCACGGGCGCCGCGGGGCACCCCGAACGCCATGTAGCCGCGGCATGGCCGCACGCACCGGCTAGGGGCCGCGCGCTGGCCGCTGGCGATGCTGCTGCGTGTTCCGCGGTCTGCGCCGTGGACGGATACCATGCCGAGGCAGAACGGACAGTTCCAATCGAGAGCGCATCCGACGATCAGCGCCGCCTGTTCGGGGTCATGCTGCGAGCCGGGGCCGCGGCCCGCGCCGCGATACGGCCCGGGGTGCCCTGCCTGGAGGTGGACCGGGCCGCCAGGGCGGTCGTCGCAGATGCCGGGTACGGCCCGCAGTTCGCCCATGTAACCGGGCACGGGCTGGGAATCGCTCGCCATGAGCTTCCGTTCCTGGCACAGGGCGATGACACCGCTCTCGTCCCGGGCATGGTGCTATCTGTTGGGCCGGGCGTCTACGTCGAGGGCATCGGCAGGTTTCGCCACTCCGACACGGTCGTGGTCACAAGCGACGGGTGCGAGGTTCTAACCCTACACCCACGACATCTCGAGGCGCTGACAACCCGCAGCTAACCGCCGTGGAACCCCTATTCCTGGAACCCGTGAGGACGCGCCTGCTGTTGCTCAGGCACGGCGCAGTGGATTGGGCGCAGGCTATCGAGGGCGAACCGCCGCTGGCGGCCGAGGGCCTGCGCGACGTGGAGATCGCATCAGCCACCCTGCCGCACTTCGACGCGATCGCGGCCAGCCGTCAGCGTCCCGCACGGGAGACGGCCGAGACCATCGGCCTGGTTCGGGGCGTGCCGATCGCGTGGCGCGAAGGGTTGGACGAGATCAGGACCGCGGCCCCGCTGACCGGCGCCCAGGACTGGACGGACTGGATGGACCGGCTCTTCGAGAACTACCGGACCTCGATGGACGGTGAGTCCCTCGCCGACGGCACCGAGCGCATCACCGCCGAGCTACGCACCATGGGCGACCAGCACTACGGCCGCACCACCCTCGTGGTCAGCCATCCCATCGTCCTGCTGGCGTTCCGGGCCTACGTCGCCCAGACCGCGGTGCTGCGCGACCAGGTTGACAGCCTCCCCGAGTTGGGCGTTGCCGTCGTGGACTACCTGGAAGGCCGATTCTACCTGGTCGAGGACTTCCCGGTGAGGAGATAGGCGACAGATGGCGCGCGACGATCGTCCTGGATTCGCGGACGTGCTCGCTGCCAGGCGCGTGATTGCCGCGTACCTGCGCCCTACGCCGGTGGTGACCTCGCCCGCGCTGGATCGGCTTCTGGGCTGCCGTGCCTTCGTGAAGTGCGAGAACGCCAACCCCACCCGCGCGTTCAAGATCCGCGGCGGCATCAACCTAGTCTCGCATCTGACCGCGGACGAACGACGGCGCGGCGTCATCGCCGCCTCCACTGGAAACCACGGGCAGTCCGTCGCCCTGGCATCTCAGATCTTCGGGGTCCGCGCGATCATTGGGGTGCCGGAGCGGGCCAATCCCCACAAGGTAGCGGCGATGCGCGAGTTCGGCGCCGAGGTCGTCGAGGTGGGCCGCGACTTCGACGAGGCCCGCGAGTGGGTTGAGCGCACCGCGGCCGCGGAGGGATACCGCTACGTGCACTCGGGCAACGAGCCACTGCTCATCGCTGGAGTCGGGACGGCAAGTCTCGAGCTGATCGAGGAGGTGCCCGACCTGGAGGTCATCATGGTGCCGGTCGGTGGGGGGTCCGGAGCCAGCGGGCATGTGATCGCGGCCAAGGCGGTCAACCCGGGGATCGAGTTGATAGGCGTGCAGGCCGAGGGCGCTCCAGCCGTGACACGCTCGTGGCGGGAGCGGCGGATCGTCAGCACGGACACGATGACCACCAGGGCCGAGGGGCTGGCCACCCGCTCCCCGTTCTCCCTTCCCCTGGCCATGTTGTGGGATGGGCTCGACGAGATGATCCTGGTCAGCGACGAGGAAATGGAGGATGGAATCCGAATCCTCCTCGATACAACCCGCCAGGTCGCCGAGCACGCCGGGGCGGCTCCGGTGGCCGCGGCGCGGCGCATGCGGGACCGCATAGCCGGTCGTAGGGTCGGGCTGATTCTGAGCGGCGGGAACATCACGCTGGAGGCGCTAGGCGCGTGCATCCAGACCAGATCGGGCACGAGAGGCCAGGCCGAGAACGAAGGGAGCGGTGAGAAGTGACGAAGCACGAGCGGGTCTATGCCGCTATTGACGGCAATCCGGTGGACCGCCCGCCGGTGGCGCTATGGCGGCACTTCCCGCAAGAGGACCAGCGGGCCGAGACGCTTGCCCAAGCCCACGCGGCTTTCTACAAGACCTTCGACTGGGACTTCCTGAAGGTCACGCCCGCCAGCGCGTTCTATGGCGACGACTGGGGCCTGCGCTCGACCTACAGGCCCAACCGGGAGGGCGTCCGGCATTATACCGAACGGCCGGTCAAGAAGGAGACCGACTGGCCCAAGCTCAAGCGTCTGGACGTCACCACCGGTGCCCACGGACGCGAGTTGAAGGCGCTCCGGGCCCTCCGGAAGGCGCTTCCGGACGCGATCATCCTGGCCTCGATCTTCAGCCCGCTCTCGATCGCCCGCGCCCTGGCCGGTGAGACCGCGCTGCTCCGCTACCTGCGGGACTCGGTGGACGAAACGCACGAGGGGCTCGACATCATCACCGAGGCCACCGGACAGTTCGCGGCCGAGTGCGTCGCCGCAGGAGCCGACGGCCTGTTCCTGGCCACCCAGTGCGCCTCCACTGGATACATGACCATCGAGGAGTACGAGGAGTTCGGACGGCCCTACGACCTGCGCGTGCTCGAGGCAGGGCGGAAGGCCGAGATCGTGATGCTGCACATCCACGGCGAGCGCATCATGTTCGAGCAGCTCATGGACTACCCGGTCCAGATCGTCAACTGGCACGACCGGCGCACCCCACCGACGCTCAAGGAGGCCCGCGAGCAGTTCTCGGGCACGATCGCCGGCGGCGTGGACTCCATGGACACGATTGGGAAGGCCACGCCCGAGCAGGTGACCGCGGAGGTCAAGGACGCCATCGCTCAGGTCGCAGGCAAACGGCTAGTCGTCACCGCGGGATGCGTGATCCCCATAGATGCCCCCGAGGATAACGTGCGGGCGGTACGGCAGGCGGTCGAGGGCTGACGACATTGACACGGCTTCCGGATGTGAGTACATTGTAGATACGCACTGGAGGCTGCCCGTCATGAAGGCTCGTCTTGTTCGCATCGGGAATTCGCGAGGAGTCAGATTGCCCAAACCCCTCATCGAGGAGGCCGGCCTCACCGATGAGGTTGAGCTTCGCGTTCGCGAGGGGGCCGTGGTCATCATGTCCACGGCTCGGCCACGATCCGGCTGGGCTGAGGCTGCCAAGCACATGCGTCAACATGGAGAAGACCGGCTCCTTGAGGAGCCTCCGTCCACCCGGTTCGATGACGAGGGCTGGAGATGGTAGCACCCGTCGCGGTCAGGCGTGGCGAGGTGTTCCAAGTTGATCTCAGCCCCACAAGAGGTGGTGAGATCCGTAAGACGAGACCTTGCGTAGTCGTTTCGCCCGACGAGATGAACGAACACCTTCGCACCTTCATCGTCGCCCCGCTGACGACGGGCGGTCATCCGTATCCGTTCCGGGTGCCGTGTCGCTTCGGCGCCA
>CAYLKW010000041.1:0-16342 GCA_964384245.1 uncultured bacterium
GCCCGCCACCAGCAGGGCGGCGGCAGAAGAGGACTCGGCGGCTGCGAGGTCCCGTGGGTCTGAAACCATCACCAGCGCCCCGGCGTGAGCATGCGCCAGGTCCGTGATCGCGCTGATCTCTATCTCACCGGACCCGATCAGCTCTGCCCGCGCTAATTGAGCCAGTTGCGCGAGCTTCATGGAAGACTCCCGGCGTCGCCTGGGGACGCTACTTCAGCCTGTCAATGACTTCCTGCGTGATGTCCACCGTGGTCCCGGGCCTGCTGTAGACCACCGGACCCTTGAGGATCACGCCGCGCAGGCGCTTCTCCCGAACCACCTGGTGGATGGCCTCCCGGACCTCGCGGTTCAGGGACGCTTCCAGTTCGGCCCGCAACGCCTGCAGCTCGCGGAAATACTGCTGCCGCCGCGCGTCCAGGTCCTCCTTGGGGAGCTGGTTAACGAGCCTCTGAAGGTCGGCGGTCATGAGGGATTCGCGGTCGTCAATCTCCTTCTGGTAGCGGAGCGCCTTGGCGCTCTCGGCCAGGATCCGCGGGCTGTCCACTAGTCCGACCTTCCCGGCCGTGCAGCCCGTCGCGCCCGCGGCAACAACCGCCAGAGCCAGGGCGATCACCGCCGCACGCCGGTATCTCATGCTCTCTCTCCACAACCTCATTGCCCGCGTCTCCCCTTGGTCAAGGACGCCGGATCCTGGCGATGACCGCCTGCGTCAGGTCCACCGCGGTCGGGCTCGCCAACACCCGGGTCAGCACGGCGTCAATCTTCTGATCCTGCGCCAGTGCGGCGACCTCGATCTTGACCTCCGCCAGAAGGCTGTCTTCCAACCTGTGGCGCTGGCCGGCAAGCGTCTCCAGTTCCTGCCTCAGGCGGCTGGCCTGGGCCTGCAACCTGCGCGCGTACGCTTCCTGTGTCACCTTCATCTGCTGACTCACGGAGCCGACGAGGAGCTTCCGGCGCTCCTCCACCGCGCGGTTCAGCAACTCCTCTCTGGCGCGCACCGCGGCCTGAATCTCGGCGTTGGCTTCTTCCTGCTTCGCCTTGATGCGGGCATTGGCATCATTCTCCAGTGAGGCGATCAGGGCCTTGATCTGGGCCTCGGCCTCGGCGGTCCTGGCCTGTTGGAACTCCTCCAGCGTCTTCTCGAGCGCCTGCGCCTTCACCCGAATCCTGGCGTCGCGCTCCTTGGTGATCCGCTCGCCCTCCTGGGTGAGGCGGCGGGCTTCCTCTTCGCTGGTCACGCCGACCACGTCGCCCTTCAGCCGCAAGTTCAGCAACGGGACGCGATATTCGGCCATCGTCGCCAGCTCGAACCGATCCAGTTCCCGCTGCATCTCGTCGCGCTTCGCCTCGACGGCCCGCTGGAGATCGGCGTTGAGCTGCTTGTGCCGGTCGGCCAGCTTGCCTTCCTGCTCGGCCTTGAGATCGGCGGCGAACGCTTCTATTCGCTGCTTGATCTGCTCCTCGATGGCCGCCAGTTCCGCCCGGTACGCCACCTGCAGCCGCTCCACCTCGGACTGCAGCTCGGCGCCTATGTCCACGACCGGGCCCTCCGGGGGCAGCGGGGGGTTCGATAGCCGCAGTTGGAGCGCGTCCATCTGCTTCAGCAGGGCCTCCATCTCGGGCCACCGGCGATGGGCGCGGAGGGCCCTTGAGAGATCCACGAACCCAACGCGGTAGGACGCTGGAGTGGCGACCGCGGCCGGAGACGGGGTCGGCGACGGTGCCCCTCCGCTCTGGGGGCGGCATCCCGTCAAGATCACGGCCGCCATCAGGCAGAGAACGGCGGCCGGGCGCAGGCGCGTGATCACTTGCCCTTTATCACCTTGATGACGGCATCGGTCAGATCGGTCCCGCCGTAGAGCACGACCGAGCGGTCGAGCACCACGGTCACCCCTGCCTGCTTCGCCACGGTCTCGACGGCGGCGCGCAGTTCCTTGTCCAACCCGCCGAGCAGCTCGTTGCGCCTCTCAAGGATCTGCTGCTGGAGCTGGCGGTCAAGCTCCTGGCGTTGGAACGCGGTCATGTTCTTGCTGCGCTCCTGGAACTCGCGCTGCTTGGCCTGGTAGAACTCCTGCAGCGCGCGCTCTGAACTGGCCCTGCGTGGGTGGCCATCGAGAGCCCGCTGCATCTCGACGTAGCCTATCGCAAACGACTGCCCAAACGCCGGCACCTGTCGCAGCGCCACGGCGGCGCCGACGGCCACCACCACGGCGAGCCCAATGACTATAATGAGCTTACGCGCATCTACCCGCATGAAAGACCTCCTTCAAGTCCTGGCACAGGCCCATTGTACCGTACCGTGTCAACGCGGCCGGCACGCGGTGCCGCGTCGCTACAGGTTGCTGGCGAGTCGGAGCCAGACCACCCCGCGAGAGGTCGCCACGGCCTCCCACGACAGGAACTCGTTGATCCGGTAAGCCAGCGTCACCTCGACGAGCTCGGACCGAGGCATGAACGCGCCATGGAGGTGCATGTCGGGAGAGAGCCGGTACTGCACGAACGGCTCCAACCCTTCGGACTCAAACCGCGTCAACACACCCATCGTGAGGTCCGTGCCAGCCTGAACCCGTACCCCCGCTGCCCACCGCCAGGCGAAGTTCGACGGAACCATTGTCATCTCCACAAAGGGTTCCACCGACCCGAACAGCCGCCCGAGCTGCACACGGACGTCGGGCGCCGGCGCGCTTGTCCCGAAGTTCAACCGCGCCTCAACGCGGCCGCGGTACAGCGTTGAATCGGCCTGCACGCTGAGGTAGGTGACCTCGGCAATCCGGAGCGTAGGCCTCGCGACAACGCCGTACTGTCGGACCGGAGGATATGCGCGGAGCTGATCGCCGACGAGTGACTCCAAGCGTGCGCGCTGCGCCAGGGCAAACGCCACCGGCAGACCCCTCAACGCCTCTGCCATCGAGGCCACTTGGGGTCCGTGACCTTCCAGCAGCACGAAGGGAATGGACGAGGACCGGAACCGAACGCCTATGTCGCGAATGACGCGGGTGTCCCTCGCGGTCACCGACACTGCCACGCGCCAGGGAGGATCGCTCTCTATCCGTGCCGTCCCGGTGAACCCGGGGGCAGCTCCCTCAACCAGCTCCGTGATCCTCCGCTCGACGATCGGCGCAGCCCACTCCAGGGCTTCAACGGGCAACCGGGCAACCAGGCCCCGGAGATCGAGAACCACCGGCTCCAGCAAGGCGCGCACCAGCGGCTGCGCATCGGGATGCACGCCTGGCAAGGAGGTGGCCACCGGAACGTCCCCCAGCACAGGCAACCGCGGCTGTATCTGAACGCGCACCACCGTCGCGGCGCCGATCTGGAACCCGAGTCCCACCGCGCGGTAGCCGCGTACCACTCGGTCTATGACTTCCCGCAGCACCCCGGCCAGCGCCGCTTCCTGCCGGGCGACCACCTCGCTGTCCCGCCCTAGGAGCAGCCGCTCGCTGGCGGTCGTGATGGACTCAACAATCCGCCGGGCAATCAGAGGGTGGGGGTCCCCACCCTCCACGACCAGAACGACCTCTACCCGCTGGACGGGATCGGCCGCGCGCGCGGGCACCGCCGCGGCGGCGAGGATCACTGCCAGGACCAGCGGAAAACCCAACCGGACGGCTGCAAGCACCCTCCGGACCAGGGAGGAACTCAGAAGGGCTGGCCGATGCTGAGCCAGGTCTGCCGACCCTCCGGCCCGATGGCGTAGTCTATCCGGATCGGGCCGACCGGCGTGGTAATGCTCACGCCGATTCCGTATCCGAAGTGAACGCCCGTTGAGATGGGAGCACCGCCGGCGTCCACGAAGACGATGCCGGTGAACTCCTTGAGCTGCCTAAGAAGACCGCCCAGGGGCGTTCGGTACTCCAGGTTTAGGAGCGCAACGTCGGGCCCCCGGTACCGTGCCTGCAGGGCGCCCCTGAAAGTTGACGACCCTCCAAGGACGAACTGCTCTTGAAGCGGCAGGTTGCCGTGGCTTGCACCCAGCATCGCGCGGCCCACCAGCACGCCCGAACCAGCCGGAAAGTAGCGCGAGTACTCGAAGGTGTACTTGCCGAACCCGAAATCTCCCCCGAGCGCCTGAAGCCCAATGTCCATCGTCAGGCTCATCCTATCGCCCTTCGATGGGGTGTGCCTGTGATCGCGGCGGTCGCGCGCGCCCGCGAGCGTGATGGCCACGGTCCTGCCAGGGATGAAGTTCGACGGGGGTGGCTTGGGGCAGAGCGGATCGTCGGGGTTGGTGTCACAGGGCGGCTTGCTCGGATCCAGGGGCAACGGCGTGATCACGGTGCGCTCAGAGCGCAGCCGAATGGAAGCGCTGGTAACCGGATCCAGCGGCCGCGCGAACCCTATCACGCTGCCCAGGCGGTTCAGCAAGAAGCGGGACACCAGCGTGGTTCCCGAGTACTCGAAGTCCGCGGTGTTGCTCTCGTAGAGCGAAACGTCGAGCGCGGTCTGCCGAGCGTCGAACCAGGGGTCCCTGTAGTTGATCGAGAAGTTGCTCGGCGCCGGCCCGGTCAGGGTCGGGACGTTCCGGTCCCCGAGTCCCCGCTCGAACCGCACCGCTATGAGCTGGTTCCGACCCTTCCAGTTCCGCTCGGAGTACTCGAGCAGCCCCACGATCCCTGTACGGTCGCCGTACCCGAGGCCGAAACGGGCCTGCTGTGTCGGCTGCTCCTTCACCTCGATCTCAACGATGACGGTCTCAGGCGTGCTCCCTGGCTGGGGCCGGGCCTGCACGTTCTCGAACAGTTCCAGGTTGAAGATGCGCTGGAGGTCCCTGTTCATCTCGTTGATGTTGAAGACCCGATCCTTGCGCACGATCGCGCCCCGATCCAACACGTAGCGCTGGGTCTTGACCAGCCCTTTGTACTCGATGGCCTCAACCCGGCCCTCGGTGATGCGCAAGCGAAGCCGGACCTCTCCGTTTGCCGCTATGGCGATGTCGGCAACCCTGGCCAGGACAAAACCGCGCTCCTCGTAGAGCTTCTCGATCGCCCGCGTGCCGTCCCGAAGGCGGATGACGTTGAGCACCTGACCCAGCGGGAGGTTCAGTGCCCGGACCAGTTCCGGCGTGGGGATCACGGTGTTGCCCTCGATGACGACCTGGGCAATCGCCGGGTTTTCGACCACCAGGAAGGCAACGCGCACGCCATCCCGGTATGACTCGACCCGCGCGGTGGCATCGGCAAACCACCCGGTCGCCACAATCGAGGCCACGTCGGCGCGCAGCCGCTCATCGGAGAGCAGTTCTCCCACGCGGACCCCTATTGAGTCGAGAACGACCGAGGCCGGGACGCGCTCTAGCCCCCGCACCGCCACGTCCGTGACCTTGGGCGGCGGCGGCGGCGTGGGCACGGGTGTCGGCGCGGGTGAAGGCGCCGGCGCAGGTGAGGGTGCAGGCGAGGGCGCGGGTGCAGGTGAAGGTGCGGGCGCCGGAGCAGCCTCGGCCGCAGGGCCGATGGCCGGCCCCAAGAAACCCACAACTCCCAGGAGCACCGCTGAAATGACTAGGACAGTGCGCAGTCGCAACCGGCGAGGCAATATTCTCCTCCTCTAGGCAAGCGAAACTGCACGAAGCGTACCATTCGGGTCTACCGACGCGCAAGTCCGCGGGCGGACGTACCCTGCCTAGTGATTGGCCGACCTGCGCAACGAGCGTTCAGCGGCCAGGACCAACTCGATTACGTCGGCCTCGCTCAACAGCGCTGGCTGTGGAGCCGCGGAACCGGTGGAGGCAACCAGCGCAGGAGGAGGCGCAGCCGGGCCGGCCGGCATGTGCTGGGCGAGCGGGCGAGCGGCGCCCGGCGCCGGCGCCGCCTGCCGAAGCGCGCCCTCGGTCACCTTGACCGGCACGCGGACGATGATCGTCCTGGTCACGGTCTTCTCAACGGCGGGAAGGGGAACCGTCACCAAATCCAGCATGGCGCCCGCGCCCCCTGAAAGGACGACGATCGGCGGCGCCTGGCTGCTGTGCACATCAGTCGGGCCAACGGTGCGAGGAACGACCAGGAAGATGAGCGTGACCGCACAGAGCGTGGCCATCCCTGCCGCGATCCAGCCCGACAGCGCGCGCCCCTCCGGATGGGGCCTCGCCACAGGCCCGCCGGCCTCGCGCGCAAGGCGGACCTCGGCCGCGGCCAGCAACAGGGTGAGCATGCCTCGCTCACGGTGGCCGGCCTCGACCTGCTGACGCGCCCGCGCCAGCCAGCCTTCCGCAAAGGATATGCGCTCGGTCAGACCCTTGGTGTCCTGTTCCATGCCTGCTCCCCCCAGCCGCGTGACAATCCTAGTATCCCGTTGCGCGCTGCGGCCGGTGCATGGCTTCCAGCCCCAGCACCGTGCGCAGGTGCTCCAGGGCCTGCTTCTGCAGCCGGTAGAAGTGGGAGAGACTGATCTGCAGCTCGCGCGCAATGTGCCGCGGCTCCCTGGAGTTCACCACGGCCTCCAGCACCTGCCGCTCCCTTGGCGGGAGCGCTTCGATCGCAGCCAGGACGCGGTCAACCACGGCGCGGTCTTCGACGACGGCCAGCGCCAGGGCCGCGTCGGGATCAGCCAGGCGCGCCAGGGGCGAGGGGTCATCGGCGGCCGCCATCACCTGGTCCAGCGAGATTTCAATCCTGACGCGATCCAGAGCGTTGAGCGCCCGGCCCCTGATGCGAAAGGAAGCAAAGGTAGAAAACCGGACCCCGCGATCAGGGTCGAACCGCTCCACCGCCTCTATCAGCCCTACCGCTCCCTCCTGGATGAGGTCCATCAGTAGTGGTTCAGGAGGGCGGAGCTGCATTACCACCTTGAAGACGAGGGGCTGATAGGCCTCGATCAGGCGCAGACGGCTCACGGAGCTGCCGCCGGAGCGAAAGGCCTCCCAGTGATGGGCCTCCTCAGGGGGACTCAGCAGCGCGACCTTCTGCAGTTCTCGTAGATAGTCAGAGAACACGGCCGGATTGCCCTCCGCCGGGGCCTGGCCCGGATGATGGGAGCGTTCGACCTGGAGCGCGGATCTCCTGTAGGTCGTCTAGAAGCGGGTGGTGTACCAGAAGATCGCGTCCCAGTGACCGGTCGAGTCCGAGCGCAGGGCGAACTGCCAGGCGCGAGCGAACCTGTACTCCAGGGCCCACAGCCATCGCGTGCGTTCGTCGAAGGTGGTCTGAGCGGTGAGGTAGAGGTTGGGCAGCAGGCGCTTCCCCGCGCGCAGCGACAGCGGTCGCTCGAAGTCGTACTCGATCATCAGTTCGGTCAAACCGATCGCGCGGCCCAGCGCGAGACTGACCCGTCCAAACAGCATCCGCCCGATCTCCGCCCTGAGCGCACCCTCCAGATCACCCGCAAGCAGGCGCGCGAAACCGGCTTGCTGACCGAGCAGGGCCAAGATCTCCGCGCGGGGTCGCCCCGGATCAGAGTGCAGGTCGAGCACCAGACCGTCGGGGGCGGTTCCCCGAACGACCAGCGAGATGCGCGTCGCTCCCGCCTGCGTCTCCGCGCGGGCGGCGATGACCGGGTGGAGTCCCATGTGCGGCTGAAACGTGGCCGTTCCTTCCCGCAGATCAAACATGGCGCCCAGCGCGGCCACCGTCCCCTCCTGAGCGTCAATGGTGCCTTCGAGCATTGGGTTGCGCAGCGTCCCTGTGAGCAGTAGCGAACCCCCAGATCTGATATCGAACTTGAGCCCGCCGACCTTGACCGCAAGGCCTCGGCCGGCTTCGAGCTGCAGGCCACGGAACGCCAGCGGCAGGCGCATGGCGGCCGGGGGGCCGTCCGCCGAGGTGACGTTCACGCTTCCATCGGAGACCGTCACCCGGCCTTCTGCCGTGGGCGGGCGGCGCGCGTCACCGAGCGTCCCCCACAGGCGCACCGATCCCGACGCGCGCGCATCCACGTAGGGCAGAACCAAGACCCGCGCATCTGAGGCGTGCAACAGCAGCGGCGCCTCCTCGGAAACCGCCAGCACCGGCCTGGTGGCGGGGACACCCAGGATCCGCGCCGCGCCTTCCAGACGCACGGTGCCGGCGCCGAGGCGGGCCGTTCCTTCGGCCACGCGGACAATGGTCTCGTCGAACTGCAGCGCGAGGCGCAGCGATTCGACCGGCGCCTGCATGCCGCGCAGTTGCAGCCGGCCGTTTTGGACGCGCACCCCGCCGGTCAGCCGGGGAGCGCCCACCGTGCCGTTGACCCGGACCTCGCCTTCAATCGCGCCCGTTCCCTCTTCTACGATGTCCGTGGCCAGACGGAGCAGTCCGAGGTTCACGTCGGCCAAACCCAGGCGGAGGTCCACGGGCCCGCGTTCATCGAAGCGCCCCAGCGCAGGGTTGAACGGCAGGCTGCCAGACAGCCGCAGCTTGTGCCCGCCCTGTACGAGAAGCGCCTGCTGCACCTGCAGCAGCCCCTCGCGGTAGTAGGCGTTCGCCACGAGCGAGTCGAATGTGGCGCCCTCCACGCCGCCGCGGGCGATGTCCAGGGCAAACCCTATCTCGGGTGTGGCCAGTGTGCCTCCCAACTGCATAGTGAAGTCGAAACGGCCGGTCATGGGCCTGCGCAGGCGAAGGACCGGCCGGAGGAAGTCCAGCTCCAGGTCGGCGCCGCTTACCTCTATCTGATTCTCACCGCGCAGGTTCAGCCGCCCGGCCGCGGCGATCTGGCCACGCCCGGGCCGTAACTCGAACTCCCGTACGGCCAGGACACCGTCGCTGAGGACCAGATCGGCGTGCCCGCCCGCGATGGGGTGGGGTCCGAACTTGCCCTCTGCCATCCTTAGGTCGAGGCGGGCAGTGGGATTAGCCAGAGGGCCGTCCAGGTCAGCGGATCCTGAGACGGTGCCGTCGAGCGGAAGGGCAAGTCGCACTCCGGCCAGGCCCAGCAGCGTTGAGAGCCGGCCGTCGGCCACGATCGCGGACAGCGTGGCGCCGGGCACCAAACCCAACCGCACCTCACCGGCGAGCTCGTACCGCTCATTCCCGGCGCGCAGAACCAGCGGCTGGATCTGGAGGACGCCGGCCTCCCACCTCATCTCTCCGGAGGTCTGATCGAATCGCATACCGTTCAACGCGAGATTCGGTGAGGCGAAGGACAGGGCCACTGTCGGTGAAGCGGTCGCCCCGGTAATCCGGCCGACCGCATCGAGGCGGCCTTCCAGCAGCGCAAGGATGGGAACGGGCAGGGTGATGTCGCCCAGGTCCAGCCCACGTGCCGCCAGGTCAAGCGCCAGCCCGCTGCGGCGGTGGTAGAGGCCCGAGAAGCTGATCTCGGAATCCTTGTTCCGGAGGGATCCGCCCGATACGACCAGGCGTGTGCCATCCCACTGGAAGGAGGCAGACGCCTGATCCGCCCTCTGGCCTGCCATCTCGGCGTAGCGCAGAGATACCGCGCCCGCGGCAGACGGTCGCGCCAGGGGGCCCTCGATGCGCGCACGACCGTCAACCAGACCGCTGACCGGCAGGGACAGCGCCATCGCCTTTCCCAACGCCGCCGCCGGCGCTCGTTCCACCTCGACGTCCAGCGCCAGATGCGAGATCGGGCGCCAGGCCAGGGTTCCGGTGGCGCGCACGTACGCGCGGCCCGAACGCACGGTCGCGCCATCCAGACGGACGCTGCTCTGTCCGAGCGTCACGCCGCCCCTGGCGACGTCGAAATCCAACCCCCCGAATCCACCTTCGCGCACCAGGACTGTCCCGACCAGTTCGGGCTGTCGGAGCGAACCGAGCACCCAACCGGCGAAGTCGGCGCGGCCGGAGAGATCGCTGCGGGCAAGCGAGGACGGTAGCTGCGTGAGATCAACTGCCCCGGCCCGTGTCTCAAGCGCGATCTCACCTCCGGGACGCAGGTGGCCGCTGGCAATCGCCCACGCCGTCCCGCGGCCGAGACGCAAGTGCTCCAGCGTGACGCCGTCTGAATCCGAGCGAAAGGAGGCCTCGATTGAATCGAGGGTGACGTCGCCGAGGGCGGCGCCCGCAAGAGAGGCCTGGCCAACGAGCTTGAGGCCCTTGCCCTGACCCAGCGCCGCGATGCTGCCAGCGAGACGCCCGCGGAGCCCAGAGGGGACCGAGTAGACCGAGCGTGGCACCGCCGATGCATCAGCGTCATCAAGACGCGCTGCGAGCGAGAACTCGGGCGCGCCTACCGCCCACCAGGCGCTGCCGCGCACCGTGCCCCCGGCGACGTCGCCACGGGCGTTGGCGAGACTCAGCCACCCCTCTTGCAGGGTGAACTCGGCCGAGGCATTCCGTAGCAGCAGGGCATCGAACCGCGCCCTTACCGTCTCGATGCGGCCTTCCGCCCTCAGGGAGCGGAAGGGCCCGCTCAACCGGATCTCGCCTGCGGCGCTGCCGGCGAGACGGTGAGCGGCGCGCGGGTAGAGCAGCCTCCCCAGCGCGGTCAGGTCCGCGGCGGCGGACCGCACGGCCAGATCAAGGTACGGCTCGCCTATGAAGTTGGCCTCGCCACGCACCTCCAGGGGGGACCCATTGAGGATTCCACGCAGGAGCACGGTGCGGATCCGACCGGTGTTCAGGTGGATCTCACCCTGCACCCCACTGACCGCTGCGCTCCGCGAGGGCACTGCGGCCTGCCCGTCGCGCAGCGTGATGCGGCCATGGTAATCCGTGAACGATCGGCCGCCCGTCCTCGTCCAAAGCAGGTGCAGCGACCCGCCGAATCGCCCGCCGGTGATGCGGATGCTCTGGTCCGGAATCAAGTAGGGTCCCCATGCGCCCGCATCCCCTCCGGAGGCCTCCAGATCCAGATCGAGCGTGCGCGTGGTCGTAGTGTAGGCGCCCCGCACCCTTCCTGGGGACCGATGGCCGTCTCGTTCTTCCTCGAACGATGCCCGCAGCGCGATACGGGGCGTCAGGACAAAATCCGCGGACCCGTCCACGGCCGCCATCCGGGTCTTGAAGACCTGTGGCGCCATCCGGCGGCGGTCCACCAACTCCGCGGTCCCACGGCGCACGATGACCCGCCCCACGAACGGAGCCGCACCCGGTGGACCGGCGATGCGTCCAAGAGCATGCGGAACGTTCCATGCTCCCAAAGCGTCGCGCTCGAGGGCCAGGGAGGGCTCCTCCAGAACCACCCGCGTGACGCTGTGCGCGATCCCGTTCCGGCGGACCAGGGCGCGCGCCAGGGCCCGTGTGTCAAAGGTAAGCGTGACCCTGCGCGCGGTGAGCAGCGGACGCCCGGAATCCGTCGACCCGGGCAGGCTGACCTCCTCCAGCACGATGCCGCGCCAGGGGTCACCATGGATGTGCCCGATCGCGACGTCGCTTCCCAGGCCGGCGCCGAGGGCCGCGACCGCCACCTCCCGCGCCCGGTGCCGCAGGGCTTCCAGTGCCCACGCCGCGGCGCCGCAGGCGACCACGACCGCCACCAGCGCCGCGACCAGGGAGGCAGAACGGCTCGTACCACTGCGCCCGCGGGCCTGCATGTCAGCGGATGAGGATCGGTATCCTCTCGGACCCCTGGATCACCCAGTCGGTCCTGATGAACCTGGCCGCGGGCACGTCGAAACGGGTGAACTCGGCCTGGGTGGCCGGCAGCCCGTACGGCAGGACCCGGACCAGGATGTCGGTGTTCTTCCCGAAGCCCTCGAAAAACCTGAGCGCGTTCTCCAGGCTGTCCACGCCCCATGGCTCGGGCTCAGCGCCAAGCGCCTGTCCCAACTGAACTTCCACCGGGACCCTCGCGGAATCCATGCCGGCCGACCGCACGGCGACCACCGCCGGTCCCCGCGGGAAATCGCGCGGGATCGGGACCTCAATGGTCCGCGTCACGCGGCGCTCCGCCAGGTAGGGCTGGAGGACCACGCGAACCAGCAGCGTGCCTCCAGGGCTGACCTCGCGGGAAGCGGCCTCGGCCTCTACGATTGAGGCGGTCACGCGCCTGCGGGTGAGCGAGGTCTCCACGGTGAGATCATACGGGTCCAGTTTGCGCAGATCGTTGTAGAACGCCAGCTCCATCGCGTCCACTATGTCGAGCACCGAGGCCACGGCCACGTCGCGGGTGCTGTAGAACATGTTCTCCCGAACGATGGGCGAGGGCAGGCCCTTGGCCCTTAGCGTCAGCTTGACGGTCGCGGTCCCTTCGCCGCCGCCCTGGCTCCGCGCCCTCTCGGTGGCGGAGAGCGCCGCCAGCGGGGCCAGCATCCGCGCCATGTCGCGCCGCCGGATCATCTGCGCGCCGAGCTGGACGCGCGCGCCGGTGTCCACGTCCGTCACGATCACCCGCAGATTGAACAGCCGCGGCAGCGGCCCGAGCGAGCCGGCGATGGCGCCGCCCCGGTCCTGGTCAATGAGCCCGATTATCGCTCCCAGGTTTCCAACCTTGAACGGGCGCGGCAGGGCACGCAGCACCATCAGGATCTCCGACGCCGTGAGGACGTACTCGACGTCGCCCAGGTTATCCCAGGGATGCCCGCAGACCAGCACGCGGTTGCCGATGCGCGCTGTAACGGTGCAGATGCCCCCAAAGTCAACGTCCCCGCGGATCTGCTGGACCCCAACGGAGCTGCCCGGTACGATCGGCGCGGCCACAAAATCGCCGCGACCGCCGTGTCCCTGGAGGATTTCGTGACCCATCGGCTGGATAAGCTCCGACAGGATGCGGGTGGCCCGAGGGCTCAGCCCCCGCGCAAAGGTGGCCACCGCGGGCGCGGCCACGGCCACGCCATTGGGGCTTGCCGCCTCCAGACGGCGCGCCAGGGCCGGCGTGGGCGCGACCAGCACGCGGTCCACGGCGCGGCCGCCGATTCTCAGCGTGCGCGAGGCGTGGTAGATGCGTAGCCCCCCACCGCTGGGACGGCGGCGTTCCAGGACCTTGAGCATCTCCTCGATCGGCGTGGCCAGCGCGATGTCCCTCTTGGGCGTCTGCCACGAGAAGGCGGCGCTGAGCGCACCGATCAACCTGCCGTTGATGTACATCGGGCTGCCGCTCATCCCGGCCGCGGTGCCGCCGGTCTTCTCCACCAGCGGTCCGTACATGCGGAACAGGATCAGCTTGTCCGTGCCCACCGGTCCGCCGCCGGACTGCATGATGTCAATGACTTCGAACTGGAACTCCTCGACCCGCTGGCCGTAGATCACCGTCTTGCCCACACCCTGCATCCCGGGCCTGATCTCGTTCAGCGGCATGATCGTCGGTGTCTGCGCCCCGACCCCGACCACGGGCAACGTCACCGTGGGCACCGCCAGGGCCAGCACTACGGCCAGCGCCTTCAACCGATTACTCACTGCACACCCCCTGTTGCGGGCTCGGCCAAGAACAGAAACGACGGGGCCATCCCCCGTCTCCGGCACGCGGTGTTCTCACGGCGGGCACGACTCCCCGCCTACTTGGGTTCGATTCGGGCAACAACAGTACCGAGATCTCGAATGACCGTGCCAGATCCAACGAGCATCTCCGCAACGCGGCCGTCCAGCGTAGCCCTGGCCGCCACTGCGCGACCGGTCTGCGTCTTGATGAACACAAGCGGATCGCCTTCGTTGACGCTGTCGCCCACCTTGGCCAGTCCTTCGGCCAGGACTTCGCCCCGCAAGGTGGCCTTGACCTCGACCAGCGCCTTGGGGGCCGCGGGAGCCGACATGGAAACCCATAGAAGCGCGATTCCTGCGACGAGTCCGATCGCTGCGAGCGTGCGCGTGGTCACTGCTCTTCACCTCGGCCGGGCGGCCGCAGATTCCTCGCCGCCGGCGCCGATCGCACGGCATCCGTACACTTCATTATAACATACGGACCGCGCGCGTCCGGGGTTCACCCTGCGAACTCCTCCGGCGGTTGGGCGGCCCGGCCGAACCAGTACCGCATCGCATCCACGATCCGCGACGCCGCCCGCCCATCCCCGTACGGGTTGCGCGCCTGGGCCATCGCCTCACGCGCCGATGGGTTGGCCAGCAACCTGCCGGCGCGGGACGCTATCCGCTCTCGGGAGGTGCCCACCAGTTCCACGGTTCCGGCCTGGATGCCCTCTGGACGCTCGGTGACCTCGCGCAGCACCAGCACGGGCGTGCCCAGCGAGGGTGCCTCCTCCTGCACGCCGCCCGAATCGGAGAGGATCAAGTAGGCCCGCGCCATCAGCCGGACGAACGGGGCGTAGTCAGGAGGCTCGATCAGGTGCGCCCTCGGGTGCCCTCCCAGGAGCTCCTCGGCTGCGCGGCGCACCGCGGGATTGCGGTGCACGGAGAAGACAACCACGATGTCGGGGAAGCGATCCAGAAGGTCGAGCAACGCCAGGTAGACCTGCCGGAGCGGCTCCCCCCAGTTCTCGCGGCGGTGCGTGGTGACCAGGAGCATGCGCCGGCCATCCAGCCTGGGCAGGCCCGGCGGCAGATCTGTCTCTGGGCGCCGGACGATCTCCGCCAGCGCGTCTATGACCGTGTTGCCGGTGACCCAGACGCGGTCCGCGGGGATCCCTTCCCGCAGGAGGTGGGCCCGGGCCTGGGCGGTGGGCGCGAAGTGCAGGTCGGCTATCACGGAGGTCAGGCGGCGGTTCATCTCCTCAGGAAACGGCTGGTACTTGTCCCCGGTGCGCAGTCCTGCCTCAACGTGCCCCACCGGGATGCGATGGTAGAACGCCGCCATCGCCCCCAGCATCGTCGAGGAGGCGTCGCCCTGGACCAGCACCATCGCCGGTTGGAACTCCCCGAGGACCGGATCAAGCCCTGCCAGGGCCCGTGTGCTGATGTCAAAAAGGGACTGCTCCGGCAGCATGATGTCGAGGTCGCGATCGGGCCTGATGTCAAACAGCCGAAGCACCTGGTCGAGCATCTCGCGGTGCTGCGCGGTGACCACAACTATGGGGTCGAACTCCTCGCTCTCGCGCAGGCTGGCAACCACCGGCGCCATCTTCACGGCCTCGGGCCGGGTCCCGAAGATCGTCATGACCCGCAGCCGGCTGACGCTCATCGGGCCAGCAGACCCATGCGGCGGGCGCCGATCAGCAGGATCACCGCGATGACGCCCAGCGTGGCAATTGAGCCGGCCCTGTTCACGCCGGCCAGCGCGAGGGCCCCCAGGCCGAGCAGCGCGCTGACCGAATAGAGCAGGAAGACCGTCTGCCGCTGCGTCAGTCCTCGGTCCAGCAGCCGGTGGTGAAGGTGCCCGCGATCAGGGAGGTAGATGGGCCTGCCGCTTCGGAAGCGCCGGATGATGGCAAAGGCGGTGTCCACGATCGGCACGCCCAGCGCCAGGATCGGCACCGCCAGGGAGATCGCGGTGTAGGATTTGTACAGACCCATCACCGAGAGCCCTCCCAGGACGTAGCCCAGGAACATCGAGCCCGAGTCGCCCATGAAGATGCGGGCTGGGTTGAAGTTGTGCCGCAGGAACCCGACAGAGCTCCCCACCAGCGCCGCGGCCAGCGAGATCGCAACGACGTCGCGCTTGTGCGCCGCGGTGAGCAGCAGCGTGGTCCCTGCGATGGCCACGATGCCGGCGGCCAGGCCGTCCACGCCGTCTATGAAGTTGATGATGTTGACCACGGCAACCACCCACACCACGGTGAGCACGGCGCCCCACGGGCCCAGCGCGACAATCCTGCCGGTCAGCGGGTTCGTCAGGAACTGGGTGGTGAGCCCGAAGGGTATCAGCACGGACGCCGCGGCCAGCATGGCCAGGAACTTCAGCGCGGGGTGCATGCCGCGCAGGTCGTCGTAGACCCCAACGGCCATGAGAAACGTGCCCCCCAACATGATGCCGAGAATCGCGCGGTCCGTTTGCATGGCGATGGGAATGCGGATGAACAGCTCGGCCCCGGTCCCGACGAGCTCGATGGGCCGGGTCACGACCATGGCCACGACAGCGGCAGCGGTGAACCCGAGGAAGATCGCCACGCCGCCCAGTCGCGGGGTAGGCCGGGTGTTGATCCGGCGACCGCCCGGGTAGTCAATGGCGCCGAGGCGCCGCGCCATCCGGCGCACGGCGGGCGTGAGCGCGTTCGTCGCCGCCAGCGCCACGAGACCAACGGCAAGAAACCCCGGGATGGACCACCCTATCTCCGGCACGCGGCTCTCCTAAGGAGCTGCAGGCCCGCCGAAAAGCGTGCTGACAGAACGGTCTTCGTGAATCCGCCCGATCGCCTCGGCGAGCATGGGAGCAATGGACACGATGCGCACCTTGTCGATCCGCTTGGAAACCGAGACCGGCACGGTGTTCGTGACCACCAGTTCCCGGATCGGGCTCGCGGCCAGACGATCAATGGCCGGACTCGAAAGGATCGCGTGGGAGCAGCAGGCGTAGACTTCCTCCACCCCGCGGCCGATCAGCGCCGCGCTGGCCGCTACCAGCGTGCCCGCGGTGTCCACGATGTCGTCCACCAGGATCGCGGTCCGGCGGTAGACCTTGCCGATGATGTGGGTGATCTCCTTCA
>CAYLKW010000042.1:0-16208 GCA_964384245.1 uncultured bacterium
AGCCGCAGGTCGCCTTCTACTGGTGCGCCGCGTGCGGTGGATGCGAGGAGGCGGTCGTTGACCTGGCCGACGGAGTCCTGGCGGTCGTGGATGCCGTGGACATAGTCTTCTGGCCGGTTGCCCTGGACTTCAAGCGGAGCGACGTGGAGGCGCGGCCGGATGGATCCATTGCGGTCGCCTTCGTCAACGGCGCCGTCCGCACCTCGGAGCAGGAGGAGATGGCACACCTGCTGCGGCGCAAGGCACAGTTCCTGATCGCGTTCGGCGCGTGCTCCCACCTGGGAGGAATCCCAGGGCTCGCCAACCTCTTGGACCGCGAGATGATCCTCCGCGGTAGCTACAGCGAGGCCCCCTCGGTGGTCAACCCGGAGGGCACGCGGCCCCAGGAGGCCTGGCAGGAGAACGGCCGCATGACGACACTCCCGGCCTTCCGCGATACCGTACGCACCCTGGATCAGGTCGTGGAGGTTGACTACTACCTCCCCGGCTGCCCTCCCACCCCCAAGCTTCTGATGGACGCGGTCGGGGCGATCCTCTCCGGCGCCCTCCCACCCAAGGGGAGCGTGCTGGCGCCCGACATTGCGCTGTGCGACCAGTGCCACCTGAAGGCCACGAAGCCCGACCGGCTGCTCCTGGCCAGCTTCAAACGCCCTCACCAGGTGCTGATTGACCCCGAAACCTGCCTGCTGTCGCAGGGGTTGCTGTGCCTGGGGCCGGCCACGCGGGCCGGTTGCGAAGCCCTGTGTCCACAGGGACACATGCCGTGCACCGGGTGTTTTGGACCGACGTCGCGCGTGCACGATGTTGGCGCCAAGCTGGTCTCCGCCGTGGGTTCCGCCTTCGACGCCAGCACCCCGGAGGTAATCGAGGCCGTTCTCTCCACGATTCCAGACCCGGTGGGCACGTTCTACCGGTACTCGCTCCCGGCCTCGCGCCTGCGGCGCAAGGTGTCGCAGGCCGCCCCGGCCGAAGCCGCACAATAGGAGGTTGAGAAGGACGAAGCAAGGAAAGCGCGATGGCCAGTACCCTGAGGAGAATCAGCGGGAAGTACCTGCCTGGGTTCATCTCCGCGCGCAGGAACGGTGGCACGGTGCCCATAGGCACCAAGCTGATCATCAGCTACCTGCTGATCATCGGGATCGCCATAGCCGTCTTTGCCGTCGTGGGGACCCACCTCATCGGCACGATCATCATGTCTGAGGCCCAGGGGACCGTGCGCAACAGCCTCAACGCGGGCCGTGAGATCCTGCACGGCAGGTTGAGGCACATCAGTGACACGGTCCGGCTCACCGCCGAGAGGTTCTTCGTCAGGGACGCGCTGCTGTCCGGGGAGACCGACCATCTCGCAGAGGAGCTTGGCAGGATCCGGGAGAGGGAACGGCTTGACGTACTCACGCTCACCGACAGGTTCGGCAGGGTCCTGGCAAGGACCCGCCCTCCTCGCATCACAGGGGACAACGTGAGCCATTACGAGCTTGTGGCGGCCGTCATGCAGAGCAGGAGACCCGCAGCGGCGGTGTCGGTGGTTCCCTCGGCCGACCTGCGCAGGGAATCTCCTGCCCTCGCTGAGCAGGCCTATTTCAAGATCGTCGAAACGCCCATGGCCGCACCCCGGGAGGTCGCGGAGGAGACCGCGGGCATGATGCTGATGGCGGCAGCCCCGGTTCTGGATCCCCACGGCAACCTGCTCGGGGTGCTGTACGGCGGGATCCTGCTGAACCGGAACTTCGAGGTCGTGGACAAGATCAAGCAGACTGTCTTCCAGGGCATGGAGTACAAGGGCGAGGACATAGGGACCTCCACGATCTTCCTGAACGACGTGAGGATCTCAACGAACGTCATGGCCGCCGACGGCACAAGGGCAGTAGGAACGCGGATCGCGGAGGACGTCTACGATCAGGTTGTCGTGTCGGGGAACCCCTGGATCGGCCGGGCCTACGTGGTCAACAACTGGTACATCACCGCCTACGAGCCGATCAAGAGCCTCAACCACAAGATAATTGGGATTCTTTACGTGGGCGTTCTGGAACGCAAGTACGTGGACCTCAGGAAGCAGGCGGTGTCCACGCTCCTGGCGCTGACGCTCACGGGCGCCCTGTTGTCCATGGGCGTGTCCTACTTCATCTCACGCAGGGTCTCCGCGGCAGTGCGGCAACTGGTCTCCGCATCGAAGGAAGTGGCCAACGGCAACCTGGACGCAGCCGTGGAGATCCGTACCAACGACGAGCTGCAGGATCTGGCAGACAGCTTCAACACCATGGCCTCCGCCCTGAGGAAGAGGGACACTCAGCTCAAGGAGTACACGCAAAGGAGGATCATGGAGTCCGAGAGGCTGGCGATCACCGGACAGCTCGCCGCCGGAGTGGCCCACGAGCTGAACAACCCCCTCCAGGGAATCATCGCCTACACCCACCTGCTCCTAGAGAAGACCCCACCCGAAGGGCAACTGCGCGAAACCCTCGGCAAGGTCGTGGACCAGGCGGGTCGCTGCCGGGACATCGTCCGGGGACTGCTGGACTACGCACGGCCGGTGAAGCCTCACAAGCGCCCCTCGGACGTCAACTCCATACTGCAACAGTGCGTCGCGCTGGTCGAGAACCAGGCGTTGTTCCACAACATCCAGGTCGTCAGGGAGCTCCAGGAGGGGCTGCCGCTGGCCGTCGTGGACCCCGCCCAGATTCAGCAGGTCTTCATGAACATGATCATCAACGCCGCCGAGGCGATGGACGGCGTGGGGCGGTTGACGCTGTCCACACGGATTGAACCCGACGACAGGCACCTCGAGGTTGCGATTGCCGATACCGGGCACGGCATCCGCCCGGAGGACATGGAGAGGATATTCGATCCCTTCTTCACCACCAAGGACCAGGGGCACGGCACCGGGCTGGGGCTGGCGATCAGCTTCGGAATCGTCAAGGAGCACGGCGGCACGATCCTGGTGGAGAGCGAAGAGGGGAAAGGGACGTCGTTCATGGTAAGGCTGCCCGTCAAGACTGCCGGGGAAGCGTAACAGGTGGAGATCAAACCCAGGATACTTATCATAGACGACGAGGAAGTCGTGCTGGACTCGTGCAGCCGGATCCTCGAGGGCAGTGGGTATGCCACGAGGACGGCAACCGACGGCTCGATTGGCCTGAGGCAGGTGGCGGAGTTCCGGCCGGACCTCGTGTTCGTGGACCTCAAGATGCCCGGCATCTCGGGGTTCGAGGTGCTGGAGAGAATCCGCACCCTCGACCCCTCAATCGTGACAATCGTGATCACCGGCTATGCCACTCTGGCCTCTGCCGTGGAAGCGATGCAGAAGGGCGCATACGACTTCCTCCCCAAGCCCTTCACCCCTGACGAGTTCCGGCTGATCACAAGGAGGGGCATAGAGAAGCGAGAGCTCGTCCTCGAGACGATAGCGCTCAGGCGCGAGAAGGAGTTGCTGCAGGAGAACTTCGCGGCCATCATCTCTCACGAGCTCAGGGCCCCGCTCAGCGCCGTTCAGCAGAATCTAATTCGGCTGATGCAGGAGCTGTCGGACCAGGTCAACGAAGCCCAGATGGCCCGCCTGGAGAGGATGAAGTCCAGGATCAACGACCTCCTAGAGATGATCCACACCTGGCTCAGGGCGATCTCCAGCGACATTGCAAGCATCAAGGAGAACTTCGGCCCGACTTCCGTTGAGGCCGCGATCTCGAAGGCGGTCGAAAACGTCTACCCTTACGCCGTGCGGAAGGACATCGAGATCGTCGTCTCCATCGAGGAACCGCTGGGTCCCGTGCACGGAGACGAAGGCACCCTGGTTGAGGCGCTGGTCAATCTGATTGGCAACGCGATAAGGTACTCGCGATCGGGCAGCACGGTGAACGTGGACGCCGAGGAGCAGACGGATCAAATACTGGTCGCGGTCCGAGACTCGGGCATCGGCATAGCCGAAGACGAGCTGCCGTACATCTTCGGGAACTTCTACAGGGGCCGGGCCGGAGCAGGAGACGAGGCCGGAGCAGGGCTGGGCCTCGCCATCACCCGGCGCATCGTCGAGGCCCACGGCGGAACGATCAGTGTGACCAGCAAGCTGGGCGAAGGCAGCACCTTTGTGATCGCCTTGCCGGCGGGGGGTTCTGGTACGGGAACGCATCATACTCCGGAGGCCGGCGCGCCGGAGAATCCGCAAGGGGGACGTGCGACATGAACCAAGGTAAGCAACTGCTGATCATAGATGACGATCCCGACTTCGTGGAAGGGATCAAGTCCATACTGGAGTCCGCGGGCTACGAGGTTGACGCCGCCTACAACCCTAGGTCTGGCCTCGAGGCGCTCAAGACCAAGCCCTACGACCTGTTGCTGCTGGACATAATGATGGGGCGGGGCGCAGAGGGGATCATGGTGGCGCGCAAGCTAAGAAAGGACCCCATCCTGAGCCAGATCCCGGTGCTGATAATCACGGGGCTGCGAGAACAGATCGCCTTCCTCTTCCCAGGCCAGCCCCTCCACCCCCACCTCCTTCCGGTGGACGAGTTGGTGGAGAAACCGGTGGAGCCCCAGCTTCTATTGGACAAGGTAAGCGCCCTGATTGAACTCGCGGCAAAGCGCAAAGCACAGAAGTAGTATAGTAGAAAGTGGGGAGAAGATCCGATGCCAGCAAAACTCTCTTTCTCAAGTGAGATTGTCAACCTCCTGTACAACGCGGAGACGAACCCGGTGCAGAGCTGCATTCAGTGCGGCACCTGCTCCTCAACCTGTCCGGCGGCAGAGTTCATGGACCACTCGCCGCGCAACATCATCGCCCTGATCCGGGCAGACCTCAGGAAGCCCGTGCTGTCGAGCAACGCTTTCTGGTGCTGCGCCTCGTGTTACCAGTGTACCGTGAGATGCCCGGCGGGCATTGACATCGCGGGCATGATGTACGGCCTCAAGCGCTACTCCATGTGGAGAAACCACTTCAAGAGGGGTTCGATCGGGGCGGACTTCTCCAGGCGGTTCGCGAGGATGATCTTGAAGAACGGGAAGTCCTTCGAGCCCGCGCTGGCCACACCGTACCTCTTCCACTACGGTCTGAGGACGTTCTTCTACGACGCCCGCAACGCCCTGGCCCTCTTCATGAAGGGGAGACTGCCCCTCTTCCCCAAGAGACTCAAGCGGTCGGCCAGGTTCAGGGGGATCCTCAGCCGGATCATCCCGATGGGGAGGGCGGCATGAAGGCCTACAGCTACTACCCGGGCTGCTCCCTTGAAAAGATGGCGGCATCCTACCACCTCTCCACCATGGAGGTTGCGCAACGGCTGGGGTTGGAGCTCAAGGAGCTGGAGGACTGGAACTGCTGCGGCGCCACCGCGTACTTCCACGTTGACGAGCTCCTTGCGCACACGCTGTCGGCGCGCAACCTGGCCATTGCCGAGAAGGAGGGCCTGGACCTTGTGGCGCCCTGCAGCGGATGCTACAAGAACATGTACTTCACCAACGCGCACCTGAAGGAAGACCCTGATCTGGCGGAGCACATCAACTACGCCCTGCAGGAAGACAACTTGGCGTTCTCGGGGAGCATCCAGGTGCGGCACCTGATAGAGGTCTTCGTGAAGGACCTGGGGCTCGACGAGATCAAGAAGCGGGTCACCAGCCCGTTGAAAGGCCTTCGCGTGGCGCCCTACTATGGCTGCCAGGTGGTCAGGCCTCAGAAGGACCGGGAGGACGTCGAGCATCCCCGGTTCTTCGAGGACCTGCTCTCCGCCGTAGGCGCCACCCCCACCGACTACCCGCTCAAACTGCGGTGCTGCGGCGGTTCCCTGATCGTAACCAACCGCAAGGCGGCGCTGACCATGGTGCGCGACCTGCTCCAGAACGCGGTGGATCGTGGCGCCCAGGTGATCGCAACCGTCTGCCCGCTCTGCCAGCTCAACCTGGAGTGCTACCAACGGCACGTGAATCGCGAGTTCGGCACGGATCTCTCCTTGCCGGTCCTCTACTTCACGCAGTTGCTCGGGCTCGCGATGGGAATACCCGCAAAGAAGCTGGGCATAGGCACGGAGCTAGTGGCACCCGCATTTGCGCTATAGATGCTGCGAGAAAGGACCCGGTGAGGGACGATGACCAAGGAGATCTCCGAGGCCGCACAGCAGGCATGGGAAGCGGGCAAGGAGCGCGCAGACCAGGCCTATAGCCAGCGACGGCGGGTGGTAATTGATCCAATCACGCGCCTGGAAGGGCACGGCAAGATAGACATCCATCTGGACGAGGCGGGAGAGGTTGAGCGCGCCTACTTCCAGGTGCCGGAGCTGCGCGGGTTTGAGACCTTCACCCGTGGCCGCCCTGCCGAGGACATGCCGCAGATCACCTCCCGCATCTGCGGGGTCTGCCCGCTCGCCCACCACATGGCGTCGGTCAAGGCGCTGGACGACCTTTACAAGGTGGAGCCCCCGCCCGCGGCCAAGAAGATCCGCGAACTCGACTACTCGCTCTTCATGGTCGAGGACCACGCGCTGCACTTCTACTTCCTGGGCGGTCCGGACTTCGTCGTAGGGCCCACCGCCCCCAAGGAGCAACGTAACGTCCTGGGGGTCATTGCCGCCGTCGGGATCGAGGTCGGCAAGCAGGTTATCGCGATGCGCCGCGAGCTCCGCGACCTGGAAACCTACCTCGGCGGCAAGACGATCCACCCGGTCATGGGACTGCCCGGCGGGGTTGCCAAGGGGATCGCCCCGGATGATCTTCCCCGCTTCCGGGAGGTCGCGGCCCGCTCGGTGGAGTTCGCGAAGTTCACCCTCGACGTCTTCCGCAAGGTGGTGCTGGCGAACCCCGACTACGTCCGTCTCATTACCTCCGACGCCTACACCCACCGGACCTACTACATGGGCATGGTGGACGTCAACAACAAGGTCAACTTCTACGATGGCATGATCCGCGTGGTGGATCCTTCAGGGCGGGAGTACGCCAAGTTCAAGCCGCAGGACTACCTGGACTACGTCGCGGAGCGCGTGGAGCCGTGGAGCTACGTCAAGTTCTGCTACCTGAAGCCGGTCGGGTGGAAGGGCTTCGTTGAAGGCCCGGAAAGCGGCGTCTACGCCGTGGCGCCGCTGGCGCGCCTGAACGCGGCGGACGGCATGGCAACGCCCCTGGCGCAGCAGGCCTACGAGGAGTTCTACGCCACGCTGGGCGGCAAGCCGGTGCACCACACCCTGGCCAACCACTGGGCCCGGGTGATCGAGCTGCTCTACGCCGCCGAGCGCCTGGTGGAACTGACCGATGACCCAGAGATTACCAGCACCGCGCTGCGCGTGTTGCCCACGAGGCAGCCCTCGGTCGGCGTGGGCATCGTGGAAGCCCCCCGGGGCACGCTGATCCATCACTACGAGACCGATGAGCGAGGGATCATCACCCGGGCCAACCTCATCGTCGCCACCCAGAACAACGCTGCGCGCATCGCCATGTCCGTTGACAGCGCCGCCAAGGGCGTCATCCACAAGGGCCAGGTGGACGACGGCCTCCTCAACATGGTCGAGATGGCCTTCCGGGCCTACGATCCGTGCCACGGGTGCGCCACGCACTCGCTGCCAGGGGAGATGCCGCTGGAGGCCTCGGTCTACGACAGCGCGGGAGAACTCGTGCGTCAGATCAAGCGATGAGCGACACGAACCTTCTTGTACTGGGCATTGGGAACGATCTGCTCGGGGACGATGCCGCAGGGCTGCTGGTTGCCGAAGCATTGCGGGAAGACGGCCTGGTGGTCCGGACGGGCGTGCGGTCAGGCCTGGCCCTCCTGGATGAGGTAGTAGGCGCCCGCCGCGTGTTGCTGGTGGACAGCCAGACCACCGGCGGGCAGCCGGGGACGATCAGTGAGTTCTCCCTGGAGCCCTCGGTGGTCCGCAGCCCCTCAGCGCACTACGTGGGATACGGCGAGGCCCTTGCAATAGGCGCCGCCGTGGGGCTGGACATGCCACAGGAGATCCGCGTGGTGGCGGTGGAGCGCGCGCCCGAAGTCTATATTGGCGCGGGTATCTCGGAACCGGTGCGCGCTGCGTTGCCCGCCATGGTGGAGCGGGCCAGGAACGTCATCCAGGGCTGGCTGCGCTAAAGGCCTTCTTCCCCTCAGCGTACAGGTCTCCCCCGAAGGCGTCGTTCACGACGATGGCGGGGAAGTCGGCTACCTCGAACCGAAACAGGGCTTCCGGACCGAGGTCCTCGTAGGCGACCACCTCGGCGCGTGTGAAGCAGCGCGCCAGGAGCGCCCCGGCGCCGCCGGTCGCCGCCATGTAGACGGCTCGATGCCGCTGCATGGCCTCCAGCACGGCCTTGGAGCGGTAGCCCTTGCCGATCATACCCTTCAGTCCCTGGGCCAGGAGCGTGGGCGTGTAGGTGTCCATGCGCGTGCTGGTGGTCGGCCCGGCCGAGCCGATCACCTGACCGGGCCTCGCCGGCGTCGGACCCACGTAGTAGACAATCTGGCCGCGCAGATCGGCGGGCAGTGCTTCGCCACGCTCAAGCGCCTCCACCAGGCGCTTGTGCGCAGCGTCCCGTGCCCCGTAGATCACGCCGCTGATTAGCACGAGATCCCCGGCGCGCAGCCCTTCCACGGTCGCATCGGACCAGGGCGTCGTCAGGCGTTTCGGGTTCATGGGCGCCATCTCCATGATCTCAGAGTTCGGCGCGGGCCACGCGCGCCGCGTGACACTGCAGGTTAACCGCCACCGGTAGGCTCACGATGTGGCAGGGGTAGACCTCGATGCGCACGTCGAGGGCGGTGGTCGCGCCCCCGTATCCCATAGGACCCACGCCCAGCGCGTTGATGGCCGCCAGGAGATCCTCTTCCATGCGGGCGTAGAAGGAATCGGGGTGGCGCTCGCCTGCCTTCCGGATCAGCGCCCGCTTGGCCAGGAAGCCGACGGTGTCGAAGGTCCCGCCGATTCCAACCCCAACCACCACGGGCGGACAGGGGTTGGGGCCGGCCTTCTCCACCGTCTCGATCACGAAGGCCCGCACGCCCCCTTCGCCGTCGGCAGGGGTCAGCATGGTCATCCGGCTCATGTTCTCCGCGCCGCCGCCCTTGGGCAGAAGGGCCATGCGCACGCGGTCGCCTGGGACGAGCTCGACGTGCACCACGGCAGGGGAGTTGTCGCCGGTGTTCCGGCGCCGGAGCGGATCCGAAACCATGGACTTCCGCAGATACCCCTCCGTGTAGCCCCGGCGCACACCCTCGTCAAGGGCGTCGCGCAGCGATCCGCCGGCCACGCGGACCTCGTCGCCCAGCTCCACGAACATGAAGGCCGTCCCGGTGTCCTGGCACATGGGCACGGCCTCGGTGGCGGCTATCCGGTTGTTCTCTAGTATCTCGTCGAGCACGCGCCGGCCGAGCGCCGAGGGCTCCTGTTCCCGGGCGGAGCGAAGAAGCCCGAGCACATCCTCTCCCAGGTAGACGTTGGCGTCAGTGCACAGCCGCTTCGCGGTCTCCGCGACGTCCTGGTACGCGATTGTCCGCATGTCCCCCTCCTAGCCGTCCGTCTCGACCAACCCCTTGCGGATCGCGTACATGATGAGCGCCGCGGGGCGGTGCAGGTCGAGCTTCTCCATAATGTGCCCGCGGTGCGCCTGCACCGTCTTGACGCTGATGTGCAGCAGCTTGGCGATCTCGGGGTTGGTGTACCCTTCGGCGATGAGCTTGAGCACCTCGCGCTCGCGGTCGGTGAGGTCGCGGTAGGTCGTCTGCTCCTCGCCGGTGCGGACGCGCCGCAGGTAGTCCGACACCAGGCCCTTGGCCATCGCCGGCGTGAGGTAGGTCTCCTGACGCATCGCCGCCTCGATCGCGGTGAGCATTTCCGACGGATGGGCCTTCTTGAGCACGTAGCCGGCCGCCCCCGCCCTCAGCATCTGGAAGAGGTACTCCTCGTTATCGTGAATCGTCAGCGCCACCACCTGCACCTCACGCATCTCTTCCCGTATGTGCCTGGTGGCCTCTACGCCTGTCATCCGCGGCATGGCAATGTCCATCAGCACGACGTCCGGCCGAAGGCGGCGCGCCTCCTCGATCGCCGCGAACCCGTCCCCGGCTTCACCTATCACCTCGATCTCTGGGACATCTTGCAGCAACGACTTGATGCCCTCGCGCACCAGGGCGTGGTCATCAACGATCAGCACTCGGACCCGTTCAGCCATCACGCCTCATCCTCCCGTATCCGCGCGGTCAGCTCCACGCGGGTCCCGTGCCCGAGCCCAGAGTCTATGCGCAGTTCGCCTCCGATCAACGCGGCGCGCTCCTGCATGCCCAGGATGCCCACCCTGCGGTCTGGCCGATGGCCGACGGCGCCGGCCAGATCGAACCCCACACCGTCATCTTCCACGACCAGGGTGAGAACTCCGCCCTTCAGCGTCAGGCGTACCGCAGCCGAACGCGCCCGCGCGTGGCGCGCGATGTTGGTGATGGCCTCCTGGGCCACGCGGAACACGGTGGTCTCCACCGCCGCGGGCAAGCGGCGGTGGCCAAACCCGGAGGCGTCGAAAGCCAGGTCCACGCCCGCGGTCTCCAGCAGGTCCCTGGCGTGGACCCGAACCGCCGAGACCAGGCCCAGGTCGTCCAGGGCGGTCGGGCGCAGGTCGTAGATTAGCTTCCGAACCTCCTCGAGGGTGGCCTCGGTGGAGGAATAGATCGCGTCCAGGCGCTGCCGCACCGCGGCTGGGTCCTGAATGCCCTCGGCCGCGGTGATGCCCATCAGCAGCCCGGTCAGCGACTGGCTAACCTCGTCGTGCAGCTCGCGGGCTATCCGGCGCCGCTCGTCCTCGTGAGCGGTGATCAACTTGCTGAGCAGCTCTCCCCTGTGCGCTTCCTTGATGCGCACCTCTTCAAAGAGCCGCACGTTCTCCATGGCGATCGCGAGCTGGTTGGACAGGGTAACCATCAGGTTGGCATCCGCCTCGACGAACGGCCACGCCGATTGCCGCGCAACCACAAGCACCCCAAGTAATCTGTCCTTGGCCAGTAGCGGGGCGGCCAAGGCGGTCCCGCGCTCACCCCCGGGCAGCTGCACCAACCGACGCATCGCCGCGGCGCCTCCCACGGCTCCCTCCCCGAAGAGCACCTGGACCGGCAGGAAGCCCTCGCCAGACCGGCTTGACAGCCGGAGGTTGCCGTCTTCGTGGAGGTACACTGCGGCCAGGTCGGCCCGCAGCACTTCCCGAAGGCCCTTGGCCATCTCGTCCATCGCCGCGGAGAGATCCGAAGCCCCGGTCAGGGCGCGCCCGAAGATCCCCATGCTTGCCAGCCGCGAGGTAAGTTCGCCAATCTGGGTGTTCAGGGCCGCGGTGTAATGGTCTATGCGCTCCGCCATCTCGTTCACCGACTCGGCAAGCACGCCGAGCTCGTCCCGCCCCCGTACTTCAACGCGCGCGTTGTACTGGCCGCCCGCGACCTGCCGCACCGCGGTGACCATCGCCGCGAGGGGATCCAGCACGAGCCTGCCGAGGAGCAGGCTCAAGGTGCCCAGAGCCAGCAAGAACGTGAAGGCCACCACGCCGCCCAGCAGTTGGGCGCTGCGGCGCAGGTGGCTGGCGATCGGCACCGTCCAGAGCGAGACGCTGATCACGCCCAACACCGGCGGATCGGCGGCGTGACAGGCATGGCACGCCTGCTTGTTAAAGACCGGGGTGAGCACCACGAGCTCGCCCCCGCCCTGGTCCTCCACGGTCAGGCGCGTCTGGCCGCCGGCCGCCTTCTGGAAGGCCGTGGCCTCCCGCGCAGGCACACCGGTACGCACTCCTGACGAGGCCCACACGCGGCCGTCACGCGAGTAGATGGTCACGTCGCGGATCATCTCCTCGCGCTTGATCAGGCGGATGATCTCGCGCATCTCCTCCTGGTTGTTGCGCACCATCGTGATCTCTAGGCTGTTGAGGATGGTCGTCTTGAGCGTGTGCGCCATCACCTCGAACTGCTCAATTGAGGCGCGTTGCTGGAACGCGTAGAGGGCGTAGACCGAAACCCCGCCCACCACCACGATGATGGCGACCGTCCACAGGGAGATCTTCAGGTGCAGCCGCATGCGTCTGCCCTACTCGGGCGGCGGGTGTGGCCCCCCGGCAGCGCCCGCGCGCTCGGCCCGCAGCCGCTCCAGGCGCACCGCCGCGAACTTGAACTCCGGTGTCTTGGCGCCGGCGTCCAGCCTGTCAGCGTGGGTGAGCAGGTTGGCCGCGGCCTCACGGAAGTGGAACGGCACGTAGATCATCCCCACGGGCACAACCTCCCCCACACGGGCCTGAACCCGAATGCTGCCGCGCCTGCTGCTGATCAGGCATGCCTGGCCGTCGCGCACGCCAGCGCGCTCAGCATCCACCGGGTTGATCTCAGCGTAGGCCCTCGGCTCGCGCCAGTCCAGGGGCGCGGCCCTCCGCGTCATGGGCCCGCCGTTGTAATGGTACAGGATTCGACCGGTGGAAAGCACCAGCGGGTAGGCGTCATCGGTGGGCTCGAACGGGGGTGCCGGGGAGGTCGCGTGGAACCGCCCCCTGCCCCGCGAGAACTGCCCCTCGTGCAGGTACACCGTTCCAGGGTGCTCACTGGAGGTGCAAGGCCACTGCAGCCCCACCTTCTCAAGCCGTTCGTGCGTGATGCCGCCGAAGATCGGGCAGAGCGCGGCCACCTCGCGCATGATCTCGGCCGCTGAGTTGTACTCCCAGCGCAGTGGCCGGCGCAGTCTCTTGCCCAACCGCTTCCCAACCTGGCAGAGTATCTCCCAGTCGGGCCGGGCCTCGCCCGGGGCGGCTGCAAACGGGCGAACGAGCTGCACCCGCCGCTCAGTGTTGGTGAAGGTGCCGCTCTTCTCGGCGAATGACGCCGCGGGCAGGACCACGTGCGCCAGTTGGGCGGTCTCGGTCAGGAAGATCTCCTGCACGACCAGGAACTCGAGCGAGCGCATGGCCCGCTCCATCAGGGTGGCGTCGGGGTTGGTCATCATGAGGTTCTCGCCCATGATGTACATCGCCCGAATCCGCCCGTCGGCGGCGGCACGGATCATCTCGATGAAGGTCAGCCCAGGCCTCTCGGGCAGGGTCAGTTCGCGGCCGGCCCTGGATCGGCGCTCCCCCCAGGCGCGCGCGAACTTGGCGCGCACCGCGGGGTCGGAGACCTGCTGGTAGCCGGGGTAGACGTTGGGCAGCGAGCCCATGTCGCAGCCACCCTGCACGTTCACCTGCCCTCGCAGCGGGTTGACCCCGGTAGAGAGGCGGCCGATCTGCCCGGTCACCATGGCCAGGTTGGCCAGCGTCTTGACCAGCTCGGTGCCATTGGAGCGTTCCGTTATGCCCATCCCGTAGAGGATGGTGGACGCCCCGCGCCTCGTCGTGTTCGCGGCCTCTTCCGCAGCGACCCGGCGCAACCCCAGCGCATACATCCGGGCTGCCTCGACGATCTGCTCGGCGGGCACCTCGCAGGCCGCCGATGCGGCCTGCGGGGTCCAGGCCTCCAGGGATTGGGCAAACACGTCGAAGCCCTCGGTGCGGGCGGCGATGAACTCCCGGTCGAGCCAGCCATTGGTCACAATCGCGTTCAGCATCCCCAGGTACAGGGCGTGGTCGGTGCCAGGTGACGGCCGAAGGTGCAACGCAGCGTGCCGGGTGAGACTGATCCTGCGAGGGTCAATCACTATCAGCGTCGCCCCGCGCTTGGTTGCGCGGACCACCTCGTAGGAGATGACCGGGTGCGCCTCGCCGGTGTTGGAACCGGTCACCAGGATGCAATCGGCATCCCTGATCTCCCGGATGCTGTTGGTCATTGCTCCACTTCCGAAGGCGGCGGCCAGACCGGCCACCGAGGGAGCGTGTCAGACCCTGGCGCAGAGATCCACGTTGTTGGTGCCCATCACCCCGCGCACCAGTTTCTGGAAAGCGTAGTTGTCCTCGTTGGTGCACAAGGCCGAGCCGATCCCGGCGAGGGAGTCGGGACCCGATTCCCTCACGATTGCGGCCAGACGATCGGCGACCAGGTCCAGGGCGACCTCCCAGTCCACCTCGACGTGCGTCTCCCCTGCCGCAGGCGCGCGACCCAACGGGGAGCGGCCCAGCGCCGCGGGCGGAGGCGTGTCCACGAGTCCGACGGAGTGGGCCAGATCACGCCGGATGAGCGGTCGGCGCAGTCGGTCCGGGTGTCCCACGAACCCCAGGCCGAATCGGCCCTTTGTGCAGAGGAACTCGCCGTTAGCAGGCGCGCCGTAGCCTGAAACGGACACGACCTCGCCGCCACGAGTGGCTACCTCGATACCGCAGCCGGTGCCGCAGTACGGGCAGACGGTACGGGTGCGCGTGAGATCCCATTCGCGTCCCTTGCCGATGCGATCCACCGGCACCAACGCCGCGGTCGGGCAGACCTGGACGCAGTTGCCACAGAAGGTGCACGGCGTCTCCACGAGCGGTGCGTCGAACGGCGTGGCCACGAACGCCTCAAACCCGCGCTGCGCCACCTCGATCGCGCTGGCGCCCACGATCTCGTCGCAGACGCGCACGCAGCGCGTGCAGAGGATGCAGTACTGGTGGTCCCGCACGAGAAACGCGTTCTCGTCCTGGTAGAGCTTGCGCGCGATCTCCTTCTCGTGGCTGCTCTCGGCAAGACCAAACTCGTAGGCATAGCGCTGCAGGTCACAGGCGCCCGCCTTCTCGCAAATGACGCAATTGAGCGGGTGATCGGATAGCAGGAGATCGAGCACCTCGCGCCGCTGGACCGTAAGCCGGTCGCTGTGCGTGGTAACAACCATGCCGTCCCTAGCTGAAAGCCCGCAACTCGGCATGGTCGCGGGGTACCCTTCGACCTCAACCAGGCACAGCCGGCAACCGCCCCAAGCGGTCAACTCGGTATGGTCGCATAGACGCGGGACCTCGAAACCGGCCCCCAGCGCGGCCTCCAGCACGGTGGCCCCTTCTCTTGCTTCCACCGTCCGTCCATTGATCGTTAGGATCGCCATCGCCATCACCTCAATGCCTCACACGCCCCGGCCGGGCAGTGCCGGTCCTGAACGTGGGCCGCATACTCATCTTTGAAGTACCGAAGCGTCGTCATTACCGGGTTCGGCGCGGTCAAGCCCAGGCCGCACAGCGAGGAGGTGCGCACGGTCTGGGCCACCTGCTCCAACCGGCTAATGTCGTCGGGCTTGGCCTCGCCCAAGGTGATCCGGGTGAGTATCCCCAGCATCTTGCGGGTCCCTATCCGGCATGGAATGCACTTGCCGCACGACTCGTCCTGCGTGAAGCTCAGGAAGTAGCGCGCCAAGTCCACCATGCAGGTTGTGTCGTCTGCCACCACTAGCCCACCGGAGCCCATGATGGAGCCGGTTGCCCCCAGGTCCTCGTAGTCCACAGGGGTGTCAAGCAAGGATTCCGGCAGGCACCCGCCTGAGGGCCCTCCGATCTGTACGGCCTTTATCCGGCGTCCGGGGCGCGGTCCACCCCCGATGTTCTCCACAACGTGCCGCAGCGAGGTTCCCAGCGGCACCTCTACCAGGCCGGTGTTCTGGATGGCGCCGGTCAGGGCAAAGACCTTGGTCCCTCCGCTGTTGGACGTCCCCAATCCGGCATACCATCCCGGACCCCGCATGATGATCAGCGGGATTGTGGCGAGGGTTTCAACGTTGTTGATGCAGGTGGGGTAGCCCCAGAGCCCGCGCTCGCTGGGGTACGGAGGGCGCATGTATGGCACAGCCCGCTCGCCCTGGACGGAGCGGATCAGCGCGGTTTCCTCCCCGGACACGAAGGCTCCGGCGCCCTCGCGCACCTGGATCTGGTACGCGAACCGGGTTCCCAACACAGAAGGGCCCAGCAACCCCCAGGTGGTCGCCTCCTCCACCGCCCGCTTGAGCCGTTGCACGGCCAGCGGGTACTCGTGCCGCACGTAGACGTACCCTTCCGAGGCTCCCACGGCGTACCCGGCAAGTAGCATCCCCTCGATTACCGCGTGGGGGTCGCCTTCCATGATGCTCCGATCCATGAAGGCGCCGGGGTCTCCCTCGTCCCCGTTGCAGATGATGTACTTCCGCGCCCCGGGCTGTTGACGGGTCAGTTCCCACTTCGTGCCGGTCATGAAACCGGCGCCGCCGCGTCCGCGCAGGCGTGATCTGGAAACCGCTCGAATGACTTCTTCTGGGCTCATGCGAAAGAGCGCGCGGTCCAGCGCGGAGTAGCCGCCCCTGGCGAAGTAGGTCCGTATGTCCTCGGGGTCTACAACCCCGCAGTTGTGCAGCGTCATTCGCCTCTGGTGG